>DASRKZ010000132.1:0-7205 GCA_035648675.1 Solirubrobacteraceae bacterium
AGGCGCCCGCGCAGCGGCGTCGCGTCGTACAGCAGGGCGACCCCGAGCGCCACGAGCAGCGCGATCGCACGCCAAGCCGTGCCAGCCGGGAGTAGCGACCCGATCGCCGCGGCGCTCGCGCCCGCGGCGGCGCCCGCGGCGATCGCGCCGATCGCGAACGCCGTCGCGGTCACGTTCCATGAGAATCCGCGGCTCCGCTCACCGAGCGGAGTGATGCTGGCCAGCATCGACTGGCCTCAGGGCGACCACGCCGCCCGGACGGCGCCGAGGATCGCCAGCAGGCAGCCGACAACCGCGAAGTCCAGCCCGCTCACGCCCGCTCACCGACGCCCGGCACGTTTCCCGCAGGGTAGAGGCTCGCGTGACCCGGAGTGATGCCCGCCGCGGCGAGCGCGTCCTCGGCTCGCCCGGCGCGCTCGCTCGTCGTGCGTACGCGGGACGGAGCTCTGTTCGTGGTGGTTTGCGAGCTGTCGGACACGGCCCGCTCGACCATCGAGGTGATCTGCTCCCAACTCGCTGCCGTCCCGCGGCCGGCGATCTGGCCCGAGCCGCCGTCGACGAGCACGAAATGCGGCGACGCCGGGACGGCGTAATCGCCCCAAGCCGCGGTTGACATCAGCACCTCGCGCGCGCGAGGCGCTAGCTCACGCAGGCTCGTCATGCTCTCCTGCTCTGGGCCCTTGGCCACAATCACCAGCCGGGCGTCGGCGGGAATCCGAGCATCCTGGTCCAGGCTCTCCCACAGCGGTCCGCACGCGGCACATCCGCTGCTCAGGAACGCCAGCAACGTCGTCGGCGAGCCGGCCCCGAGCCTGACCTTGACCGAGTCGCCTGTAAGCGTCTCGCCCACGATGTCAAACGAGTCGGTGCCAGTAGCAATCATCCGCTCCGGCACGCTTCGCCCCTCAGCCCCGCCCCCGTCGATGGCTGCGAGCCGTCGGAGAATCTCCCCGTGACTTCGCAGAAGACCCACAACGAACACGACAACGAGCGCCAGGAGCACGGTCTCAAGCACCAGCAGCACGGTGGTCACAGTTGGATACCCTACCGGCGTCGTGTGGCGCCCTGCGCTCACGCAGCCCGGGTTGCGGCTGCCGGTGGGTTCGCTGCGGGTGCGGTGAGCGAGACGCCCGCTGGGACGTGCAGCGGGTCTGAGACGCCCGCGCCGAACCCAGGGCCGCCAGGGCAGAGAGCCCGCAGCCACATCCCGCCGCCGGCCGGGCTGATCGGCGTCGCGTAAAGCTCCCATTGACCCGCCGAGTCGGTTGTGGTTTCGCCAAGCGTCCGCTCGCTCACGACTTCTCCCTTACGCCTCACCGTACGCACCTGGACCAGGACGGGCGCACCGGCGAGCGGGGTGCCGTCGAGAAGCTTGAGAGCACCCGAGAGCACCTGGACGACTGCTCGCACAGTGAGCGCGAGGGTCGCCCTCGTGGGATCCGGCGCCAATCGTCGCACGCCGGTGCGGATCGCGGGCAGCTCACCGTAGAGCACGTTGCCGGGACATTCGGTGGTGTCAGCATCGCGGTGACCCGCGATTCGCGGCAGGGGCACGCGCGCGTTGGCAGGGTATTTGCTGTAGGAGGCGCCCTCCGGGTTCACTCTCACGGTCACGCTGCCCTGTGCCGGGACTCCATGCAGCGACAGCTTCCAAGCGAGCAGCGCTTCCAGCGCGCCGCGAGCCGCTTTTGAGATCGGCACCGCCGTGAACGTGCCCAGCACGGCGATACCTGTGGAGGCCAGGTTATAGCCGCCCGCCTGCGCTCCGACCACCGGCTCGTCGATGCCTCCGGCGCGCGCCTCGAAGATCCGCCCGTAAAGGTCGATCACGAAGTTGTAGCCGATGTCGTGCCATCCCCTGACATAGCGGTGAAACACGTAGATCGCTCGCAGCATCGCCGGCACTTCGCCGGCCGCGTAGCCGTTGGGGTTCTCGGTGTGGTGGACGAAGGCCATCCGTACCGCTCCGTATTCGGGTGTCACCGCGGGCGCCGACATTCCCTGGGCCCACGCCCGGCGGGCGATGATCGGCGGCTGGCCCGGCCCGGCCGGCAGGATTGGCGTGGCCAGCGGCAGACCCGCGATCGAGACCAGTGGCACGGCGCTACTCGCGTGCCCGGCTCCCACGCCACCACTGACGTTGACGAGGTGCAGTTGCACGCCGCTCAGCGTTCGCGTGGCGCGAACCTGCACCGATGTGGTTCCGCCCGTCCATATGGGCTCCCCCACGTGCCGGTCTGTCGCGGGGCGCGCTTCCGGTCCGTGACCGTTGCACCCCGCTGAGACCCAGCCGCTCCACCGGCCGTCTCGGCCACGGAAGCGCAGCCAGATACCCGCCTGGGCGGGCGCCTGCCACTCGAGACCCACGAGATCCGCAGGGTGCCCAAGCTCGATGGTCGCACCCTGCGGTGTGAGGATCCCAAGCCAGCGCCGCGCGAGAGTCGCAGACGGCGGGCCGCCGAGAAGCGCTAGCGCCGCGCGCGGCGCCAGCAACCCGCTGCCCACCGCGCCGGCGGAGGCGGCCAGCAGCGACCTGCGCGTTATCCGGCGCGCGCTCATCATCGTCTAGACACCACCATACCGGTGCAGGTTGGCCACAGCTCAACTGCCTCTGGCGCCACGGCGTGGCTCTTGGGCGGCCGCCTTTCGGGCACGCTCGATCCGTCGAGCACGAGCTGCAGCCCGAATCGGAACTCCTCACTGAGCGGCACGCTCGTGAGCTCGTCGGCCGCGGCGACGGTGGCGGGGTAGGTCTCTGCGTCGAGAGCACGGTAGAAATCGCGCAGCTTCGCCGCGTCCTCTGGTTGCGGGGCTCCCGGAGCGTGCTGCTGCAGGGCGAATCCGACGACGTAGTGCGCGACCGCTGCGTAGGCGCGCGCAGCGAGATCGAGCCGAAACCCACAGGCAAGCAGCACTGCCACGCTGCGCTCCCGTGTTGTGAAGCTGAGCAACGGCGAGTACGAGGTCCACAACATCGGCGTCAACTGGCCGCACCACATCTTCGTCAACCAGGACTTCAAGGTGCTCGGCGCCGATTAGCCGCACCTATGGCTGCTGTGTCGGCCCTGTCGTCAAGTGATCCGTTGCGATAGCCGATATTTGGGATGATGTCTATTGAGTCGAGTGTCGACCCTGATCGGGTGGCTGTGAGTGCCGAGGGTGCCGCGGTGGCGGCTCTCCACGAGCTGCCGGGGGCGAGGATGCTCGTCTTCGATCGCGAGCTTCGCTTCATCCTGGCGGCTGGCGAGACGTTTCAGCACGATGCGGGCAGCGAGTCGGCTGCCTGCTGTGCCGGAGCGTTCGTCGGGGACGCGTTCCCGGAAGGCTTGTGGAAGCTGATCGAGCCGCTGTGCCGTTCGGCGCTCGAGGGCGAGACGCGCTCGAGGGAGATCGCCGATGACCGCCGGACGCTGATGATCGACGTGGGACCGCTGCCCCTCCAGGACATTCCTGCTGGTGCGGGCCGAGGTTCCCCCGTCGCCGGCGGCGTGGCCGTGATTCTCGATATCACCGCACGCCGGGCGGCGGACGAGATTGCAAGATCGTCCCACGATGACTTTGAGCAGGTCTTCGAACGGGCCCCGATCGGGATGGGGTTGCTCGACTTGGAGGGACGCTGGACGCTCGTCAATCGCGCGCTGTGCGAGATCACGGGCTACACCACCGAGGAGCTCATCGGCCAGCGGTTTGCCGAGATCACGCATCCCGATGACGTGGATAACGATCTGGCGCAGCACGCGCAGTTGCTGACCGGTGCGATTCCTGCGTTTCAGATCGAGAAGCGCTACTTCAACGCCGCGGGCGAGACCCTGTCGGCGATCCTGTCGATGTCGCTCGTACGTGACGGGGAGGCCGCGCCTGTGCACTTCATCGCTCAGCTGCAGGACATCTCCGAGCGCAAGCTCTTGGAGGAGTATCTGCGCCATCTCGCCGACCACGACCCCCTTACCGGGCTTCGCAACCGCAGGCTCTTCGAGCACGACCTCCAGCTACAGGTCGCTCGCTCCCGACGCTATGGCGAGTGCGCCGCCGTGATGGTGGTCGACCTCGACGCCTTCAAGCAGATCAACGATCTGCATGGCCACAAGGTCGGCGACGACGCGCTGCAAGCCGTCGCTACGGCACTGACACGGCGCCTGCGGGAAACAGACCTCGTGGCCCGTCTGGGAGGAGACGAGTTCGCGGTGCTGCTGCCACACGCCGACGAGCACGGCACGACCCTCGTCGCGGAGAGCCTCACCCGCGTGATCGCCGCGTGCAGCGTCGATGTCGGCGACAGCGTGGTTCATCCCTCCGGCAGCGTTGGTGTCGCGATGATCGATCAACAGACCCTCAGCGCCGAGCAGGTGCTCGTCGAGGCCGACCGGGCCATGTATGCGGCCAAGCGCGCCAAGGCCACAGCCACACCCGTCTGAGCACACGCGGCAGGTCGATGACGGGGCCGCGCTCTAGGAGTGCTGTGGCGTTTGCACCAGGGCGGGAGTGGTGTTCTCCGCCCAGTTCCGCAGGAATGCCTCGGTAGCGGCTACGTCGAGGGGACGGGCGAACAGGAAGCCCGGCCCGCTGTCGCAATCCTCGCCCCTGAGCAGGGAGAGCTCCTGCTGTTGCTCGATGCCCTCCGCGAAGGTCTCGATCGCGAGCGACTTGCCGAGCTGCACCAGCGTGCGGATCAACGTCTCGCCCTCCTGGTTGTGCTCGAGGCCCAGGATGAACGACCGGTCGATCTTTAGCGCGTCGACCGGGAACCGTTGCAGGTGAGCCAGCGATGAGTAGCCGGTACCGAAGTCGTCGATCGCGATCCGCACGCCGAGCGCCTTGACTTCAGTGAGCCGCCGCGCGGTCTCCTCGATATTCCGCATCAAAGTGGTCTCTGTGATCTCGATCGTCAGCGCCGCTGGATCCAAGCCGCTGTGGGAAAGAGCTTCTTCCACGTCGACTATCAGCTGATCGGTGTCGAGCTGGCGTCCGGAGACGTTGACGGCGATGCCGATCGGATACCCAGCCTGACGCCACGTGGCGCCCTGAGAGCAGGCCTCCTCCAGAACCCACTTCCCGACCTCTGTGATCAGCCCGATCTCCTCGAGCAGTGGGATGAAGTCGTCGGGTTGGACGACGCCGCGCGTCGGGTGCTTCCAGCGGATCAGGGCCTCGACTCCGTTGGGGCTCATATCCCGCAGGTCGATCGTGGGCTGGTAGGCGAGGAAGAACTCGTCCTTCTCGAGCGCTTCGCGGAGGTCCATCTCGAGCTCCATGCGGGTCTGCACGGTGTCCTGCATCCCCGTCTCGAACACGACGTGGCGATTCTTACCGTCCCACTTCGCTCGATACATCGCGATGTCCGCGTCGCGCAGGAGCTCCTCGGCCGAAGTGTGCTCTCCCGTCGCGATCCCGATGCTCGCAGTCACGCTCACGCGAGTCTCGCCCTCCGCGCCGAGCTTGAACGGGGGCTTGAGCGCTTCCAGCAGCCGTTCGGCGATCAGCTCGGGGCCCTCTCCCAGCGAGAGCTCCTCGGAGACCACGACGAACTCGTCCCCGCCGAGACGCCCAAGCGCATCGGTGGCCCGCACGACACCGTCGAGTCTCGCGGCAACCGCTTGCAGGAGCTCATCGCCGGCGCCATGACCGAGCGTGTCATTGATGGACTTGAAGTTATCCAGGTCGACGAACAGCGCAGCCACCGGCGACTGGCTGCGACGCGAGCGCGCCAGCATCTGCTCGACACGATCCAAGATCAACGTCCGGTTCGGCAACCCTGTCAACGGGTCGTGAGTCGCCAGGAACGCGAGCTGCTCATCCGCGCGGTGGCGCTCTGACTCAAAGAACTCGCCTACCTGGATAAGTGTGATGTCCAGAGTGCGCTGCAACGCGGCGAGCGCCAGAGAGAGCACCTCCGCTCCGACGCCCAGCTCTTTCGCGCTCTCGTGCAGCACATCGGCCGCGGCATCACGCCAGCGCAAACAACGCTTGAGGACCTCGTTCAGCGGCGCGACCCGATCAGCGGCGAGCTGACCAAAGATGTGCCAGGTCTCCATGCCGACCTCGCGAGCCGCCTCCAGGCCTTGCCCCGCCATCCAGCTGGCCACAGCCGCCGTCGAAGCCATACCGACGCGCTCGAAGCTTTCCTCGACGGCCGCGTCGAGAACGTGCTTCGATGCTCGGGTTCGAGCGACCGTTCCAGCGAGCACATCTGTGGCGCGAGCGTTCAGCGCCTCGCCGAGACGACGGAGATCCTCCGCAGGCTCATCCACTGAAGGGGACGGCGGCAGCGGGACACGTATCTCATCCATTCCCGGGCTCGAGCGTTGAGGAGACATAGCAACTCAACAGATCGGCAGCCAACACCCAATCCATAAGCTCGACTACCGCGCAGTAGGCAAGCATCCGTGGCGGCACGCCCACCACCGGAAGAGTCCGTGAGTGGCTCGCGCGGCGCGTTAGAGTGGCCGTGCGGTGCCCACCGTCGTCAAACCGGCCAGAGAGGGGGCGGTAGGCCCGGACTGTGACGGGGAGCTACGTTCGAGCGTAGTGTGTCTGGAGGCACGAGTGCATTACGTAGCTGAGAAACCGGGACAGGAAATGAGGAAGCTCGCTCTCGCTGGCTGCATTTCGCTGGCTGTGGTGGTCGCAGGCTGTGGAGAGAGCGTCTGTGTATGGACTGTCGCGGCATTTTGGGCTGCACCCGTTGGAGACGCGGTGGCCGCTCGCGTTGCCGCGGATGATCGGGGTGCCGTTTACTCACCACGACTCGACCCGCTCATCCATGGGGGCGTAAGGCTCACCGGCAGCAGGGTGAGCCCCGAAGAAGGCGAATTCGGCCACAGCGTGGCGCTGTCCTCGGACGGCAACACCGCGCTGGTCGGCGCCCCTGACGAAAACGGACGAGTCGGTGCGGTGTGGGTTTTCACGCGTTCGGGCGCGACATGGACCCAGCAGGGCACACAGCTCACAGGAAGCGGAGAGATCGGCGCGGGCTCGTTCGGCAGCAGCGTCGCACTCTCCGCCAACGGCAACGTCGCGCTGATCGGCGGGCGCTCCGACAACACTTCACCGAAGGAACCATGCTGCCTCGAGTTTCGGGGTTTTCGGGGGTTTGAGGGTGCTCGGGTGATGGTCGTGGTGGGTGGTGTTGGCGAGCGTCGTCTGAGTGGTTGAGCGGGCGCAAGGAGGGTTGGCGGCGACCCCGAATCCGGTGGGTGTAAACCCAT
>DASRKZ010000133.1:0-10863 GCA_035648675.1 Solirubrobacteraceae bacterium
AGGATCAACACCCACCACCTCATCCGCATCAGCCACCGCCACAGCAACCATCATGCCTCCTCGCGTCAAGAATTGACAGACGCAAAAAGGATTCGCCGCCCAGCCAACAACACCTACCCAGAACTTAACAAAGCACTACTAGTCGAGCTGGCCGAGCAGCAGGCACCGGAGCTTGCAGGGTGGGTGACCGCGGAGGCAGAGCAATTCCTTGCCGCGCTTCCCGCGACCGAGCCCGAGGAGAGCGACATCTTCATTGCAGAGCTGCGCAGCGAGCTGCCCGGGGAATGGGCCGATCGGGCGGAGGCGATCTACCGCCGGCATCTGAATGATTAGACGGGGTGGCGCCGTTCGCGGTATCCCCGGTCTGCCCAGCCGCCGTTGGGCTCGCCGACACCATGCGCCGAGACTGAAACCTGCTCTGACCAGGCTTTTAGTAGTACGTTTAGGCAAGAAGGAGCGTGTTTAGCGCCGTGGCCGGCTGGCTACGGGCCTGGGTGTAGGCGGCGCCACCGGGCGCTGCGTCCGGTTCCCAGCGGTTCGATGCGCCCTGCCTTCTTCAGCTCACCCAGCACCTTGTTGATGTACCCGTCGCTGACGCCGGGGGCCGCGTGGCGGACGGCTGCGACGTTGAACTCGTCGGTCAGCAGCGAGTCGATGAAGGTCGTGATCAGCGCCTTCTTGGATCCTCGTCCGGCCAGCAGGGTCGCTCGGCTCTCGAATTCGCCGTATGCGGCGATCAGGATGCCAAGGAAGTAGCTGGTCCATGGTTCGAGGTCGTGCGTCCCGTCGTGCCACCCTTGAGTCGACTTTACGTAAACAGCGATCAGTGGGTGTCTGGCGGGGCGGGTCCGGCGTAGATCACGAGGACCACGATGCGATCGTCGGGGCCGCGCTTGTAGCGCACGCCTGCGCCTGCGTAGACCTCGTACTCCCAAAAGCCCTTGAGCTTGCCCTTGAGCTGGTGGTGGCGGTTGGTTTGCATTGAAGGGAAGGGGTTGTCCGCGAGCTCGATGTAGCAGCGGCGCATCGGCCCGGGACGGTTCTGGCACAGCGTGTTCCAGTCGCGATAGACGCTGCAGTAGACCTTGTGGCGCCCGGAGTAGCGCCCCTTCGGCGCGTGGACCTCTCGGGTCACGCTTGGGCCGCCAGGACCTGCTCCTCCGATGGGGGCAGAACCTCGACGATCCTGTCAAGGTCAACCTGCGATAGCAGCGTCCGCATCGCGGACGGCTGCCCATAGACCCCCGCGGTTGAGTCCCACGCCCGCAGATTGCCCTCCAGGTGCTCCAACGTGCCTCTCTGGGCAGCATCGAACGTATCGGCCACCAGCTCGCGAGCGAACTCCCCGACCTCATCGCCCGAGAATGCGGCCAGCCACGGGTATCCAGTCTGCATCGCCCACTCCGACGGCGGTACCTCGCGATGCTCGTTGTAGACCGCCAGGAAACGAGCCGTCTCGGCGACCTGCGCCTGCAACCGCCGCTGAAAATCCGCGACGCCCTTGGTCTGGATGACCAGCAGCTCGCCATCGGCGTCGAGGACTTCCTGGGGTGAGTCCTTCGCCCGGTCAAGCAGCGTCCGGTAGTCGCGCTGAATCTCCGTCGGACCCCACGGCGCGTCAGCGGTACGACCTGACGCACGGCCGCGCGTCGCTGATCCCGACATCTGCTTTCCTGCGCTCGCACGGGCCATGCTCAAGCTCCTTCTACATAGCTTTCTATGTAGAAGCTAGCATGGTCCTGCGCAGGTATGCAAACGGCACTCCACCCTGCAGCCGGGCTATCAGCAGCCAGGGCAGCCACAGCGATACCATGCGGGCCGTGCCGACGTAGCTCAGCTGGTAAGAGCGCGTCCATGGAGGAGTTCTGGCGTCTGTATGTCGAAAGTCGCCTGGAAAGGAACACCGCCAGGAAGTACCGCAGCCTTTGGAGCAAGCACATCGCGGGACGGCTCGGTGCAATGGAACTGCGCCGATCTACGCGAATACCAGCTGGCGTGCGGCAACCCGGAGGGTTTGGTCTTCGCACGCCCGGATGGCACACCCTGGTGCGATCACGACTGGCGCGACTGGCGATCGCGTGTCTGGCAGCCAGCGTGCCAGGCTATCGGCATCGCCACGATCACAAAGACCACGACCGTCAGCGATGGCAAGCGCAAGACCAAACGGACCTATGAAGGCGCTGTGCCCCTTGCTGGTGCTCGCCCACCGCGAGGCTAAAGCGGGTAGCGCCTGCGCATGAACGGGGAGAAGTGCGGCACCGTGAAATTGACCTCTCCGTGGTCGGGGCTGAAGATCAGGCCCTTCTTGATGAGGCTGTCTCGGTGCACAGAGGATGAGCTTGCCCGACCGCCGAGGCGCCCGGCGACGTCCCCCGTTTTGTAGGGGCCGTCGCCGAGGTCCGCCATCGCGGCCATGTAGCGTCGCTCGGCGGGCGTGGCCTTCTCGAAGCGGACATGGAAGAACTCCTCGTCGAGCTTCGCCTGGACGACCGGTTCGGCGGCCTGCACGTCGGCAAGGGTGATCGGTGAGCCCGGCGCCATGTTCCACGTCTCCTTGCCGTAAGCCTGAACAAACGCGGCGTAGCAGCCCGAGAGCTCAACGATTCGCGCCAACGCGTCATCCTCAAAGTCGACGCCCTCTGCTTGGGCGGGCTCGAACAGCGCCTGGCGCGCGGCGTCGGGGCTCAGCGGTCCGATCTCCGGGTAGGAGAACAGACGCTCGGCATAGGACTTGGCGTCCACCATCAGGCCGGGAAGCTGGGGAAGGCCTGCGCCGGCCAATGCGATGGGCAGCTGCTTTTGGGACATCCGGTGCATGGCGGCGGCCACCGCCTCCATCTCTTCGCGCTTGAGGAACTGCATCTCGTCAATCAGGAACACGACGCCGGTCTCGTGCGCCCGCGCCGTGTCGCCAAGCTCCACGAACAGGTGGGTCAGGTCGCGCTCGAGGTTGCCTGAGCCGCCGCCTACCGCGCTCGGGTCGAACGAGAACTCGACGCTGCCCTCGATGCTCGCGCCGACCTTGAAGCCGCTCAGTAGACGGGTGAAGGTTTTGAGCCGGTCGCCGAGCGCACGGCGACGGTCGAGACGCAGCAGCGCCTGGTAGGCGGCGTCGGCGAGCTCGGCACGAAAGTCTGTGTCCGAGCGGATCTCGATCGGGTCGGGCGCCGTCCATCCCGAGGCGTCCGCGATGCTCTCGAACTCCAGCAGCAGAACCGTCTTGCCTACTCCGCGCAGACCAAAGACAATCATGCTCGGCTCGTTCATCTCGCGGGCGAGGCGACCGAGCATGGTCCTGAATTGCTGCTTCTGCGTCTCTCGGCCGGTCAGGGCGCGCGGAGGGTTGCCGGCGCTCATCGAATAGGGGTTTGCGAGAGGGTCCACGGATGCAAGGTAGCAGAGCTATCAGGAAGTATAAGGCGCTATCAAGAAAACTTGATAATGGCCTATAGGCTCTGATAACCCCCTGGCTGCGCTCCCGACCCGACGCTGCGCCAGCCGCTAACCACCGGAGGCCGTTCCCCGGCGAAACGTGCTACTGGGCGGAACCTCAGCCGACAGGCTGCCGCTTGACAGCGAGAGCAAGCGCAGGGTCAGCGTTGGTCCCCGCTACTACTCGTCGTCCGATCCAGGCGTCTCGCGAGGCTCAGCCGATATGCCTCCTTAGATTTGAAGGCGAGCGCGCGAATGCAGTCTGCGCAGACGACCAGATTGGCCGCAGTAGAGGCTACGGCGGGGTCGTGAGCTGGCGGAGCTCGGTCTCCTCGGCGAGGGCCTCGCGTAGCGCCTGCTCGAAGGATCTGGGTTGGAAGTCGAACAGCGCCATCCCTGACGGGTCGGTTACGGTCGTGTCGGTGGAGAGCCCCTCGATCAACGGTCTGGCGACGCCGGCGTCGACGGGTGTGATGAGCCCGATCCAGTGGGAGGAGAGCCAGGGTGTCAGCAGCGGCACGGGGATGCGTGGGCGGCGGCGCAGTCCCAGCGCATCGGCCATCCGATCGAGCATCTCGCCGTATGTGAGTATCTCGGCCGATCCGATCTGGATCTCGCGGGAGCGCGTCTGTGGAATCCGAGGAGCCTCGATGAGGTATCGCAGCACATCGTAGATGCCGATTGCCTGGGTGGGTGTGGAGAGCCACGATGGTGCGAGCATCACGGGCAGGCGCTCGACCAGCGAGCGCAGCGTTCGGTAGCTCTCCGATCCGGCCCCCACCACCATGCCGGCGCGAAACCAACTCAGCGATGGTCCCTCATCGTGCAGGATCTCCCCAACGCGCAGGCGCGATCGCAGATGCTGGGATGCGGGACGATCGCCGAGGCCGCCGAGGTAGACGATCCGCTCGATGCCCGTGGCGATCGCGAAGCGAGCGAAGTTGGAGGCGGCGACGGCGTCGCGTTGCTCGTAGTCGGAGTCGCCGCCGCGACCCATCGAGTGGACGAGATAGTAGGCCGTCGTATAGCCCTCGCCGATCGCGTCAAGGGAGCTCGGGTCGAGCATGTCGGCGCGATGCACCGTGACCGCTTCCTCGAAGCTGACCCGACTCGGGTCACGCACAACGCATCCCACCGGCTCGCCGAGCGCGTGAAGCTCGCGCACCAGCCGGCTGCCGACGTAGCCGGAGGCTCCGGTGACGAGCGCGCGAACCATGTTCAGGAAGCCAGCGCCCGTGGCGCCTCGTGCGCGCTTGTCACACCGGCGTATCGGCGCCACCCCGGCTTGGCCAGCATCATCTGCACGACGCCGATCCGCCGCTCGGCGAAACCGGCCTCGCAGTAGGCGAGATACATCCGCCACAGCCGCCGAAAGCGCTCGTCGTAACCGAGATCCTCCAGGCGCGGGGTCGCCCCCTCGAAGTTAGCGCGCCAGCGCCGCAGCGTCTCGGCGTAATGCGGAGTCAGATCCTTGAGTCCGACGGTTCGCATGTCGGTGCACCGAGCGACGCAGCCCGCGATCACCGCGAGCGAGGGCAGACAGCCATTGGGGAAGATGTGGGTGCGAATGAAGCTCCGCGAGGCCTTCTCAACCTCGTAGGCTCGATCGTCGACGACGATCGCCTGAAGCAGCATTCGCCCGTTGTCGGTGAGAAGGTTCGAGCAGCGCGCAAAGAACGTGTCGAAGTCGCGATACCCGACGGCCTCGATCATCTCGATGGTGACGAGCTTCTCGTAGCGTCCGCGCAGGTCGCGATAGTCCTCGCAGATCACCGTGACTCGATCGGCGACCCCGGCCGCTTGCACCCATTGACGGGCGTGCTCGCACTGCTCGCGCGAGATCGTGGTGGTCGTGACCTGGCAGCCCCTCGTTTTCGCGGCGTGGACGGCGAGACCGCCCCATCCCGTGCCGATCTCCAGCACGTGGTCGCCGGCTCGCAGATCGAGCTTGCGACACACCAGCTCGAGCTTGGCCCTCGAGGCCTGCGCGAGCGTCATCCCCCGGCTCGGGAAGTAGGCGGAGGAGTACATCATCGTCTCGTCGAGCATCAACGCGAAGAGCTCGTTCCCGAGGTCGTAGTGGGCCGCGATGTCACGGCGGCTGCGCGCGGGAGTGTTGCGTGCGCGGATCCCCCGTGCGGCCTGCAGCGGGACCCGTGCCGGCGCAACGCGACGACGCCACTCATCGAGGCTTCTCGTGTTGTGCGCGGCCACGCGCACAACGGCCGTCAGGTCCGAGGACTCCCACAGCCCCTGCATGTATGCCTCGGCCATTCCGCGGCTGCCGTGCAGCAGCCGCGGCCAGAGCCGTGGCGAGTTGACCCGTACCGTCGCCCGCGGACTGCCGTGACCCAGCACCAGTGCTCGCTCGCCCTCGAGGATCGTCAGCTGGCCCGCGCGCATGCGCTCCAGCAGGCTGAGCACGACTCGCCGCGCGATGCGCTGCACCATCGTCACGCCGGCTCCCCGGGATGGGGGTGAAGTGGCACGCCCTTGAGCTTCAGGGCGAGCGCGTGAGAATATATGAGGGTGAGCACGCGCAGCGTCGCCGCCGGGTAGCGCGCGGTGAGGCGAGCCAGACCGCCGCTGCTCAGCGGCGCGCGACGCAGTGCGAGCATCGCGTCGAACGCGAGCGCTCCAGACTCGTGGCTCTCGATGTTGACCGCCAGCGTTTGGCCGGGTGAGGACACGCGCATGGTGTAGCGCTGCTCCATCCCCATGAACGGCGATACGTGCAGCGCCTTCGCAAAGCCGGCAGTCAGAGTCGGGCCCTCGCCCGTCCGCGCGAGCACGTAGGCGTGTCGCTCTCCCCACGGCGTATTCGTCACCTCGGCGACCACCGCGTCGAGGCGCTCTTGCGCGGTGAAGCAGTAGTAGAAGCTCACCGGGTTGAAGCAGTGTCCAAACGTTCGCAGATGCGCGAGCAGACGGATCGGACCAGCGGGCGCGCTGCCCGTGTGGCGCTCGAGGAGCATGCGCACGGCATCCGCAAGCCCAATCTTCGGATCGCCGAGGTAGTCGGCCCGGCGGAAGCGCACGAGGCCCGGGCGGCCGGCGATGAGCCGGCCGCCGAGCAGGCCGTCCAGCTCCTCCAGATCGATATACAAAAGCGCCAAGCGGTGGCGGAGCTCGTGGGGGCGCACACCGAAGCGACGGTGACGGATCGTGCCCTCGTAGATCGCGCTGGCCGTCATAAGCTCACCGGCTCCGCTCGCCGCAGATCGAGCTCGCGCACCACCCGCAGCGCGCTGCTGACACCGTCCTCGTGGAAGCCCCATCCCCAGTAGGCGCCGCAGTAGTGCGTGCGATTGCGCCCGCTGATCTCGTGGTGGCGTGCCTGCGCGGCGACACCTGCGGGGGTGTAGACGGGGTGCGCATACCGCGTCTTCCAGATGATCTGCCCCGGGTCGATCGCCGCTGTGCGGTTGAGCGTGACGCAGAACTCGCGGTCGGCGCTCAACGACTGCAGACGGTTCATGTGGTAAGTCGCCGTGCATCGCCCGTGCGAACCGTTACCGAGATGGAGGTTCCAGCTCGCCCACGCGCGCCGGCGCCGTGGGAGCAGCGAGCGGTCGGTGTGGAGGACCACCTCGTTCTGTTGATAGGGAATAGCCCCGAGCAGCTCGCGCTCGCGCTCGCCCGGATCGGCCAGCAGCGCGAGCGCTTGGTCGGAATGCGTCGCGATCACGACCGCGTCGAAACGCTCCGGCTCGCAGCCACGCGAGGACACCATGACATGACCAGGATGACGAGATACCTCCGTCACCGGTGTCGAAAGCCTGAGATGCTCGCGCCAGGGCCGAATGAGCGCGTATACATAATTGTGCGATCCACCGGTGATCGTCCGCCAGTGTGGCCGGTCGCGGAATCCAAGTATCCCGTGATTCTCGAAGAACTCGATCAGGAAGCGCGCGGGGAAAGACAACATCTGCGCAGGGTTTGCGGACCACACAGCCGACGCCTGCGGGACGATCAGCCGCTCCACGAACATACGCGAATAGCGCTGCTGTGAAAGCCATTCTCCCAGCGGCGGGTCCTCCTCGCTGCAGAGCAGCCGACGGGCGTCCCGGTTGAAGCGGATCAGGTCGGCGATCATCCGGTGAAAGGACGGCGCGAACATATTGCCGCGAGTCGCGAACAGGCCGTTCGGTGAGGCCCCGCTGTACTCGAAGTCCACGCCGTCGCTCACCCCGAAGCTCATCTGCGACGGCTGAGTCGCCACGCCAAGCTCGCCCAGCAAGCGTTCGAACCCGGGATAGTTGCGGTCGTTGAAGACGACAAAGCCCGTATCGAGATCGTAGGCCCCCGTGTCTGTCTCGACATGCACCGTATTGGCGTGCCCTCCCGCCTCCTCGCTCGCCTCGAACACGACCAGCTCGTGATCGCGGTGCAGCAGATGCGCGCATACGAGCCCGGAGACTCCCGCACCGACGATCGCGATCCTCATGCTTGTTCTACGACATCAAACATTTCCAGGATCATCTACATAGCACTATTCCGTCTACGGCGCAGGGGAGGGACGGGGGCGAGGCGGCCGATGCGTCATGCTTGCCGTGTGCGGTATCCGCCCCAAGACCCCGGATCGCCAGCATGATCGGCCCGCTGCTCGACACGATCCTCGACCGCACCATCCTCGCGGGCTATACCCGCGTCGGCTATCGCATGCGCAGAGGCATGTGGAGCGCTGCCGAGATGCAGCCGATGGACGGGAAGGTCGTGCTCGTCACCGGTGGGACCTCGGGTCTCGGCCTCGCTGCCGCCGAGGGCTTCGCGCGTCTCGGCGCCACGGTCCGGTTGGCGGTCCGCAGCGAGCAGCGCGGCGAGCGCGCACGCGCGCAGATCGTGGCACGGTCTCCCAACAGCGACGTTCAGGTCCGCCTCTGCGACCTCAGCGACCTGGAAGCCGTGCGACAGTTCGCCGAGCGTTTCAGCGCGCAGACGCCGCGCCTCGACGTGCTCGTCAACAACGCCGGTGCGATGGCGGGCGAGCGGACGCTCTCGGTCGACGGCATCGAGCTGACCTTCGCGACCAACGTCCTCGGACCGTTCCTGCTGACCAACCTACTCGTCCCGCTGCTCGAGCAGAGCAAGCCTGCCCGCATCGTCAATGTGTCCTCGGGCGGCATGTATACGCAACGAATCCACCTCGACGACCTGCAGATGGCTCATGAGGACTTTGACGGTCCGGCCGCCTACGCGCGCACCAAGCGCGCCCAGGTCATCCTGACCGAACTGTGGGCAGAAAGGTTGCGGGGCACCGGCGTCGTTGTTCACGCAATGCACCCGGGCTGGGCGGACACCCCGGGCCTAAAGTCCTCGCTACCGCGCTTCCACAGTCTGACAAAACGACTGCTGCGCACACCCCAAGAAGGCGCCGACACGATCGTCTGGCTCGGCGCCTCTCCCGTGCCGGCGCGCAGCTCCGGCGGCTTCTGGCATGACCGCCGGCAGCGCCCAACTCACCGCGTGCCGTGGACCAAGCAGACGCCCCAGGACCACGAGCGGCTATGGGCCGAGTGCGAGCGCCTCAGCGGCTGGCACGAGACACCGCCTCCCGCCAACCCCTACTCAAACCAATAAGGAGAACCCGATGGCTCACTACAACGCAAGCCTCGACACGCCACGTCCGCCCGATGAGATGTTCGCCTACCTGAGCGACTTCTCGAGCACCCAGGAGTGGGACCCGGGCGTCATCGAAGCCGAGCGCCTCGGCGACGCACCAGTCCACGAGGGAACCGAGTTCCGGCTCCTGGCCAGCTTCCTTCACCGAAAGACACCCCTCACCTACCGCATCGTCGAGTACGACCCGCCAAACGCCGTCACGTTTCGCGGCGAGAGCCCGGCCGTCGTCTCGCTGGACCGGATCACCTTCGAGCCCTCCGAGCAGGGCACACGCATCACCTACGACGCGGATCTCGCATTGAAGGGGCCGCTCAAGCTCGCCGACCCACTGCTCCGGGTCGCTTTCAACCGCGTCGGCGCCCGCGCGCTCGCAGGTCTACGCAAGACGCTCGGAGCGGGCCACTGATCCGCACTCCTGGTTACGAGGCGTCCCAGAACACCAGGTTTGAGGCGCAGCGAGGCGAGCGCTCCGAGTCGCCCGGCGCAAGCGAGCATGTGCCGATCCTCGGCCGGCACGCCCAAAAGTCGTCGATGACCGGGTCCGAGTCACGGTGAGGCGAGCGCTCTTGCGTCGCTCGGCGCAAGCGGGCGTGTGTCGATCTTCGGTCGGGCGCCTGCAGCTCGTCGTGGCTGTTGCGTAAAGGGGTGCCGTCCGGCGGGTTTAAGAGGATGTCGGTATGCCCCAGAACTTCATAGCTTGTGACCGTGAGCAGGATCTGTTGTTGCCGCCGAGTTTGAAGGAGTGGTTGCCGGAGGATCACTTGGCGTGGTTCGTGCTGGCGAGCACCGAGGAGATGGATCTGTCGGCGTTCTATGGCGCTTATCGTGGGGATGGTCACGGTCGTGCGGCGCACGAGCCGGGGATGATGGCCTGGCGCTGCTGCTCTACGCATACTGCATGGGACAGCGCTCTTCTCGGGTGATCGAGCGCGAGT
Organism: Solirubrobacteraceae bacterium; assembly: GCA_035648675.1. Lineage (GTDB taxonomy): Bacteria > Actinomycetota > Thermoleophilia > Solirubrobacterales > Solirubrobacteraceae > Palsa-744. The sequence goes on from DASRKZ010000133.1 coordinate 9,990, forward strand.
GTGTGGAGAACGTCGCTTACCGTGTGATCGCGGCGAATCAGCGCCCGGATCACACGACGATCGCGCGCTTTCGCCAGCGCCATGAGACGGCGCTGGCTGATCTGTTCGGTCAGGTGTTGGGGTTGTGTGCACAGGCTGGACTGGTGAAGGTCGGAGTGATCGCGATCGATGGGACGAAGATCCGCGCGAACGCTTCCCAGCACGCGGCGCGTGACTATGAGCAGATCGCCAGGGAGATCCTTGCCGAGGCCGATGCAGTCGATCGTGAAGAGGACGAGCAGTATGGGGAGAAGCGCGGAGATGAGCTGCCGCCGGAGCTTTCCACCGAGCAGGGCCGGCGTGGTTGGTTGCGCGAGGCTAAACGTCGCCTTGATGAGAAGCGTGCCATCGAGGCCAAGCCGATTCCGCGTTCGCGTCCTGAGCGCCTTTCCCAGTCAAAGCGCCGGCTGGAGGAGGATCTCGCTGTCGAGCAGCGCGCGAATGATGCCTATGAGGCTTACCGGGTGCACGGGCGCGCAAGCGACGGAAAGCGACTCGGGGCTGCTCCGACTCCATATGCACCGCCCGAGACGCCGGCTGGGAAGGTCAACGTGACCGATCCTGACTCGAAGAATGTGAAGACGCCACGCGGGTACATGCAGGGCTATAACGCGCAGGCGGCCGCGACCGAGCAGCAGATTGTGGTCGCTGCTGAGGTGAACGTCGACTCTTCTGATTTCGGGCACTTGGCAGGAATCTCGAGTTTCGGAGTTTTGGCCGGATTTGCAGGAGTTCCGGCGGTAGCGTCGACGGCTGGTTGGACACTGGATAAAAGAGGGGCACCGGCGGCTGTCTGGAACCCACGGGGTGTCAAAGCCCAATTCTCGTGGGAGGT
>DASRKZ010000134.1:0-3626 GCA_035648675.1 Solirubrobacteraceae bacterium
TTAATCGCCGGTTCGGCCCACTCGCGCTTCTGCTCCTCGGTGCCGAAGGCGAGGATCGGGGGCATCGCCATGTCGGTCTGCACGGCCACGCCCATCGCCAGGCCGCCGGAGTTCGCGTTGGAGATCTCCTCGGCGAGCACGAGCGCGGTGTAGTAGTCGCCGCCCTGTCCGCCGTACTCCTCCGGCTTGTCCAGGCCGAGGAAGCCGAGCTCGCCCATCCGCCGGAAGACCGAGTCGGGGAACGTCGTCTCCTCCCATTCCTCCGCGTGGGGCGCGAGCTCTTTCACGGCGAAGTTCCTGATCGACTCGCGCAGCGCTTCGTGCTCGTCGGTGAAGATGAAGTGCTTGCGGCTCGCCTGGAAGTCAGGCTTGCGCACGCTCTCGGCGGTGGCGGCCATCTTGGGTGCTGTCTCCTTTGTGCTCGGGTGCGGGGTCGAGGCTCCGGCGCCCCATCCACGACGGCCGGCGCGAGGGCCGGGCCGGCGCGCGGCACCGTAAACCAGAGGCTAACGCAGGACGGGGGGAAAGTAAACAGTAGAGCTGCTTACTTCCCGCCTGGCGTCGATGCGGTTAGGATGGCGAGATGGCCACCGACTCGGTCCTCTACACGCACGCCTCCTCCGGTGTGGCGACGATCACCCTGAACGACCCCGACACGCGTAACGCGCTGTCCGCCGAGCTGCTCCTGGGCCTGATCGCGGCCTTCGAGCGCGCCCGCGACGACGACGCGGTGCGCTGCGTGGTGCTCGCGTCCTCGCACGAGAAGGTGTTCTCCTCGGGGGCGAATCTCGGCGGCTTCGGGGGGGACGCCTCGCTCGTGCACAAGCACTTCGGCTCCGAGCGCTTCGTCGAGCTGTTCAAGTTGATCGCGGCGCTCGGCAAGCCGACGGTGTGCGCCGCGGACGGCCACGTGCTCGCGGGCGCGCTCGGGATCGCGCTCGCCTGCGACTTGATCGTCGCCTCCGAGAAGGCGACGTTTGGGACCCCCGAGATCAACGTGGGCACGTTCCCGTTCATGATCATGGCCCTGATCTACCGCAACGTTCCGCGTAAGAAGGCGAACGAGTTGCTGCTCCTCGGCGAGCGCTGGAACGCGCAGGAGGCGCTCGCGGCGGGGATCGTCAACAAGGTCGTCCCCGTCGCGGAGTTCGACGCGGCCGTCTCTGACTGGGCGGAGAAGCTCGCCGGGAAGTCGCCGGTGATCATGCGCCTCGGCAAGGAGGCGATGCGCCGCCAGCTGGACATGCCGTTCGACGACGCGCTCGACTACCTCCGCGCGCAGCTCACCTTGGCGCTCTCCACCGAGGACATCGTCGAGGGCGTCACCGCGTTCTTCGAGAAGCGCGACCCACAGTGGAAAGGCCGTTGAACGTCGATGAGCGCCGAGGCAACGCCCACGCGGGCTGACACGCCTGGGGCTAGGACGCCTGAGCCCACCGTCTCGCTCCTGCGCCCCCTCGTCGAGGACCTCGAGGAGCGCCGCGCGAAGATCAGGGAGGGCGGCGGCGAGGAGAAGATCGCAAAGCAGCACGAGCGCGACAAGTTGACGGCGCGCGAGCGGATCGCTTTGCTGATCGATACCCACGAGGGCACCCCCCATGACGGGGGGCAGGCAGGGGAGAGCACGTTCACCGAGCTCGGCATCCACGGCAAGCCGCACTTCTCCCAGCGGGCGATGGACGGCGTGGAGGCGCCGGCGGACGGTGTGATCACCGGCTACGGCAAGCTCGACGGACGCCTGGTGGCGGTCTGCGCGTATGACTTCACGGTGATGGCCGGCTCGATGGGGATGACCGGCGAGATCAAGGTGACGCGCCTGCGCGAGCTGGCGTTGACGAAGCGGATGCCCTTCATCTGGCTGCTCGACTCCGCCGGCGCACGCGTCCAGGAGGCGGCTGGCGCGATGTTCGCCGGCTCGGGCCACCTGTTCCGCGAGGAGGTCGTGATGAGCGGCGTGATCCCGCAGATCGCGGCGCTGATGGGGCCGTGCGCGGCGGGCACCGCCTACATCCCCGGGCTCGCCGACTTCGTGCCGATGGTCAAGGGCAGAGGATCGATGGCGCTCGCCGGCCCGCACCTCGTCAAAGCGGCGATCGGCGAGGACGTCACCCAGGAGGAGCTCGGGGGCTCGCGCGTGCACACCAGGAAGTCGGGCGTCGGCGACATGGAGGTGGCCGACGACGAGGAGTGCATCGCTCGGATCAAGCAGTACCTCTCCTTCATGCCCCAGAACTGCGAAGAGGCCCCGCCGGTGCGCGCGGTGAGCGACCCGATCGACCGGCGCGCCGAGGAGCTGCTCGACGTGCTCCCCGAGTCCAACCGCAAGCCGTATGACATGTACGAGGTGATCCGCGCGATCGTCGACGACGGCGAGTACTTCGACATGAAGGGGCAGTGGGCGAAGACGATCATCACCTGCTTCGCGCGCTTCGGCGGGCGTCCCGCGGGGATCGTCGCCAACCAGCCGAAGCAGCTCGGGGGCATCCTCGACAACGACTCGGCCGACAAGGCCGCGCGCTTCGTCAACCTCTGCAACGCCTTCGGGATTCCCCTCCTCTTCCTGATGGACGTCCCGGGCTTCATGGTCGGCACGAAGGTCGAGGCCGGCGGGATCATCCGCCACGGCGCGAAGATGCTCTACGCGGTCGCCAACGCGACCGTCCCGAAGATCACCGTGATCACGCGCAAGGCCTACGGCGCCGGCTACTACGTGATGAACGGGCGCGCCTACGAACCGGATCTGATCGTCGCCTGGCCGAGCGCCGAGATCAGCGTTATGGGCGCCGAGGGCGTCGTCGAGATCGCGTTTCGCAAAGCGGTCGACGAGGCCGCGGATCCCGAGGCGAAGAGGGCCGAGCTGATCGAGGGCTTCCGCGAGATCTTCGACGTCTACATCGCCGCCGGCAACGACCTGATCGACGACGTGATCGACCCGCGCGAGACCCGCGAGACGATCTGTCGCGGGCTGGAGATGGCGCAGAGCAAGCGTGTAGAGCGCCCCTGGAAGCGTCATGGGGTAGTGCCCGTATGAGTCTTGAGGATCCTGTCGTGATCACCTGCTCGATCTCCGGGGCGATCGCCAATCGCGAGCAGTGCCCGGCGATTCCCTACACGCCCGCCGAGTACGCGGCGGAGGCGCGGCGGATCGTTGACGAGGGCGGGGTGATGATCCACATCCACGCGCGCACTCCCGAGGGGGCGCCTTCGTATGAGATCGAAGACTTCCAGGCGATCACCGATGCGATTCGCGGCGAGGTCGGGGATGCGGTGATCGTCAACTATTCCACCGGCACGATCGGCGTTCCGGTGGAGAAGCGGATCGCATACCTCCGCGCCTGCCGCCCGGAGGTGGCGGCGCTGAACATGGGCTCGATGAACTACGCGAAGTACTCGCGCTCGCGCAAAGAGTTCGTGTTCCAGATGGTGTTCGCCAACCCGTTCGAGGAGATCGTCGAGCTGCTGGAGGCGATGAACGAGCTCGGGATCAAACCCGAGCACGAGTGCTTCGACATCGGTCACGTCGGCAGCCTCGCGCCGCTGATCGACATGGGCGTCCTTCAGACCCCGCTCCACGTCGACTGCGTGATGGGCGTCGTCGGGGGCATCCCGGCGACGGCGCGCAACCT
>DASRKZ010000135.1:0-19904 GCA_035648675.1 Solirubrobacteraceae bacterium
GCTCAGGGGGCGGTGGGTTTAACTACTGCCCCCCACACATGCGCACTTTAGTGCGCTATGTGGCGGGGGCGGCTACCTGCACCCCACGACCAGGAGGTCAAGATGGGCGACGTACCTGTATTGAAAGTGAAGCTCGACGATCCGATCAACGTGAGCCTCGAAGGTGACGTTTGCAACGGCTCGATCATTGTCTCCGTAGACGGTCTGCAAGACAGCGGGCAGTTCTCGCTCGTGGCCGCTACGGCGGAGATCAACATCGCTAGCGCCATTGATCGGGCTAGCGGTGTGGAGCCGAGCTGAGCTAAATGAGCACGCAGGAGACGCCCACACCCGTTCACGCTGAGCCTGCTTCGGTCCCTCATTATGTGACAGCCGAGGTGATGGCGGGGCTTCTCGGCGTCAGCACCAAGTCGATTTATCGCCACGCCGACGAACTGGGCGCTGTGCGTATCGGTCGAGCGATCCGTTTCGACCCGACCGCACGCCTATCAAGCGTGAGCACGCTACCAGCTGAAAAGCCCGTGTCTAAGCCAGATTCAGCGCCTCGACGGAGGGCGAAGAGCACGCCCCACTGCCAATTGCTGCCAGTTGGCCGCCGAAATCACCACTAGTAGCGCCTCAACCATCCCGTAGCGGCAAGCGCGCCGCACCACATGAAAGGAGCTTGGTGATATGACCTCGCAACCCGCCGTAACGAAACCAGCCACGCAGCAACCGCGTCCCGCTACAGACCCGCAGCTCCGGGCGACCATACTGCTACTCGCCGCAACGGCCGGCACACGCGCCGCAAGCGAGCGCTACGGCGTAGGTGAGGGCACGATCCGGAGCTGGAAGGCACGCGATCGTCGCAAGCGGGAGATCGTGGCGCCGGGGGGCTGGCTCACTAAGCACGGCGGCGACTCGCCCGCACAGATCTCCAAGCGTGCCAAGCACGTTCACCGGGCGCTGCTCGCTGCTGCCCCATGGCTGAGCGAGGACAAGTTCCTGCCGGCCGTCAGCATCTATCTTCGCAGCGCTGCCAGGTCTGAACTCTTGGATGAGTACATCGCCCGCGTTTCCGCGGAGAAGGGCATCGAGCACGTGACCGCCCGCACACTCGAACAGGCTACCGCCGCCAGCAACAGGGCATTCAAGCAAGGCGGGGATCTTGGTCTGACACCGGCTGGTCACAGCAAATTGAAGCTCCTCGTCGCTGGTGCTGCGGGCGCTGAGGACGGCATCGCCAAGCTGATCCGCGAGGGCGCAGAGGCTCGTGAAGCCCGCGAGGCTGCCATCGACACGACCGCCGAGGAGGCAACATGAACACCGCCCTCACCCTGCTCGAATCTCTCAAGCTGGAGGGCGGCCGACGCTGGGGCGACGCCTGTACCTCCTGGCAGCGTGAGACGGCACGCACGATGCTCGACCCCGACGCCCCACCGTTCCGCTGGGAGAGCCGACCCCGCTCCGGTTCCAAGACAACGGACGCCGCCGCGCTCGTCATCACCCTCGCGCTGGCTCAGCTACCGCCCGGCAGTTTCTTCTATGGTTTCGCGGTTGACCAGGACCAGGCCGAGATCCTAATCAAAGCCATCGCCGGCTTCACCTCACGCACACCGGAGCTGGGCGCTCACGTTGACCTCGCGAACAACCGCGTCACCTTCTCCAACCGCACCACGTTTGAGGCGCTGGCCGCTGACGCCGCTTCGACCTGGGGATTGAAACCAGCCCTAATTGTGGCTGATGAGGTGTGCCAGTGGCCTACGACCCGCAATGCTAAAGAGCTGTGGGAGGCGATGTTTTCTTCCCTCGGCAAGGTGCCCGGCGCCAAACTGCTCTGCATAACCACGAGCGGCGATCCGGCACACTGGACTCGCAAGATTTACGAGACCGCCCTGACCTCTCCGATGTGGTCTGTCGCCGATATCCCCGGCCTGCTTCCGTGGGTTTCCTCCAACTACCTCGATGAGCAGCGCCGGATGCTCAGCCCGGCCGTGTTCGCCAGGCTTCACATGAACGAGTGGACCTCCCCTGACGATCGCCTTACGAACCTGGAGGATCTTCGCGCGTGTGTCGCACATCGCGGTTCGCTGCCGCCGCAGCCCGGCGTCCAGTACGTGATCGGCGTCGATCTGGCGGTCAAGGTAGATAACGCCGTCGCTGCGGTCTGTCACGCCGTCAAGAACGCGCAGGGCGGGCTGACCGTCGTACTCGATCATATGGAGGTGTGGGAACCGTCGAAGGGGCGCCTCGGCAAACGGCGGCAGGTCGATCTGGAGACGGTTCGTGGCTGGCTCAGCGAAACTGCCCTTCGTTACAACCACGCGCTACTCGTCTTTGACCCGGCGAAGGGCGAGCAGATGATCCCGGAACTGAAGCGGCAGGGCCTCCGTGTGGAGGAGGACACTTTTACCCCCGGTAAAAATAATGACCGGACGATTGCGCTTTACACGGCTATTCAGGATCACCGTCTGGCGCTCCCTGATGATGAGGCCCTGATTGATGAGCTGGCGAATGTCACGCTCCGGGAAAGCTCTCCGAACGTGCTGCGCATGGATCATGTTTCGGGACGCCATGATGATAGGGCCACGGCCGTGTCGCTGTCGAACTTTCACCTCACGCGCCGTAGCCCTAGCAGCGGCACGCCGGAGGAGTGGAAAATGGTCTGGGAACACAGGTCTGCCGCCGAGATCGAAGCTCACCGGAACCCTTCCGCGGCCGCCCCGGAGGACGAGCTTGAAGAGTTCGAGTGCTTGCGAGAGGATTGCGGCTGGCAGCAAGCGACTGAAACCTGCCGGCACGCATCCTGCGATCCTGACGACGATTCCAAGCGAGGCAAAGAGGACAGCCCGGAGGTAATCGCTGCGGCGAAAAAGGCGGCGGATGCGCAAGCGAGCCTTCGGCGAGAATGGGGCGCCGGACCCTTTGCCTGCGACCGACACTATTGGTCCCCCGTCGAGCCGGGCGTCGAACATTGCTCAGGGAGCTGTAGAGGGTCGCGCGAGACGCAAGATGCATGGCAAGCTCGGATAAACGACAGTGAGGTCACTAAATGAAACTCTCATTCAAACATAAAGCTAAGGCGCTCGCCGCTGCGATTGTCGAGGTGCCGCGGGAGACTTTGAAACGGCGGGAGATATCGCTCCAGCAGGCAAAGCGCGAAAACGCGATCGAGCTTGGCAAACTGCCTCAGATGCACGACGAGTTTGAGCGCCACGCTGCACCGGCAGAATGCCCACGGGATCCTCGCTGGCAGGGCGGACATCACTTTCAGGAGTGGCCGGGTCCGAAATGGACCTGCTCGCAGTGCCACGGCGATCTTACGCAGGCACTCTGCGACATAATCGGCGAGCCCGCCGGCTGGGTGAAAGCCTCCTGAGTCGGACCGTAACTTTCACAAGTGTCCGCGCGAGTCCTTGAGCTTGCGCGGCAAAACGCGCCAACACGACCGGATCACGGGCGAGGGACTTCAACTCTCCCACGCTCGCCGGACAAGGTGCGTCGGCAGGATCGCCGCTCTCTGCGTTCGGTGGCCTTGCCGGGCTGATGGCGCAACTGCCCCATAGGGAGCCGTCAGCCGGGGGGTCGAGCGGGTGGGCTGCGTTCCCTTTTCCGCGCAACCCGTTCGACCCCCACCTCTTACAAACGCAGCACGAAGTTCAGGGAGGAGAAAGCAGCATGAAACATGCCCAGCCTTACCCTCGAAGCGCTCGAAAGGCGCACCAACCCAACCGATCCCGTTGTGGCAGCTTTTGTCGGACAGGCGATTGACGCAAACGGCGGCCCTCTAACCGATCAGCAGCTCCGAAACGTGCTACTCGCACTCCCAGAAAGTAGGTAGATATGTCAGTCGATATTCACATCCATAATCACGACGCACCACCCCCCACTTCCGAGGCCACCGTGCCGACGCTGAAGGAGCTAGTGCTGGAGAAGACGAAGGAATCCATCAAGAAGGGGCAAGTCCAAGACGCCTTGCATGGTGGCGGCAGTCAGTCGTCACAAATGCCAAGCACCGCGCCCTCCGACGAGGCGAACCGTATCCTCTCGCTCGTCACCGGCGAGTCGAGCGATATGGCTCAGAAGGCGAAGGCCGTCGTGCTCGACCACAAAGCCTCGCCTGAGGCGAAACGGATCGCGCTGCACATATGCAAGGGTGAGGTCCAGGATTCGTTGAAAGGTGAAAATCTCCCGGCGATGCCCGTATCCCATGACGCGACCGACATTGGCGTTGTTGCGAAGTCGCTCAGCGATATGAAAGCTGAGGTGGACGCTGAGACTGATCCCGTCCGTAAGGAAGAGCTCGGCGCGAAGTTTACCTTAGAGGCGCTTCGGCGTCTCGCCGCCCGCGGTAGGCGCGAGCGCGTGGCAAAGTCAGCAGAGATGGCGAAGAGTGACACACCCGAGATATCCAAGCTGCGGGAGTTGGCGAAGAGTGAGGGTATGAGCCCCGATCTTCGGGCGCAGGTTGGCGCGGTTCTGACCAAGCATGATCTCAAGAAGTCCCGATGGGAAGATGAACAAAATGCGACGAACGCGCTCGTGAGGCAGACGCAGGCTCAGGTGCAGGCGAACGCTCAGTCCGCAACAGGCGCCGATGCTATGCGCGATCAAGTCGCTCGCATCGGCTCAGGCAACGGCTCGCCTGAGCGACTGGCGCCGACCGGCAAGATAGAACCCGAGCCGGCTGCGCAGCTCAGTAAAACAGAAAACGAACTCGCCAAGGCGCAGGCGTCAGGTAAAACTCGACCTGAGGTAATCGCCCGACTTGCTGAGCAAGTCACGTTTCAACGTTTGCTCAAATCACACTAATCGAAAGAGGAATACACCATGCCTAAGAATACCCAAAAGAACACATGGGGCGAAACGGTCGAGCTTGAGGATCAGAAACCAAACTACCGCATCACTCCCCCAGGTGGCCGCTACGCGAAGAACGTCAGCGTGCCTTCGAACCTCAACTCGCCGGTCTACGGTCAGCAGGCGGCTTCTGAGGCCCACAATGCGCTCCTGAGCGAGGACGCATGAATCCATTTGCCGCCAAGCCCGCAGCACATGAAATGCCCCGCTTGCGCCAGGAAACCGAGGCGCTAGCTGCTGAGGCAGCTAAGCAGGAGCAGGCCGAGTCCGAACATGCGCTCGCTCAGGCACACGAGCAGGCCCGGCTAAGGGCGGAGTCAGAACAGCGCCGTGCTGTTGAACACGAGAAGCTCCTGAAGCCGTGGGAAGATATCTACGATCAGCTGCGCGCAGCTCTCACCGCAGCGAACAGTAACCAATTACTCGTCCAGCTCCGCGAAGCAACCGAGGCGGTTGAAGTTGCTCAGCGCGCGGTTGATGAGCACAACGAAAGGAAACCATGAGTAAGAAAACCAAGCTCACCCGTAAGAATCGTTTGGAAGCGGAAATTGTAGACCTATGGACTTACGTTTACCCCACCTATTTGAACACGTTGAAGGAGAAGAAAGGCGAGCTAATAAAAGAAATGAGTGATGCTATAGATACCTCTACCAAGCTTCTAGATGAGGCGCAGAAGGTAGTTGAGTTTGAAGAGTTGTACCAAGGCGCATGTAAGAAAGCCGACAAGAAGCATGCGAAGTTGCTGAAGCGCTACAAGGTCAAATTGAAGAAGCCGTCATGACTCCAAGGAAACAAAGCAAGCAAGAGAAAATCATCTCCTCACATCAATCTCATCAACGGGTGGCAGCTCGCCTAAAACCAACGCCTGCTGTGACGCCTCTCAAGAAGTCAGAAATCCCCGATCGCTTGGCGGTGCTCGCTGAGTCGCAGGCTCGCACAACCGAGCTAGCTGAAAGAATCGAGAAGAACCGGCGATGAGGGCTATCGATGATTTGCTTAAAGAGGCTTTCAGCACGCTCCTGCGCCTCAACGTGGTAGCGCTCGAATTGGAGATGTTGATTCCCGCTCGTGCGGGTGAAGTCGGCGGCTTACTTTGGGGCGCCGAACTTGCAGCTATCCAGCAAAGTGAAAATTATGCTCTGCTTCGGAAGCTCAAGGCGGCCCATGAGTAAGCCACGACCAGAAACTTTCGAGAAGTCAGAGCGGGCACGTCGGCAGCAGGAGAAGCGTGTGTGGAAGGAAGAACGTCGCTGGGATAAGCGAGAAGCCTTAGAAATACGTGAGGAAGCGGCGCAGAGTGCTGAGGCGGCGGTCGAGAAGGAGAATGATCGGTTATGAGTACAAAAGCTCGAAAGGCACAACACAAGCGAGACGTAAAGGCTAGCGTGCAGAATGTCCACGCGATGATCGGAGGTTACGATGAGCAACGGACCCAAGACATCAAACAGGAACGCATCGGTAGAAGCTGGCAAGAAGAACTTATTCACTTGAAAAAACAGGCGGGCGCGGCGAGAGAAAAGAAAAACGCAATCTACTACGCGCAGGCCCACCCGAATAATGCCGACGCACAGGCCGTAGCCGCTCGCGCTCTCCAAGCGATCGAGGAAGCTGAGAAGGCTCTGCAAGATTTCGAGGAGAGCAGAGCTTTGGAGCTAGGTGTCGTTGGCTACACCAACCGCTTAGGTCCGCGAGATAGAGCTGCCTCACCTCTCCGCTCTCGGGGGAACCTCCGTGCCTAAGCGCCGCCCGATCGGAGTTGTGGTACAGTGGTGCACATGAACACAGACGACACCCGGTCGATCGCATTGAAGGTTCGTCTCCGACCTGCCGAAGCGGACAAGCTCCGCGAGCTGGCAGAGCAGGATGACGAGTCCGTTAGCGCCGTAGTCAGGCGCGCGATCCGCCGCTACATCGAGACGGAGGTCTCTCATGGTACGGACACCGAAGGGCGAAGTTCTACATAACCCCACCTCCCGAGGCTTCAAGTTCGCGTTGAGGTTCTCGGCAGCAGGCAAGCGCCGCTACGTCACCCTCGGGACGGGGGAGGAAGGCTGGTCCGAGACACGAGCTCAGCTTGAGCTAGAGCGTGTTCTCGCGCAGGTACGCGATGGGACGTGGCAGCCATACACTCCGCAGGTCGAGCCGCCGCGTGAGCAGACGTTCCACGAGTTCGCGTCGGCGTGGTTGGAGTCGATCACCAAGCAGATCCGGCCGGGGACGGTGCTCGATTACGAGAACCAGCTCCGCGTCCACCTGCTGCCGTACTTCAAGGATCACCTGCTCTCGCAGATCACGGTTGAGCAGGTTGACCGCTACCGCGAGCACAAGGTCCGTGAAGGCGTGCTCGGGGCTACGTCGATCAACAAAACAATCACCCGACTCGGGCAGATCCTTGAGGTGGCCGTCGAGCGCGAACTGATCGAGCGCAACTCAGCGAAGGTTGGGGGCAAGCGTCGCAAGGTCAAACCCCCGGCGCCGGCTCGGACCTACCTGGATCGCGCGGAGCAGATCGACGCCTTGCTGTCTGCGGCCGGGCAGATCGAGGCGCAGTCGAGGCCCGATCAGCGGCTCCCCCGCCGGGCAATGCTGGCGACGCTCGTGTTCGCCGGTCTGCGGATCAGTGAGATGATCGCGCTCGACTGGCGAGACGTGGACCTTGCCGCCGGCAGGTTGAAGGTGCGTCAGAGCAAGACCGACGCAGGTGTGCGGTACATCGACCTGCTGCCGGTGCTGGCGTCAGAACTCCGATCGCTCAAGGCCGCACGCAAGCCGGCTCAGAGCGACCCAGTGTTCCCGTCAGCGGCAGGCACACGGCAATGTCGGAACCGTGTACGCGGGAGGGTGTTGGCGGGGGCGATCAAGGCTGCAAACGAGAAGCTCGAAGGCGGGGGCCTGACGGCGCTGCCGGATGGGCTAACGCTTCACGCGCTGCGGCGCACGTTCGCCTCCGTGTTGGTTGCGCTCGGCAGAGACCCCGCCTATGTCATGTATCAGATGGGGCACACCAGCCCGACGATGACGCTGGGGCTGTACGCGAAGCCGATGCCTGACGAGGACCGTGCGCGGCTGCGGGCACTGGTCGAGGGTTCGGATATGGCAGTATCTGGCAGTAGCGCCGTTCTGGCGGCGTCAGATTCAGCGGCGGAGGTCGAGGCGCTCAGCGCAGAAATGGCGGATTAGCAGGGTATTTGTAGCATCGCGCGGCGGTAGCTCAGTTGGTAGAGCGCAAGCTTCCCAAGCTTGAGGTCGCGGGTTCGAACCCCGTTCGCCGCTTTTCCCGAGGGGGAGCGAAAATGGAGAGTCCGTCTGGATCCTCGAGGCCCACCGATGAGTTCGGGCGAGCGGCCCGGTCTATAGCCAAGTGAATCTCCGAGGCGACATTCTCCGGGGGCAGCCGGCCCTGCCGGGGCAGCCGGGGCTACTCCTCGGCGAGTCCGTCGTGTCCCTGCGCGGCGTGTACGCCCGGCGCCAACCCCAGCCGAAGGGTAACGCGCTGCAGCAGGTCGAGCAGCTGCTCGCGCTCGGACGAGCTCAGATCGCCGCATAGCTCCTGCTCGAAGGCGACCGCGACCGCGAACGCGCGCGCGAGCAGCTCGCGCCCGGCGTCGGTCAGATGCAGCGCGTGGATGCGCCGGTCCCCGGGGTCTGGGCGGCGCTCGATCAGCCCGCGCGCTTCGTGCGCGTCGATGAAGCCGACCATGCGGCTCGCGGGAATCCCCAGCCGCTCGCCGATCGCCTGCTGGGAGTCGCCCTCCGAAGCGGCGAGGGCGCGCAGCAGCGCGAAGTCGCGCGGTTCGATGTCCAGCGGCGCGAGCGTCTGCGTGAAGCCACGGGCGACCGCGTAGCCGAGGCTCGAGAGCGTGAAGCCGACCGAGCGAAACGGTCCGCTTGCCGGCAGGTCGAGTTCGGCCATTGCTTCTTGATCATAACAACCAACAAACACTTGTGGTATAAATCATTCGTCATCAAAACCGTCTTCTCGTGAAAGTATCTGAGGTGAAGAATATGGAAACCACCCCGGGACCGATTCCCGACGGGACGATCACGCGCCTGTCGCGCTGGGTGCTCGCGCACCGCCGCCTGGTGATCGTCGTGTGGGTGATCGTGTTCATCGCCGGCGCCGCCGGATCCGGCAGCGTCTCCAAGCGGCTCTCGTTGAACTTCTCGCTCCCCGGTCAACCTGGCTACGAGACGGCCAAGGAGATCGCCCGCGTGTATGGCAACGGCGGCGAAAGCCCGTCTTCGGTGCTCGTCGTGACCGTTCCCCAGGGCAAGACGGTCAGCGGCGAGCAGAGTCAGATCGCCAAGGCGTTCAGCCAAGCGCGCACGGCCGATCCGCACGCGCGGCTCGTCGATCTCGGCGTGACGCACGATCGGCGGTTCGTGACCAACGACGACCGCTCGACGTTTGCGTTTCTGTTCACCCCGCTGGAGAAAAGCTTTGGTGCGCCGAAGATCCCGGCGCAGGTAGAACGCTCCGTCGCGGCCGCGCTGCCGAGCGGCACGCAGGTCCAGCTGACCGGCCTCAGCCAGCTTGCCAACGGAGGCTCGAGTAAGGGCCCCGGCGTGCTCGTCGAGACGCTGATCGGCGGCCTGGGGGCGCTCGCGGTGCTCGCCTTCGTGTTCGCCTCGCTGCTCGCCTTCGTACCGCTGCTGATCGCCGCCGTATCGATCCTCACGACCCTGCTCGTGGTGCTGGCGCTCACCTATGTGGCCGAAGTCTCGTTCATCGTCCAGTTCCTCGTCTCGCTCGTCGGTCTCGGCGTGGCGATCGACTATTCGCTGCTGATCGTCACCCGCTGGCGCGAGGAGCGCGCGCACGGACGCGATAACGCCGACGCGGTGACCGCCGCGATGGCCACCGCGGGGCGCGCGGTGCTGCTCTCGGGGCTGACGGTGGCGATCGGGCTGGTCTCGCTGATCGTCCTGCCGGTGCCCGGTCTGCGCAGCGTCGGCTACGGGGGCATGCTGATCCCGCTCGTCTCGACGACCGTCGCGCTCACGCTGCTGCCCGCGCTGCTCGGCGGGATCGGTCCGCGCGTCGACTGGCCGCACATCCGCCACGAGTCCCAGGCAAGCCGCGGCTGGACCGCTTGGGCGCGGACGATCGTCCGCCATCGTGGCGTGGCCGTGGGCGTGGCGGTCGTAATTCTCGCCGTGCTGATCATCCCCGTGTTCAGCCTCACGACCGGCGAAACGAGTGCGAGCGCGCTCGCCAAAACGGGTACCGCGCACGATGCCTACGCCCGCCTGCAGCAGGGTGGAGTGTCGAGCGGCGTGCTAACCCCGGTCGAAGTGCTCAGCCGCTCCGGACAGGCGGCGAACGTGCGCGCCCGCCTGGCCGCGGTGCCCGGGATGGCGACGGCGGTGCTCTCCAGCGGACCCGACAGCAATCGGGGTGGCACGACGGTCCTGCTCGGCATCCCCAGCGCGGAGACGGTCAACTCCAGCTCGCTACAGCCGGTACGTGCCGCGCGCACTGCTCTGCGCGGGGTGCCGGGGGTGCTCGGCATCGCCGGCGAGGGTGCGATCGAGCTCGACTACCAGCACGCGGTGTTCGGCAACTTCCTTTTGATGTTCGCGGTCATCGCGCTGCTCACGATCGCGCTCCTCACCCGCGCCTTCCGTTCCCTCGTGCTCGCCGTGAAGGCGGTCGTGATGAACCTCGTCTCGATGGGAGCGGCGTTTGGCGTGATGACCTGGTTCTGGCAGGAGGGTCATGGCTCCGGCGCGCTGTTCGGCGTGCCTGCAACCGGGGCCATCACCTTCTGGATTCCCCTGATGGTGTTCGCGTTCCTGTTCGGGCTGTCGATGGACTACGAGGTCTTCATCCTCGCGCGGATCCGCGAGGAGTACGACCGCACGGGGTCGACCGACGAGGCGGTGATCACGGGCCTCGGGCGCACCGGGCGGCTGGTGACGAGCGCCGCGCTGATCCTGTTCCTCGCGTTCGCCTCGCTCGCCTCCGCGCCGAATACCGACATCAAGGTGCTCGCCACCGGCCTCGGCGTGGGCATCCTGCTGGACGCGACGGTCGTGCGCGCGCTGCTGCTGCCGGCCGTGGTATCACTGCTCGGCGATTGGAACTGGTACCTGCCGCGGCCGCTGGCCCGCGTCATGCGCGTCCCGGCGCCCGGTCCGCTGCACCCGCGGCGGGGGGCAGTGCCGGAGGGGGCTCGTTCGTGATCGGCACGGATGACCAGGGTCGAGCAGTCTGAAGCGCGCCGGGACAGCAAAGAAAGGGAGTTGATCGTGACGAATGTCAGTAACGGAATCGCAGGCGAGAACGGCATCGAGGTCGAGGGCCTTGTGAAGGACTTCAAGGGCGGCGTGCGCGCCGTCGACGGCATCGACCTGCAGGTCGCGCCGGGCGAGATCTACGGCTTTCTCGGCCCCAACGGCGCCGGCAAGTCGACGACGGTGCTGGTGCTGACGACGCTGCTGCCTCCGACCTCCGGGAAGGCCCGCGTCGCCGGCCTCGACGTGGTTACGCATGGCGCGGAGGTACGCGGCGCGATCGGCGCCTCGCTGCAGGAGTCGGCGCTCGACCCGTTCCTCACCGGCCGCGAGCACATGCGCCTGCAGAGCGCGATGCACGGCCTTGGCAAGGGCGAACGCGAGTCGCGTGGCACGGAGCTCCTGGAGCGCGTCGGGTTGATGGACGCGGCCGATCGGAAGGTCGGCGGCTACTCGGGCGGGATGAAGCGCCGGCTCGACCTGGGTCTCGCGCTCGTGCATCGCCCGCGGCTGCTGTTCCTCGACGAGCCGACGACCGGGCTCGATCCGCAGAGTCGCGCCGCGCTGTGGGACGAGGTCAGGCGGCTGGCCGACGACGGCGTGACGGTGTTCCTGACGACGCAGTACTTGGAGGAGGCCGACGTGCTGGCCGACCGCGTCGGGATCATCGACCGCGGGACGATCGTCGCCGAGGGCACGCCTGCGGCGCTGAAGGCGGAGATCGGGCGCTCGAGCGTCGAGGTGATCCCCCAGGACCCGGGCGACCGCGAGCGGCTCAAAGACGTCCTGCATCGCTTCGGAGAGGAAGGCGCGGCGGCGCCCAACAGCGTCGCGGCGCAGCTACCCGAGGGCGTGAGCGACCTGGCGGAGATCGTGCGCACGCTCGACGCCGAGAACCTGCCGATCGCCGACCTGCGGTTGCACACGCCGACGCTCGATGACGTGTTCCTGGCGAAGACCGGCCGCTCGCTCGAGGGCGCGGGCGACGAGGAGAACGAGGAGAGCGGGCAGCCGGCGCCCGCGACAGCGGTGTGAGCCGGCGTTTTTCCGATCCGGAGGGAATTGCATGAGCAGCCTGCTCTCCACGCAGGTGAGCGTGCTTGCCAGGCGCTCGATGCGCAAGACGCTGCGCCAGCCGTTTCAGCTGTTCCCGATCGTGTTCTTCCCGGTCATCCTGCTCGCGGTCAACGCCAGCGGCCTGAAATCGGCGACCCTGCTCGCCGGCTTCCCCACACACTCCTACGTGTCGTTCGCGATCGCGGTGGCGTTCATCCAGGGGGCGCTGTTCGCGCTGATCAACACTGGCACCAACCTCGCGGAGGACATCGAGAGCGGCTTCTTCAACCGGCTCGCGCTGACTCCCCTGAGGCGGGTGTCGCTGATCGCGGGCCTGCTCGTCGGGGTGGCGGCGGTCGGCGCGCTGCAGTCGGCGGTCTACATTCTCATCGGGCTCCTCGTGGGGGCCCATCTCGACTCCGGCTTCGGCGGCGCGCTGGTCGTGATCGCGCTGGGCTCGCTGACGACGCTGGCGTTCGGCGCGCTCGGTTGCGCGGCTGCCCTGTGGACGGGATCGGGCGAAGCGGTACAAGGCCTGTTCCCGCTGTTCTTCGTGTTCATGTTCCTGTCCTCGAGCAACCTCCCGCGCAACCTGCTGGGGACCGGCTGGTTTCACACGGTCGCGGACTGGAACCCGATCTCCTACCTGATCGAGGCCTTCCGCAGCCTGTACATCTACGGCTGGGACGCGACCGCGTTGTGGCGCGGCTTCGCGGTTGCGGGCTGCCTCGGGGCAATCGCCCTGCTGGCGGCCACCACGGCACTGCGGACGAGGATGCAGCGGACATGAGCACTGCGGCGAGCGGCAACTCGCGCCCGAGCGGCGCACATCAGGGTGGTGGCGCCCTGTCGAGCGGCGCACGTGCGAGCCACGGCGGCCTGTGGCGCATCGCCTGGACGATCGCCTGGCGGGGGATGCACACCTACATCCGCCGTCCCGACCTGATCATCCCGTCGTTGATCTTCCCGCTGGTGTTCTTCGCGAGCTTCGCCGGCGGCCTGTCCGCCTTGGGGAAAGTGCCCGGCTTCACGTTTCCGGCGGGCTACACGGCGTTCCAGTTCGTGTTCGTGATGTGTCAGTCGGCGATGTTCTCCGGTCTGTTCACGGGCTTCACGCTGGCATTCGACTTCGAAAGCGGCTTCGCCCGGCGGCTGATGCTGGCGGCGGAGGACCGGCGCGGGATCGCGCTCGGCTACGCGATCGTGGCGCTCTCGCGCGCGGCGATCACGCTCACGCTGGTGACCGTCGTGGCGCTGATCTCGGGCATGCAGATCACCGGCGACGGCGTCGACATCGTCGGCCTGTACGGTCTGGCTGCACTGCTCGTGCTCGTCGGCTACGGCTGGGCGGGCGGCGTGGCATTCCGCTTCCGCACGATCCAAGCGGGTCCGCTGATGCAGACGCCGGTCTTCCTGATCCTGTTCCTGGCACCCGTCTACGTCCCGCTCGGACTGCTCAAGGGCTGGATCCATGCCGTCGCGAGCGTCAACCCCGCGACCGCCTTCCTCGGTGCCGGGCGTGGGCTGATCTCCGGCGTCCACGACCACACCGGCCTAGCCTTCGCATCCGCGGCGAGCCTGATCGTGCTGTTCGCGATCTGGCTGCTCAGCGGTCTGCGCGCGGCCGAACGAGCCACGTAGACCGACGGTGAGGCCGGCTTTCGAGACCGACGGTCCGCCCGGCTTTCGCGGGTGGGTTCCAACCCACGCTGGCCGGCTGGCCAGTAGCATCCACACCACGTCCCCCCCGAGCGATCCAGGAGGTCACGATGGCGTCGGTTGACAGCGATCTCGAGAACGTGCTCGTCGGCGAGCCCGAGCTCTGGCATGACGGTCCGCCGCACGAGTTGTTCCGGCGGCTGCGCAACGAGTGCCCCGTGCACTGGACCGCGCGCATGTCCGACTTCCCGAAAGAGGCTGGGTACTGGTCGGTCACGACGGCCGACGACGTCCACGAGGTGAGCCGCGACTGGGCGACCTACTCCTCCGAACTCGGCGGCATCACGGCGCTGACCGACTCGCTGCTGCCGCTCGAGCTGACGCGGGCGATGTTCATCGGGATGGACCCACCGAAGCACGACCGCGTCAAGTCGCTGTTCCAGGCCGGCTTCACGCCGAAGCGGATCGCCGAGCACGAGGACGAGATTCGCGCGATCACCGTCGGGGTACTGGACAGGCTCGCCGGCCGCGAGCGATGCGACCTCGTCACGGACGTCGCGCAGCCGGTCGTCTCGCGCGTGATCGGCAGCTTCATGGGCATCCCGCCCGAGGACGACGAGATCTGGGCACGGCTGATGAACACCATGCTCGGAGCGGGCGACCCGGATATCAACCCGGAGGGTCCGCGGGCCGTGATGGAGCGGGACGTACCCGAGATCTTCGAGCGCTGCCGCGTGCTGATCGCGGAGCGTCGCGAGGACCCGACCGACGATCTGACGAGCCTGCTGGTCCATGCGGAGGTGGATGGGGAGAAACTCGAGGAGCACGAGATCGTGATGGGGTTCTTCCTGCTGATGGCGGCCGGCAACGACTCCACGAAGGCGACGTACTGCAGCGGGATGCGCGCGTTGATGGAAGACCAAGAGCAGCGAGAGCTGCTGCTGGACGATCCGGCGCTCGTTCCGCGGGCGGTCGAGGAGTCGCTGCGGATGTTCCCCGCCTTCGCGCACTTCCGCCGCACCGCCACCTGCGACACCGAGTTGCACGGGCAGGAGATCAAGGAGGGCGAGAAGGTGGTGATGTGGTACGTCTCCTCCAACCGCGACGAGACGCGCCACGACGACGTCGACCGCTTCGACCTGCGGCGCACCACCGAGCATCAGGCCTTCGGCGCCGGCGGACGGCATTTCTGTCTGGGCACCGCGCTTGCGCGCCTGGAGCTGCGAGTGCTGCTCGAGGAGACGCTCGCGCGCTACCCCGCGATCGAGCTCGACGGCAGACCCGAATATGTCGAGTCGGCATTCGTCAACCAGCTGAAGACGCTGCCCGTGCGGCTGTTGCCGTCGTAGGCTTCGTCCTCGTAGAGCTTTCGGCGTCCTCGTAGAGCCTTTGTCGTCGTAGGGCGCTCACTGTCCTAGAGTTGTCTCAGGATGATCGCGGCGACGCTCTACAGCGACCCGGCCTGCCCGTGGGCCTACTCAGCGAACCCGGCGCTGCGGGTGCTCGAGTGGCGCTATCGCGAGCAGCTCCAGTGGCGGCTCGTGCTGATCGGCCTCACCGAGGAGGCATCTCAGTACGAAGCGCGTGGATACACGCCGTTGCGCGCCGCGCTCGGTCAACAGCGCTACCGCCGCTACGGGATGCCGCTGTCTCCCAACCCGAAGGCGCGCATCAGCGCGACCGCTCGCGCCTGCCGCGCGGTCGTCGCAGCGCGGATCCTCGACCCCGGGAGCGAGTGGCGCGTGTTCAGGGCTTTGCAGCTCGCGAACTTCACCACGCCACTGCTGCTCGACGACGACGCGCAGCTCACCGAGGCGCTCCGCGCGGTGCCCGGTATCGACGCCCAGGAGATCGTCTCGCGACTGGACGCACCCGAGGTGAGCGAGGCATACGAGCGCGACCGCGCCGAGGCGCGGACCGCGGCCGGCTCGGCCTCCGAGCTGCAGGGCAAGACCGCCGCCTCGGACGGGCCGGTGCGCTTCACCGCGCCGTCGGTCGTCTTCGAGCGCGACTCACAACGACTGCAAGCGGGTGGCTTCCAGCCGGTCGAGGCCTACGACGTGCTCGTCGCCAACCTCGACCCGACACTCGCGCGTGAACCGGCGCCGCCATCGCCCGCGCCGCTGCTCCAGCACTTCACCGACGGCCTCACCACACAGGAGGTGGCGGCCCTGATGACCGAGGGCAACGCCTGGCCCGACCGTCCCGCCGCGGAGGCCGCCCTGCTCGAGCTCGTCGCCTCGGGCGACGCGGTCCGCCGGCCGCGCGGGGATGACGCGCTCTGGCAAGCAGCCTGAACGTGCCACTAAGCCCCGTGCTTATGGTGGGGGCTTGACATCTGGTTGCCGACAAGGGGGAGGAGGCTCGGAGCTCACTCCACGATCGTGACCGGCCCGTGCGTGGCGAGGGTCACCGGGGTACCGGCCGGTAGCGCTTGCTCGCCCCCGACCCGCGAGCAGCACCGAAGACATGCCTCGCGGCGGTCTCCCTCGTTGGGTGTATCACGTGTGATACCGTGAGGGCGTGGCTAAGGTTAGTATCCGGGAGTTGCGCAACCAGGGTGGCGATGTGGTCGATCGCGCCGCGCGGGGCGAGCAGATCACGATCACGCGTGCGGGGAGGGCTGTCGCCGAGCTGCGGGCGGTATCGCATCCCGCGCTCTCGGCTGAGACGCTGCTCCGCCGCTGGCGCCTGCTGCCCCAGGTGAACCCCGTCGCTCTGCGCAGGGACGTCGACGAGTTGCTGGACGCAAGCTTGTGAATGACGAGCCGGAGGCTGACGAGCCGGAGACGACGACGGGACTCCCGCCCACCCGGGGAATTCTCGACACTTCGACGGTCATCTTTCTGCCGCGTCTCACGGACGCTGGGACGCTGCCCACTGAACCGCTCATCACGACTGTAACCCTTGCCGAGTTGTCGGTCGGTCCGCTCGTCGCCGACGATGAGCAGGAGCGCGCTGCGCGCCAGGCGCACCTACAGCAGGCCGAGACCGACTTTGACCCGCTCCCCTTCGACGCCGCTGCCGCCCGCACTTTCGGGCGCGTCGCCGCCTCGCTGCGCCGCGCCGGCCGTAAGACCAGTGCTCGCACCTACGATGCGATGATCGCTGCAACAGCCCTCGCCAACGACCTCCCCGTCTACACCTGCAACCCCGATGACTTCAACGGCATCGATGACCTCAACGTGATTGCCGTGCCCGTGCCCGATTAGGTTGGCGCCGGCGGTGAGCGCGCGCGGCGCAAAACCCTTGAAAGCTGCGCGTGCCGTGCTCACTCCACGATCGTCCCGCGCGTCTGCAAGCGAGGCTATCCGCCGCCGTAGGAGACGACCAGGTCGGTCGCCACGCCCACGAGGAAACCGGCGGCGATCAGGTACAGACCGAGGGTGTGGTATCCGTAGCGGCGCATCCCCACCCAGATCTCGCCGATCACATACAGGATCGCGCCGCCCGCGAGCGCATAGAACATCAGCTCTAGCGGTTCTGAGTTGACCTGGTAGCCGACGATCGTGCCGAGGAACGTGGGTCCGCCGCCGATCAGACCGGCGAGTCCCAGCCACCGCCACGACGGTCGCACTGCGCCCAGTGGGCCGACGATGCCGAAGCCCTCGGTCGCGTTGTGCAAGCCGAAGCCGATGATCAACACCGTCGCCAGGCCGATCGCGCCGGCTTTGGCCGACACGCCGATCGCGAGGCCCTCGGCGAAGTTGTGCAGGCCGATCGCCACCGCGATCACCATGCCCGTCTGCAAGGCGCGCTGCCGGGCGTCCTCGGCGCCCTCCTCGGCGCGGATGACCTCTCGTGGGCTGAGGGTGGCCGCGGCTTCGCCGCCGGCGATCGGAGCGGGGGCCGTGCGCCGTGCGCGTAGCCTGCGCTCGACCGCCGAGATGCCGGCGGTCCCGACCGTGAAGCCCACTGCGAGCAGGGCGAACAGGCCGAGCACGTGGCCGAAGCCGGTCGTGTGGGCCTTGTAGTGCGCGACGGTCGTTTCGAGGATCTGCTCGCCGTGCTTGGTGACGTCCATGAAGATGAACGCCAGAATCCCGACCGAGAACATCGCGAGGCTGACGCGCAGGCGATCGTCGACTCGCTTTACGCGGCCCAGCGGCAGCCCGAGGTAGATCGTCAAACCGGCGATCGCGCCCAGCACCACTGTCTCGGTGAAGCCCATCGGAACCTCTTTGCTCGGGAGTCCTATTAGGTGTCCCTAATTTCTACCACACAGGTCGGAATTGCAGGGCCCGGGGTCGTCCGCCGCCGTTTCCGGGAGAATGACCCGATGCACGTCACCGCGAAGGCCGACTACGCCGTGCGAGCGGCCGTCGAGCTCGCCGCCGGAAGTCAGGATTCGCCCCGCAAGGTCGATCAGGTGGCCCAGGCTCAGGGCATCCCGGTGTCATTCCTCGAGAACATCCTCACGCAGCTGCGCTCCGCCGGGGTCGTCCGCAGCCAGCGTGGCCCCGAGGGCGGCTACTGGCTGGCCCACCCGGCCGATGAGGTGAACCTGGCGCAGGTGATCCGGGCGGTCGAGGGGCCGCTCGTGGGCATTCGCGGCCAGCGACCGGAGGAGATCGAATATCAGGGCTCAGCCGAGTCCCTCCAGCAGGTCTGGGTCGCGTTGCGCGCCAACCTCCGCAAGGTGCTCGAGCATGTCACGGTCGCCGACGTGGCCGCCGGCAAGCTACCGAAGGAGATCCTCGCCCTGACCAAAGAAGAGCAAGCCTGGGAAACGCGTTAGGCCACGAGCACGTGTAGGGCGATGGACGCGTTGAGTGTCAGGCGGCGAAGACGCGGGGAGGGGGGAGGCGCACGGCGAGGATCTGGCCCTCGGCGAGCTCCAGCTGCTCCGCGCTCTCGCGCGTGACCTGCGCCCAGATGTCGCGGCCGTCATGCAGGGTCAGCTCGACGCGGACCTCGAAGCCCAGGTGGACGACCCGCTGCACGAGCGCCTCGGTGCTGCTCCCGTCGGCGTCCGCCAGGATCTGGATGTCGTGGGGGCGCAGGAACGTGTCGCCGAGGCGGTTGACCGGGCCGATGAACGACATCACGAACTCGTTCCTCGGGCTCTCATACAACTCGCGCGGGGTGCCCGCCTGCTCGATCTTGCCCTCGTTCATCACCACGATCTGCTCGGCGACCTCCATCGCCTCCTCCTGATCGTGGGTGACGAAGATCGTCGTCACGTGGATCTCCTCGTGCAGCCGCCGCAGCCATTCCCTCAGCTCTCCCCGAACCTGCGCGTCGAGCGCACCGAACGGCTCGTCGAGCAACAGCACCCGCGGCTGCACCGCCAGTGCCCGCGCCAGCGCCATCCGCTGCAGCTGACCGCCTGAGAGCTGCGACGGGTACCGCTCGGCCAGGCCCTCGAGCCTGACGAGTCCCAGCAGCTCCTTCACGCGCGCCTCGATCTCCGACTTCGGGCGCCTGCGCACTTTCAGGCCGAAGCCGACGTTGTCGTGCACCGTCATGTGCTTGAACGGGGCGTAGTGCTGAAACACGAAGCCCACGTCGCGCGTGCGCGCGGGCGTGTCCGTCACGTCTTCATCGCCGATCTCCACCTCGCCCGCGTCGGGCGTCTCCAGGCCGGCGATGATCCGCAGCAGCGTCGACTTCCCGCTCCCACTCGGTCCCAGCAGCGCCGTCAGCGCGCCGTCGTTCACTCGGATGCTGACGTCCTCGAGCGCGACGAACTCGCCAAAATGCTTCCCCACGTTCCGCACCTCGATAGCCATGGTTATACGGCCGTCCTTCCGCGGGTGCGCCGCGTGAGCAGGTTCATCGCCACGAGGGTCGCCAGCGCGAGCAGCGCCAGTACCACCGCGGCGGTGTAGGCGCCGGTCGAGTCGAAGTTCTCGAAGCGATCCTGCACATATAGCGGCAACTGCTGGGTCTGGCCCTCGATCCGTCCCGAGACGACGCTCACCGCGCCGAACTCTCCGAGCGCCCGGGCGGTCGTCAGCACCACGCCGTAGACCACACCCCAGCGGATCGCCGGCAGGGTCACCCGCCAGAAGGTCTGCCATCCGTTCGCGCCGAGCGTGGCCGCCGCCTGCTCCGCGTCGGTGCCGATCTCGCGGAGCACCGGCACCGTCTCGCGCGCCACGAACGGCAGCGAC
>DASRKZ010000136.1:0-4217 GCA_035648675.1 Solirubrobacteraceae bacterium
GATCGCACCCACGTCGACCGATCCCGGCCCACGCGGCGGCCCGACGCGCAGCGCCCGCACCTTCTCCGTGACCTTCGCCACGAACTCGTCGTAGACGGGCGCCTCCACGTAGGCGCGCTCGATCGAGATGCAGGTCTGGCCCGCGTTCATCATCGAGCCCCACACCGCCGTGTTCGCGGCGCGCTCCACGTCGGCGTCCCGAAGCACCACCATCGGGTCCTTCCCGCCGAGCTCGAGCGATGCCGGGATCAACCGCCGCGCCGCCGCTTCGGCGACCTTCCGTCCCGTCTTCGTGGAGCCCGTGAACATGATCATGTCGACCTGCTCGATCAAGGCCGCGCCGGTCTCGCCGCGACCGGTGGCGATCTGGAGGACGTCCCCCGGCAGCCCACACTCGCGCAGCCCCTCCGCGAGCAATAGCGAGGTCAGCGGGGTGACCTCGGAGGGCTTCAGGATCACGCTGTTCCCGGCGGCGAGCGCGGGGATGCAGTCGCCGAAGGAGTTGATCAACGGGTAGTTCCACGGACCGATCACGCCGATCAGCCCGAGCGGCCGGTGGCGGAGGATCAGTTTCTTGCCCTTCACCGCCACCACGGCCGTCTTCACGTGCTCGTCGGCGAGGTACTTCTCGGCGTTCTTCGCCCAGAAGCCGAAGGCGCCGCCGCCGTAGGCGACCTCCGCGAGACGGGCGTCCTCGTAGGTCTTCCCCGTCTCCGAGACGATCGTGTCGGTCACGCGGTCGGCGTTATCCATCAGCCACCTCTGCATCCGCCTCAACACCTGCGTGCGTCCCTCGAAGCCATAGGCCTCCCAGCCGACCTGCGCGGCGCGCCCGCGCCTGGCCAGCTCCGCCACCGCGGCCCCGTCGAGATCCGGGACGGCGCCGATCGTCGCACCGGTCGCGGGGTTCACGACGGGGATCTCCCCCGCCCCGTGGGCCGCGCCGTTGTGGGTCTGCGGTACCTGCTCTACGGTGGCCATCACTTATCTCCCCTGCTCGTTCTCGCTCGTAGGAGAGAGGCTACACCTCTCCCAAGGCTTCGTCGGCGTCCCGGTGGGCGCGTGCGCTTACGTAAAAATACTGATGCTGTTCCTGGCGGCGCATGCGCCGCCAGGCGGGGACGTGCATGCACGTCCCCGAGGGAGGGCCGCATGCGGCCCTCCCAGCCATGTCGCATGCGACATGGCCCTCAATCAGCTGACGATCAGGAAAGTGCGATCGAGGCGATGCCGACCGGCTCGGTCGGGCGGTCGCCGCCGTCGGTGGTGACGCCGTCGAGCTTGTCGACGACGTCCATCCCGTCCGTCACCTGCCCGAACACCGTGTGCTTGCCGTCCAGCCAGGGGCAGGCGTCGGCGGTGACGATGAAGAACTGCGAGCCGTTCGTGTTCGGTCCCGAGTTCGCCATCGCGAGCGCGCCGCGGACGATCTTGTGGGCGTTGAACTCGTCCTCGAACGTGTATCCGGGGCCGCCCGTACCCGTCCCCTGGGGACAGCCGCCCTGGATCATGAAGTCCTTGATGATCCGGTGGAACGTCAACCCGTCGTAGAAGCCGTCGCCCGCGAGCTTTGTGAAGTTCTCGACCGTCTTCGGCGCGTCCTCGTCGAACAGCTCGAACGTGATCGTGCCTTCGGTTGTCTGCATCGTGGCGGTTGACATCGCGGTGTCTCCTCTACGTCGGGGTCGGACGGGCTCGGCGGGCCACGATAGCGGCACCTATCGCGCGCTTGCTCGGCGCCCCTTCGAATCAGCTACGGTCGCGCTCCACTGCGACGAGGCGAGTCAGCAACCCCTTTATCCAGCGTGGTGCGTGCCTGGATCGTAAAACGGCCCACATGGCTGATCACGCTCTCGCAGGTGGCTGCCCGCGCAACGCTAATCCCCCAGAGAGACATCCTCATCGGGCAAGTCAAGCGCGCTGGCACGCCTCGCAGAGGAGATCGAGGCGCAATAGAGAGCTGGCACCCCGGCGACGGCGAGCCCGAACACCGGCGCCTCGTAGTCTGTGGCGATGGCCTATCTCCCGTTCCTCGACGAGTCCGGGCACGACCTGAAGGATTCCCCTTACGAGGTGCTGGCGGGCGTAGCCGTCGAGGATCGGGACCTGTGGAACCTGATCTGCGCGGTGCAACAGTCCGAGGAGACGCACTTCGGCCAGCGCTACGCCGACGAGGAGCGAGAGCTGAAGGCCAAGCGACTACTGAAGCGCAAGGTCTTTCGACACGCTGCACAAGCCGCGACGAGATTGACCGCGACACGCGGGCGTCATCGAACCCGAGTGCTTGACTTCTCTTCCAAGCCGGCCGATAATGAGCGTGGAGGCTTTGCGGGCCCAGCCCGCATTGCCTTTTCTTTCGGTCGGCGACGGCGATTTCACAGGGACACGGCCTCGGCATAGATGCGCTCGCGTAGATGCGGGCTCACACCGCCGTCGCTGAGCACATCGACATGGGTGCCGAGCATGTCCTCCAAGTCCTGCCAGAGCCCGACGAGGTCGATCAGGCTGCGACCCGGTTCCATCTCGACCAAGAGGTCCACGTCGCTCGACGCGTCCGACTCACCGCGCACTACCGAGCCGAACACACGCACGTTGCGAGCGCCGTGGTCTGTAGCGCAGCCCAGGATCTCCTGCCGCCGGGCACGCAGCCGTCGAAGATCGATTTGAACAGGCGCGGAACTCATGCTTGCGACCACGTTACCGCCGCCAAGAGCTGTGCCTAGCTCGAGACGCGCTCCAGGCTCAGCGCCCGGGGCGGGCGGGTTCCGATCTCATTGCCGTCGAGCGCCTCGATCACGCGCTCGGCCTCGCCCTCGGGGACCGACAGGAACGAGAAGCGGTCGAGCACCAGCACCTCGCGTACAGCCTCGCCGTCGAGGCCCGTCTTCGAGGTCACGGCGCCGACGATGTCAGCCACGCGCAGCCCGGCGGCGCGGCCGCCTCCAAGCACGAGCTTCACGTAGGGCTCCTCCTTGCCCTCCGGCCGCGAGACGCCCGGCTTCGAGTGTCGGCGGGGGCGCTCCTTCACCGGCGTCGGCGCGCTCTCCACGCCCGGCTTCCACGCCGCGATCGACATCCCGATGTGGCGCTCGATCGCCTCCATCTCGCGCTTCTGACGATCCTCGACGAACGTGATCGCCCGTCCTGAGCGACCCACGCGTCCGGTGCGCCCGATGCGGTGCACGTACGTATCGGGGCTCGTCGGCACGTCGTAGTTGATCACATGCGTCACCGTCGAGATGTCCAGTCCGCGGGCCGCCACGTCGGTGGCCACCAGGATCGGCACCCGCCCGCCCTTGAACGCCAGCATCACGCCGTCGCGCGAGCCCTGGCTCATGTCGCCGTGGAGCGCCCGCACGTTCATCCCGCGGTCGCGCAGGATCTTAAACAGCTGGTCGCAGCGGACCTTCGTCCGCACGAACACGATCGCCTGGTCCGGCCGCTCCGCGCGCAGCACCTCCACCAGCTTGTCCGCCTTCTCCCGCGTCTCCACCGGCAGCTGGAACTGCGCGACGGTGTCAATCGTCAACGTGGCCGCCTCGACCTGGATCGTCACCGGGTCATACAGGTACTTGTCCGCCAACTGGCGGATCGGCGGCGGCATCGTCGCCGAGAACAGCGCCGTCTGGCGGCCCGAGGGGGTCAGCGAGAGGATCTTCTCGACATCCTCCAGGAAGCCCAGGTCGAGCATCTCGTCGGCCTCGTCGAGCACCACGAAGCGGCAGTCGTGCAGCACCAGCGAGCGCCTCGAGATCAGGTCCAACACGCGGCCGACGGTACCCACCACGACGTGCCCCCCGGCGCGCAGCTGCGCCTGCTGGGTGCGGATCGGCGCGCCGCCGAACACCGCCACCACGTCGATCCCCTTGTGCGCCCCATACGTCCTCAGCGCCTGCGTCACCTGGATGCAGAGCTCGCGCGTCGGCGTCAGCACCAGCGCCTGCACCTCCGAGAGCTCAGGATCGATGTACTCGGCGATCGGCAGCCCAAACGCCGCCGTCTTGCCCGTCCCCGTCTGCGCCTGGCCGATCACATCGCGACCTTCCAGCACCGAGGGGATCGCCTGCTCCTGAATCGCGCTCGGCGACTCGTACCCGACGTCCTTCAGGGCCTTCAGGGTGGACTCGGACAGGCCGAGGTCGGCAAATGTGGCGGTCATCTTCCGGCAGGAGCTTACGGACTTCCCGGCTCCTCCCCGCGTCCGCCCCCGCCAGAGC
>DASRKZ010000137.1:0-17167 GCA_035648675.1 Solirubrobacteraceae bacterium
CCCGCGCGGGCCCCGCGCGCTGGCCCGCGGTGCTCGGCGGGGTGACGCTGGCGGCCGTGGTGGTGTGTGGCTACGCGCTGCTCACGAAGGTGTTCCCCGCGCGACTCGACGCCCATGACATCTACGCGCGCCTGCAGGCGCCCTACGGCTACTGGAACGCGACGGGCCTGACCGCGGCGATGGGCGTGATCGGCTGCATGTGGCTGGGAGCGCGCCGGGCCGGACACGCGCTGTTGAGCGCGTTGGCCTACCCGGCGATGGGCCTGCTGCTGCTGACCCTGATGCTGGCCTATTCCCGCGGAGCGCTGATCGCGCTGGCGCTGGGCCTGGCGCTGTGGTTCTGCATCGTGCCGCTACGCCTGCGCGGCGCCGCGGTGCTGCTCGCCGGCGCCGCCGGCACGGGACTGATGGTGGCGTGGGACTTCTCACGGCACGCGCTCAGCGCCGACAGCATCGCGCTGCACGCACGCGTCCTCGCCGGGCGCCAGCTCGGGGTGTTGCTGGTCGCGATGCTGATCGTGCTCACAGTCGCCGGCGTGGCAATCCACTTCTCCACCGACCGGCGGCCGCCTTCGCTTGCGGCTCGCCGCAACGCCGGGGCGATCCTGCTGAGCATCCTCGCGCTCGCCGTGATCGCCTTCGCGGGAGCGCTCGCCGTCAGCCACCGCGGACTTCCCGGCAGCATCTCCCACGGCTTCCACTCGCTCACCAATCCCCACGCGGCCGTCCCCCCCAACACGCCGGGTCGCCTGACCGCGATCGGGAGCGTGCGCGCGCGCTACTGGAACGAGGCTCTGAAGGTGTTCCAGGCGCATCCCGCCCTCGGGGCCGGGGCGCGGAGCTACGGAACCGCCCGCCTGCGCTACCGCACCGAGGATCTCGAAGCGAACGACGCCCACGGCTTCGTCGTCCAGACGCTCGCCGACCTCGGCCTCGTGGGGCTGACGATCGCCCTCGCACTGCTCGCCACCTGGCTCGCCGCCGCCGGACGTGCCACGCACCCCTTCAATCGACGCTGGACGAGCTGGCGCGAGCTGCGGAGCACGGGCTGGCAAGGCTTCGGCTGGCGCGCGATCGAAGCGCCGGCGACCTCGGCGGGCGACGAGCGCGTCTATAGCCCCGAGCGCATCGGGATGCTGAGCATGCTCTGCCTCGTGGTCGTGTTCGGGGTCCACTCCACGGTCGACTGGACCTGGTTCGTGCCGGGAGACGCCTGTGTGGCCTTGCTCTGCGCGGGTTGGCTGGCTGGCCGCGGTCCGCTCCTCGCGACGACCGCAAGCGGCGGGCAGGCGCCGGAACCCGGCGGCGCGGAGGAGCGGCCGCGGAGGCTGCGCCTGCCCTACCTCGGCGACGTGGACCCGTTGCGCATGGGGATCGCCGTCACTGTTGTAGTGGGAGCGCTGATCGCCGCCTGGGCGCAGTGGCAGCCGCAGCGCTCGGCTGACGCCTCTCAGGAAGCGCTGGCGCTGAGCGCCCGCGATCCCGCCGGCTCGCGCTCCGCGGCACGGGCCGCGGTCGCCTACGACCCGGTCTCGGCGGAAGCCCTGTTCACCCTCTCGACGATCCAGCAGCACGCCGGTCAGACGGCGCTCGCGCGCGCCACGCTCGTACAGGCGGTGCACCTGCAGCCGTCCAACCCGCAGACGTGGCAGACGCTCGGCGAATACGACCTGCGGACGGGCAACCCGACAGCTGCGCTGAATGAGCTGCGCGCCGCGGTCTACCTGAACCCCGAGGCGGTCGCGCCGCTGTCCGCGATCGAACACGATCCCGGCCTGATCGCGATTCAGAACGCCTACATCCAAGCCCTGCGCGAGACCACATCACCGGTCACCAGATCGCCGGTCGCCGCCGTCAAAAGCGTGAACGTCGTGCGCTTGCCAGCAGCCGCCGCCGCGCGCCGGGCGGCCCTCCGGCGCCAAGCACTTCGACGTCGTGAAAGCCGAAATCCATAAGCAGCTCGGTGAGGGTGCGGCTCCTGTAGAAGCGCAGGTGATCGGCGCGGGGGTCGAAGTGAGCCTCGAACGCGCGCGGAGCAAGCGCCCACCGGAGCATCCCCAGGCGCCCGTGGTCGGGCGTGCTCAGCAGGAGGGCGCCACCGGAGCGCAGCACGCGGCGTATCTCAGACAGCCAGCCGGCCGTGTCGGAGACGTGCTCGATCACCTCGCCGGCCCAGACCACGTCGAAGCTCGCGTCTCGGAGCGGCCAGGCTCCGTCGGCCCGCACCTGCCGCAGCTCGAGCTCGGGATGGCGGCGGCGCGCCCGCCGCAGCGGCTCGGCGGCGACGTCGATCCCCACCACCTCTGCCCCCGCCCGCGCGAGCTCGGCGGCGAAGCGTCCCTCGCCGCAGCCCACGTCGAGCACCCGCTCGCCCGCGCGGACGTTGTCCAAGAGGAAGCGGCTACGCCGGATGAAGTCGGGCGGATCGAGGCCCTCGGGCAGGCCCTCCCAGAGAGCCTCGTGATAGTCACCCGGCGCCGGCATCGTCGGGCAAGGCTAGACGGCACGAAATATTTGCAACGCGGATGCCACTTCGACAGCCCGGCCTCGAACCGACTATGTTGGCCCCAGTGCACTCTCCGGGGACGCAGTGAACCAGCGCGACGCGTCACGGAGGCGCCCGTGAGGGTCGCCTTCGACAGCCGCCCAGCCACCGATCCGCGCGGCGTCGGGCGCTACTCCCGCTGCCTGCTCGACGCCTTGCGGGACACGGCCGCCGGCGGAGCCGAGGTCGAGGAGACCCACCACCCCCGCGCCTACGACGTCTTCCACTCTCCCTGGATGGAGGGCGCGATGCTGCGCAGCCCTTGCCCGATGGTCGTCACGCTGCACGACCTCGCCGCGCTCAAGCGTCGCAGCG
The DNA here is from genome assembly GCA_035648675.1 of Solirubrobacteraceae bacterium. GTDB lineage: Bacteria > Actinomycetota > Thermoleophilia > Solirubrobacterales > Solirubrobacteraceae > Palsa-744. The sequence goes on from DASRKZ010000137.1 coordinate 2,861, forward strand.
AGCATCTACGGATGGGCGTGCGCCTGCGTCTTCGCCAGCTGGCGGTGCAGCGTGCGATGCGGGTGATCGTGCCCACCGAGGCGGTGGCCGGCGACGCCGTCGAGCGTCTCGGCCTCGACCCCGAGCGCGTCGTCGTGATCGCCGAGGCGCCCGACTCGATGATGTACCCGCGTCCGGCCCATGAGATCGCCGAGGCACGGGCGCGCTTCGCCCTGCCCGAGCGCTATCTCGTGTGGGTCGGAGGCCTGCAGCACCCCGACCCGCGCAAGCACGTCGCCAAGCTCGCCGCCACCCCCCACGAGCTGCCGCTGGTGCTCGTCGGCCCCACGCGTCCCTGGGCACACGAGCTGCCCGACGTGACGCTCACCGGACAGGTCTCCGACGAGCATCTCGCCGCGATCTACTCGGGCGCCCACGCGCTCGTGGTCCCCTCCGAGGACGAGGGCTTCGGCCTGCCGGCGGTCGAGGCGCTGGCCTGCGGCACGCCGGTCGTCGCCTGCGAGGTCCCGGCCTTACGCGAGGTCCTCGACGAGCGCGCCACGTTCGTCGAGTCGGGCGACCTGAAGGCGCTGATTCTCGCCGCCCAGAGGATCAGCCGCCCGGCGCCGCCGCCGCCCGCCTGGACCTGGGAGGACGCGGGACGAGCCACCTGGCAGGTCTACGAGGATGCTCTGGCCGGCTGTCAATAGTCCGGCTAAAGCAGGTCGTTCCGATCCTGCGCCGGTCAGTAGGCGCCACGCTGCATTAGAACGGCGGGGATCGTCTTCAGGATGATCGTCAGGTCGAGGGCCAGCGACCAGCGCTCGAGATAGATGAAGTCGAGGTGCACGAGATCGTCGAAGTCGAGCTCGGAGCGGCCGGAGACCTGCCACAGGCCGGTGATCCCCGGGAGTACCAGGTAGCGCTTGCGGTGCCAGTCCTCGAGCATCTCGTAGTCGCGCTCGGGCAGCGGTCGCGGGCCGACGAGCGACATCTCGCCGCGGAGCACGTTCACGAGCTGGGGGAGCTCGTCCAGCGAGTAGCGCCGGAGCGCCCGCCCGACCCGCGTCATCCGTGGGTCGTTGCGGATCTTGAAGAGCGCCCCCGAGGCCTCGTTGAGCTCTTCCAGATCGGCCTGGCGCTGCTCGGCGTCGGTGTGCATCGTGCGGAACTTCAGGCAGGCGAACGGCCGCTGGCCGATCCCTCGGCGCGTGGAGCGGAACAGGATCGGCCCACGCGAGGACAGCCGCACGGCGAGCACGATCATCAGCAAAAGCGGGCTGAGGAGCACCAGCAGCAGCGTGGCGCCGACGAGGTCGAAGGTGCGCTTCAGCGCGAAGTCGATCCCCTCGAACACGGGCGAGCTCAACTCGAACAGCGGCACCGACTGGCCCGGCACGAACTCGGCGCGATGGATCAGGATCTCCATCGTCGACGGCGCCAGGCGCACGCGCACCCCACGCCGGTGGCACTGGTCGACGAGCTCCACCGCCTCGACCTGCGGGAAGTCGGGGTCGGCGATGATCACCTCGTCGATCCGTTCGCTGCCCAGCACCTCCTCCAGGTTCGCGAGCGATCCGAGGGCGCGCAGGCCATTGGCGGGCAGCTCCAGCGGCGAGAGGAACCCGACGACCTCGATCGGCGAATGTGTCGCGTCCGCGAGCGCGTGGGCGACATCGCGGATGTGCTTCCCCGTCCCCACCAGTACCGCGCGGCGCCGGTAGCCGGCGGCGCGTAGGAGCGCTCCCGTCAGCCACTCGTAGGCGCCACGCAACGAGGACACGTACAGCAGCGCGAATGTCAGCGAGCCCCAGAAGATGTAGAAGCTCGAGAAGTGTTCGCCGCTGACGACCGCGAACAGGAGCGCGACGAACGCCACCTGGAACAGGGCGCCGACGATCCGCGACAGACCCGGACGTTGCGCGCGCTCGGCATACAGCCCCGAGCGCGCGAACAGGAGCGCGGTCAGGAGGTAGGCGAACGCCAATATCCGTTTGGTTTCGTGAAACGCCGAGCTCGGCTCGACGTGCCCCAGCACCGCCGCCTTCAGCACGAGCGCCGTGAAGATCGCAAGCGCCACGCCGACGAAATCGAGCGCCAGCAGCGAGAGCACGCGCGCCAGCCGCCGAGCCGTGGCCATCCGCAGCAGGAACGACATCGCCGGCGGTCGCTTGCTGCGCATGTCCCGGTCGGAGGGCTCCTTGCGCGCCATCTCCTCCGACAGCGTCGCCCGCTCGCGCGGAGGCGAAGGTTGACGCGGCACGCGCGGGGCGGGCGGAGCCGACGTTCCCGAAGAACGTTGCATCTCGCTTTTCACAACGCCTCAGACTCGCAGATGTAGCGGTCGGGTGGCGATTTGCAGGCTCAGCCGATCAGGACCTTGGCGCCGGAGGCCTCGATCGTGCGCTGCAGTCCCTCGCGCAGCGAGACCTCGGGCGTCCAGCCCAGCAGCTCACGCGCGAGCGTGATGTCGGGCTTGCGCTGCTTGGGGTCATCCTCCGGGAGCGCCTCATAGATGATCTCCGAGCTCGAGCCCGTCAGCTCCTTGATCGTCTCCGCGAGCTCCAGCAGCGTGAACTCATCGGGGTTACCGATGTTCACCGGGTCATGGTGACCGGACTCGGCGAGCCCGATGATCCCGCGGATCAAGTCGGTCACGTAACAAAACGACCGCGTCTGGCCGCCGTCGCCGAAGACCGTGACCGGACGGTTCCCCAGCGCCTGGCGCAGGAACGTCGGGATCGCGCGACCGTCATGCGGGCGCATCCGGCTCCCGTAGGTGTTGAAGATCCTCACGATCGCCGTATCGACGCCCTGCTGGCGGTGGTAGGCCATGCTCAGCGCCTCCGCGTAGCGCTTGGCCTCGTCGTAGACGCCCCGCGGGCCGATCGGGTTGACGTGGCCCCAGTAGGACTCCGTCTGCGGGTGCACCTGGGGATCGCCGTAGACCTCGCTGGTGGAGGCGATCAGGAAGCGCGCGCGCTTGGCCTTGGCGAGCCCGAGCGTGTGATGCGTGCCGTAGGAGCCGACCTTGAGCGTGTGGAGCGGCAGCCGCAGGTAGTCGATCGGCGAGGCCGGCGAGGCGAGGTGGTAGATGAAGTCGATCGGCTCATCGACGAAATACGGCTCGATGATGTCCACCCCGAGGTGCACGAAGCGATCCGGCTCGCGGATGTGCTCGATGTTCGCCAGCGAGCCCGTCTCGAGGTTATCGACGCAGATCACCCGGTTGCCGCGCGCCAGGAGCTCGTCGCACAGATGCGAGCCGAGGAACCCGGCGCCGCCGGTGACGAGACAGGTGGCCATGCGGGGAGAATACCCGTACGGCGGCGCCCGCAAGAGTGCGCGCCGAGCGGCGGTCGAGAGTTCCATCACCGCGCGATCCTTATCATCTGCCACATGGCCTCCACCGAGGAGAACCTGACCGTCGCCCCGATCGTCGGGCCCGAGGACCCGCGCCGCTTCACCGACTCGGGGATCGAGATCTCGGAGCTCTACACCGAGGCGGACCTCCCGGAGGAGCTCGAGCTCGGCGAGCCCGGCGAGTTCCCCTACACGCGCGGCGTGCACCGCGAGATGTACCGCAAGCAGACCTGGACGATGCGCCAGTACGCGGGCTACGCCTCGGCGAGGGAGTCGAACGAGCGCTACCGCTACCTGCTCTCGAAGGGCTCCACGGGGCTGTCGATGGCGTTCGACCTCCCCACCCAGCTCGGCCTCGACTCTGATAACCCGCGCTGCCTCGGCGAGGTCGGCCGCACGGGCGTGGCGATCGACACGATCGACGACATGCGCACCGCCTTCGACGGCATTCCGCTCGATCAGGTCTCGACGTCGATGACGATCAACGCGCCCGCCGCCTGCCTGCTGCTGCTCTACGAGCTCGTCGGGGAGGAGCAGGGCGTGCCGTCAGAGGAGCTCCGCGGGACGACCCAGAACGACGTCGTGAAGGAGTACATCGCGCGCGGCAACTACATCTACCCGCCGATCCCGACGATGCGCCTGACGACCGACCTCTTCCAGTACTGCCACGAGCGCGTGCCGAGGTGGAACACGATCTCGATCTCCGGCTACCACTTCCGCGAGAAGGGCTCATCGGCCGTCCAGGAGGTCGCCTTCACTCTGTCCTCCGGCATCGCCTACGTCCAGGCGGCGATCGACGCGGGCCTGTCGGTCGACGAGTTCGCGCCGCGGCTGGCGTTCTTCTTCAACGGCCACAACAACGTCTTCCAGGAGGTCGCCAAGTTCCGCGCCGCCCGGCGCATGTGGGCGCAGATCATGCGCGAGCGCTTCGGGGCGACGAACCCAAAGGCGACGATGCTGCGCTTCCATACCCAGACAGGCGGCGTCACGCTGACCGCGCAGCAGCCGGAGAACAACATCGTGCGCGTCGCCCTCCAGGGCTTCGCCGCCGTCTGCGGGGGCACCCAGTCGCTGCACACGAACGGCTTCGACGAGGCTTTGGCGCTGCCCACCGAGCGCGCCGCGAAAATCGCGCTGCGCACCCAGCAGATCCTCGCCGATGAGTCCGGCGCGGCCGACACCGTCGACCCATTCGCGGGCTCCTACTTCGTCGAGTCTTTGACCGACGAGATCGAAGGGCGCGCGAACGAGCTGATCGCGAAGGTCGACGCGCTCGGCGGATCGGTGAACGCGATCCAGTTCATCACCGGCGAGATCGACGAGTCGGCGTGGGGCTACCAGGAGCGCTACCGGATCGGCCAGGACATCGTCGTGGGAGTGAACAAGTACGAGGAAGAGGGCATCGAGGTCCCCGACCTCCTCCGCGTCGACCCCGAGTCCGAGCGCGAACAGGTCGACCGTCTGACCCAATTCAAGGCAGACCGCGACCAATCGCTCGTGGAGCAGCGCCTGGAGGAGCTGCGCGACGTCGCCCGCGGCAGCGAGAACCTGCTCCCCGCGATCCGCCAGGCCCTCAAGGACCGCTGTTCTTTGGGCGAGGTCTGCGGCGCGATGCAGGACGTCTTCGGCAAGTACGCGCCGACGTTCTGAGCTGCTTTCGGAGAGACCTATCCGCATGCGGATAGGTCAGTAGGGCCGCATGCGGCCCTACTACGGAGGCGCACATGTGCGCCTCCGCGGGCGGCGCATGCGCCGCCCGAACCGCTTCGCTCAGGCGGCAATCGCAGGCGCGAGCGTGTCGGCCGAGACACGGCTGGGAATCGTCACGCGCACCTCGCCGTCGCGCTCGAGCAGCCATTTGGCGTTGACGAGCGTAATCGCGATAACCCGACCCAGCTCGTCGTAGCGGACGTTGTGACCCTCAGCGGTACCGAAGGAGTCGGTGGGCTCGCGCGGCTCGCCAACGCTCAGGTAGAGCACATCACCGTCGGCGTCGTACTCGACGTGGTCGAATGTGATTGCGCCAATGGTGATCGTCATCTTCGGAGACCTTCCGGCTCGTTGTTCTGTCCGAAGGCAGTGACGACGCGGTCTACGTCGCCCTCAAACTGTACTACCGCCCTCAACCAGCGAAACCGAAACGGCGGCTGCATACGAAGCCAGTAGCGCTCGCGTCCCGGACGCGGATCCGGCTCTTGGTAGTCCGGACGGCGCATTGCCTCGAGCAGCAGCTCCAGCTCGCCGCGCATCTCGACGTGGCGCTGAATGTAGGCCCACTTACGCTCGGTGAGCTCGACGGTGCGCCCTTGTGGTGAGACGGCGTGCGCGATGACGGCGGTGTTGTCCATGTCTACAGCCTGATGGCAACCCCCGACACTTCACGCACTCGGGCATTCCCACTGGCACAACCAATAGGCTCTCGCCCGTGCTCCTCGCCGTGCAGTTCTACGAAGTCGTCCTCGCGCTGCACATCCTCGCCGTCGTCTTCGCCTTCGGGGCGACGTTCGCCTATCCCGTCCTGCTCGGCACCATCACCAAGGCCGACGCGCGCGCTTTGCCGGCCCTTTATCGGGCTCTCCACGCGATCAGCCAGCGGGTGATCATGCCGGGGCTGGCGGCGATCGTGGTCTTCGGCATCTACCTCGCCTCCCACCTGCACCTGTGGAACACGTTCTTCGTGCAGTGGGGTCTCGCCGTGTCGATCGTGATCGGCGCCGTCGAGGGCGCCTATCTGGGTCCGCGGGAGAAGCGCCTGATCGAGGTCGCCGACCAGGATCTCGCCGCCGCGGGCGACGGGCCGGTGACGCCGAGCGCCGAGCACAACGCGCTCGTCAAGCGGATCGGCGGTGTCGGCGCTCTGATGGACCTACTGGTCGTCATCACGATCTACTTCATGGCCACCCATACCTGAGCGTAGGCAGACCCGCGCCTCCCGTTTCGCCTGAGCACCCCGCGATACCCTGAGAATCCTATGAACGAGGGGTATCGAGTCGCCGTCGTCGGCGCCACCGGCCAGGTCGGCACTTTGATGCTCCGGCTGCTGCGTGAGCGCGGCTTCCCGGCGGGCGAGATCGTCCCGTTCGCCTCCGAGCGCTCCGTCGGACGCACCCTGCCGGGCACACCCTCTGGGGCGCACCCTGAAGGGCACGCCCTAAAGGGTGCAGGCAGGCAGGCAGGTGAGCCGGAGGGCGGCCTCGTCGTGCGTGGCCTCGACGAGGAGGCGATCGGGGGCTTCGACCTGGCGCTGTTCTCCGCCGGCGGCTCGACCTCAGGCGAGTGGGCGCCGCGGTTCGCCGCGGCGGGCGCGGTGGTCGTCGATAACTCCTCGCGCTGGCGCATGAGGGACGACGTCCCGCTCGTCGTCAGCGAGGTCAACCCCGAGGCGCTCGCCGACCACCACGGGATCGTGGCGAACCCGAACTGCTCGACGATGCAGATGGTCGTCGCGCTGAAGCCGCTCTACGACGCGGCCGGGATCGAGCGACTGGTGATCTCGACCTACCAGGCCGTCTCCGGCACCGGCAGGCAGGCGGTGGACGAGCTGCTCGATCAGTCCCACGCGCTCCTCCACGAGCGCGAGATCCCCTCACCGGAGGTCTACGCCCACCAGATCGCCTTCAACGCGCTGCCCCACGCCGGCTCGTTCGCCGCGGGCGAGGACCACACCGACGAGGAGCGGAAGCTGATCGACGAGACGCGAAAGATCCTCGGCGACCCCTCGATTCGCGTGTCCGCCACCTGCGTGCGCGTGCCGGTCCTCACCGGGCACTCCGAGGCCGTCAACGTGCAGACGCGCGACCCCCTCTCCCCCGAGCGGGCGCGGGAGCTGCTGCGAGAGGCGCCCGGCGTCACCGTGCTCGACGATCCCGCCTCCGCGCTCTATCCACTCGCGATCGACGCCGCCGGCGAGGACGACGTGTTCGTCGGGCGCATCCGCCGCGACCCCGGCCACGAGCGCGCCCTCGACCTCTGGATCGTCGCCGACAACCTCCGCAAGGGCGCCGCCCTCAACGCCGTCCAACTCGCGGAGTTGCTGCACGAGCGCGGCTTGATTCACAGCCACAGCACATCGTCGGCCGCCTGAGGGCGGTTTTTAGATAAAGGACTATACTATAGTATTTGCAGAAAGATAAAGGCGCTGGATGTTGTCATCGACTTTTAGGACTGCGTATAACGATGGTGCCACGCAGTCTTAAAAGTTAATAGTCACTCTGCCGCGGGAGGTCCGCGCGGGAGGAGTCGCGGGAGAGCGCTCGAACTGATGGGAAGATGATCTCCTCGGAGGTACAGCGCACGCTGGTCAAGTCCCCGCCCGAGCTGTGGGCGGAGCTGAGCGACCCCGCCGCGCTCGCCCGCCACCTGGGCGAGCTCGGCGAGATCCGCATCACCCGGGTCGAGCCGGAGAAGGCCGTCGAATGGGAGGCCGCGGATACCACCGGAAAGGTGCTGCTCAAGTCCTCCGGATGGGGCACCAAAGTCACGCTGACTGCGGCCCGCGAGCTCCCGGCGCCCGAGCCGCCGCCCGAGCCCGAGCCGCCGCCCGAGCCCGAGCCGGTAATCGCGGCGGAGCCTGAGACCCTAGCCGTGGAGGAGCCCGAGACCCTAGCCGTGGAGGTGCCTGAGCGCGCGCCACGTCCCGGATTCTTCGCCAGGCTCTTTCGGCGTGGTTCCAAGGAGCTCGTCCAGCCGGAGCTGGAGCAGCCCGCGGTCATCGAGATCGACGAGCCCGAGCCACCCCGGGACGATGACACCCCGAACGTCGCGGTCGAACTGAAGGCGGCCGAACTGAAGGCGGCCGAGGAGAAGGCGGTCGAACTGAAGGCGGCCGAGGAGGTGGCGGCCGAGCAGGTGACGGCCGTGTTGACCGCGGTACTCGACCGGCTGGGCGCCGCGCACCACCGGCCGTTCTCGCGCTCCTGAGAACCGCCCGGATTGACCCGCGGATAAGATCCCGCGCCCGATGGCCTCCAACTCCCACGACCGACAGACCGACGCCGCGCTGCTCGCGGCGTCCCGCAGCGGCCACCGCCGCCCGCCGCGCCAGAAGGCCCCGGAGACATACGAGGAGAAGCTCGCGCAGCTGCATGAGCTGCGCGAGGCCGCGATCCACTCGTCCCCGGAGGCGGAGGAGAAGCAGCACGCGCGCGGCAAGTACACGGCGAGAGAGCGCGTGGAGAAGCTGCTCGACGAGGGCTCCTTCCAGGAGCTCGACACGTTCGTGCGCCACCGCACCTACGACTTCGAGATGCAGAAGAACCGGCCGTGGGGCGACGCCGTGGTCACCGGTCACGGCACGATCGAAGGCCGCACGGTATGCGTGTTCAGCCAGGACTTCACAGTCTTCGGCGGCTCGCTCGGCGAGGTGATGGGCGAGAAGATGTGCAAGATCATGGATCTCGCCGCCAAGATCGGCTGCCCGGTGATCGGCATCAACGACTCCGGCGGCGCGCGCATCCAGGAGGGCGTCGTCTCGCTCGGCGCCTACGGCGACGTGTTCGTGCGCAACGTCAAGTGCTCCGGCGTGATTCCCCAGATCAGCCTGATCATGGGCCCGTGCGCCGGCGGCGCCGTGTACTCGCCGGCGATCACCGACTTCATCTTCATGGTCAAGGAGACCTCGCACATGTTCATCACCGGTCCCGATGTGATCAAGACGGTCACCGGCGAGGAAGTGGGCTTCGAGGAGCTCGGGGGGGCGATGTCGCACAACACGAAGTCCGGCGTGGCCCACTTCGCCTCCGAGGACGAGGACGCGTGCCTGGAGGACTGCCGCTACCTGATCAGCTTCCTGCCCCAGAACAACCTGCAGACCGCGCCTCGGGTCCAGCCGACCGACGATCCGCTGCGGATGGACCCCGAGCTCGACGCGGTGGTGCCGGATAACCCGAACAAGCCCTACGACATGCGCAATGTGGTGCGGCTGATCGTCGACGACGGCGAGTTCTTCGAGGTGCACGAGCACCACGCGAAGAACATCATCTGCGGCTTCTCGCGCCTCGACGGACTGGCGGTCGGGGTCGTGGGCAACCAGCCCAACCACATGGCCGGCGTGCTCGACATCGACGCCTCGGCGAAGGCGGCGCGCTTCGTGCGCACCTGCGACGCGTTCAACATCCCCCTGATCACGTTCACCGACGTGCCGGGCTTCCTGCCGGGCACCGCGCAGGAGTGGGGCGGCATCATCCGCCACGGGGCAAAGCTGTTGTACGCGTTCACCGAGGCCACCGTCCCGAAGATCACCGTGATCACGCGGAAGGCCTACGGGGGCGCCTACGACGTGATGGCCTCCAAGCACCTGCTCGCCGACTTCAACTTCGCCTGGCCGACCTCCGAGGTGGCGGTGATGGGGCCGGAGGGCGCGGTCAACATCATCTATCGCCGCGACCTCGCCGGCAGTCCCACACCGGACGAGCGCCGCCAGAAGCTGATGGACGACTACAAGGCGCGCTTCGCCAATCCCTACACGGCGGCCGAGCGCGGCTACATCGACGACGTGATCGTGCCCCACGAGACACGGCCCCGCCTGATCACGGCGCTCCACACGCTCCAGACCAAGCGCGAACCGGGCCCGAAGCGCAAGCACGGCAACATCCCCCTATGAGCTCCTCCCCCGCGTCCCCCGAGCAGGCGGCGGCGATTACGGCGGCGATCGAGCGCTTTGAGCGCGCGACGGCGCCGCCCCCGATCTCGAGCGAGGAGCGCCCCGATCCATGGGTCCGCGCGGCTATCCTGGAAGGGGTCGCGCGCGAAGATCCCGAGCTCGTGTTCCCGGTGTTGGATGAGTGCCCCACCCGCCCACCTGGATAAATACCTGAAAGCCGCTAGCCTTTAGGGCAATCCCCCTGCCGTACGTCAACTCGCCCCGGGCCGCGGCCCGGTTCAGGAGGTTTCGCAAAATGGAGCCAGCTTCAACCCCCGCCCCGCGCGGCACGCTCGAGGACCCAGAGGTCCTCCAGAACGTGCCCGGGCACGTGATCCCGATCCTGCGGCGGGAGTACGACGACTTCAAGACCGAGTCCACCAAATTCCTGGCCGGCGAGACGCCGGAAGACGAGTTCATCAAGTTCCGCCTCAAGCAGGGGGTCTACGGCCAGCGCCAGCCCGACGTGCAGATGATCCGCGTGAAGCTGCCCTTCGGGGGGATCACGCCGGAGCAGATGGAGGCGTTCGCCGACGTCGTCGAGCAGTACGTGCCCCTGAACAAGGGCCACATCACCACACGGCAGAACATCCAGATGCACCACATCCCGCTGCCGGAAGCCGAGCGGGCGATCCGCGAGCTGGGGGAGGCGGGGCTGTCCAGCCGCGAGGGCTGCGGCAACACGGTCAGAAACGTCACCGGCGATCCGTGGGCGGGCGTGGCCAAGGACGAGCTGTTCGACATGACCCCCTACGCGGGCGCCTACGTGCGCTACTTCGTGCGCCATCCGACCACCCAGGCGATGCCGCGGAAGATCAAGACCTCGTTCGACGGCTCCCCGCAGGACCGCGCGATCAGCGGCATCCACGACATCGCCTTCAGGGCGCGTGTGCGTGAGTCCGAGGACCCCGCCAACCCTGACCAGGTGCGCGGCGCGGAGATCCTCGTCGGCGGCGGTACCTCGATCATGCCACGGGTGGCCCCGGTGCTGTACGAGTTCGTGGAGCTCGACAACGGCGATTACCTGAGGATCGCCGAGGCCGTCTTCAGGATCTTCGACCGTCAGGACTGGCTGCGCGTCAATCGGGCCCGCGCGCGGATCAAGGTGTTCGTCGACAAGTACGGGATCGACGAGCTGCGCAACCAGGTCGAGGAGGAGCTGAAGGGCGACTGGGTCTCCGAACGCGACTTCTCGATCGAGGACCGGCTGTTCCTCGACGACGAGCGCGAGGGCGCGCCCGCCCCACCCCAGACATACGGCAGCCCGAACGGTGATTTCCCAAAGTTCGAGCGCTTCCGCCGGGCGAACGTGCGTGAGCAGAAGCAGGACGGCTTCGTGACCGTCGAGGCGAAGATCATCCGTGGTGACCTCACGCCCGAGCAGTTCAGAGGCCTGGCGGATGTCATGCGCCGGTACGCCGGCGGCTACGCGCGGACGACCGTGCAGCAGAACTTCGTCCTGCGCTGGGTTCGCCAGGAGAGCGTCTACGACGTGTGGAAGGCGCTGTCGGAGCTGGGCCTGGGCGATGCCGGCTCGCGGGAGATAAGCGACGTCGTCTCGTGCCCTGGAACGGACTCGTGCAAGCTCGGGATCACCAGCTCGATGGGCCTCAACCAGGCCGTGCAGGAGCGGATCGAAGCCCTGAACATCACCGATCCGCTGACGCGCAAGCTGAACGTGAAGATCAGCGGCTGCCCGAACGGCTGCGGGCAGCATCACGTCTCGAGCATCGGCTTCACCGGCGCCTCGATCAAAGTCGGCGAGCACACGATCCCCGCCTACATCCCCCACGTCGGCGGCGTGTTCGAAGGCGGCGAGGTGAAGTTCGGCACGCGCCTGAAGCTGCGTCTGCCCTCCAAGCGGGTGCCGGATGCGATCGAGCGTTGGATCGGCCACTACGAGTCCAACCGAGAGGACGGCGAGGAGTGGAACGACTTCGCCGAGCGCGTCGGCACGGGCGAGCTCGAGGCGCTCGTGAAGGACCTCTCGCTGCCGGTCGACTTCGGGTTGGAGACAATGAACCAATTCATCGACTGGAATCGAGACGTTCCTTTCCAGGTGATTCGCGGTGAGGGCGAGTGCGCGGTATAGATAAGACCTAAAGGACGCGCAGCAGCGCGACAAGTAGACGGACGAGTAGACCCACAAGTAGACGGACGAGTTGACCCGATACCTAAAGGACGCGAAGCAGCGCGACGACTAGATCAGATGCATCCATCCGACAGCCACATAACGGAGGTCACCTCCGAGCTCGACCCGGCGCTCAGCCTGACGCATACGCTGCGCGAGGCGTCGCGCCACGGCGAGCGAGCGCTCTTGCTGTGCTCGTTCCAGAAGGAGGAGTCGGTACTGCTCGACGAGCTCCTGCGCCTCAATGAAGAGATGACCCCCGCCCCCGGCAGCGCGGTGAGGGTCGTGACGATCGACACCGGCGTGCTGTTCGAGGAGACGATGCAGACCTGGCGCGCGTTCGAGGAGCGCTTCGGGGTAAAGATCGAGGTGCGCGACGCAAGCAGTCCGGATCGCCCGTGGAGCGGTCCCGAGCACTGCTGCTCGAACGCGAAGGTCGCGGCGCTCGAGAGCGCCCTCACCGGCGCCGAGGGCTGGATCACCGGCATCCGCCGCGAGCAGGGCCCGACGAGGGCCACGGCGGAGCTGATCGAGCGCGACGAGGGACGCGGGCTGTGGAAGTACAACCCGCTCGCCCACTGGACCGAGAAGGACCTGTGGCGACGGATCCACGAGCGCAATCTTCCGTACAACCCACTGCACGACCAGGGGTACGAGTCGATCGGCTGTGCCCCATGCACCCAGCCGGGGAGCGGACGCGAGGGCCGCTGGGCCGGGACGACCAAGACGGAGTGCGGTCTGCATGTAGAGCACGTGGGCTGATCCGATGAGCGTCGCGACCCGCCCTCAGCTCAGTCATCTGCGGGCGCTCGAGTCAGAGGCGATCCATGTGATGCGCGAGGTGGCGGCCGAACTGGAGCGCCCGGTGCTGCTGTTCAGCGGGGGGAAGGACTCGATCGTGCTGCTGCGCCTCGCCGAGAAGGCGTTTCGCCCGGCTCCGTTCCCGTTCCCGCTGATGCACGTCGACACGGGGCACAACTTTCCCGAGGTGATCGAGTTCCGCGACCGGCGCGTGGGAGAGCTCGGCGAGCGGCTGATCGTGGCGAGCGTGCAGGAGTCGATCGACCAGGGCAGGGCGGTCGAGGAGACCGGGCCGCGGGCCTCGCGCAACCGGCTGCAGACGGTGACGCTGCTGGACGCACTCGCGGAGCACGGCTTCGACGCGGCCTTCGGCGGCGCGCGGCGCGACGAGGAGCGCGCGCGGGCGAAGGAGCGGATCTTCTCGTTCCGTGACGACTTCGGGCAGTGGGACCCGAAGCGCCAGCGCCCGGAGCTGTGGAACCTGTACAACGGGCGTATCAAGCAGGGCGAGAACGTGAGGGTCTTCCCGATCTCCAACTGGACGGAGCTCGACGTTTGGGAGTACATCGACCAGGAGGAGCTGGAGGTGCCCTCGATCTACTTCGCGCACGAGCGCGAGGTGTTCGGGCGCGACGGCATGCTGTACGCGTGGCGCGAGGGCGTCGAGCTGATCGACGGCGAGCGGGTGATGACCGAGACGGTCCGCTACCGGACGGTCGGCGACATGACCTGTACGGGGGGAGTGCGCTCGGGGGCGATGACGCTGGAGGAGGTCGTGAGCGAGATCGCGGCCACGAGGATCACCGAGCGCGGCGAGACGCGCGCCGACGACAGGGTGACGGAGGCCGCGATGGAGGACCGCAAGAAGGCCGGGTACTTCTAGTGACCCTCGACTTACTACGGTTCACCACCGCGGGATCTGTCGACGACGGCAAGAGCACGCTGATCGGGAGGCTGTTGTACGACACCAAGCAGGTGTTCGAGGACCAGTTGGAGCACGTCGAACAGGCGAGCGAGCGCCGCGGCGGCGAGGGCGCGCTGGATCTGGCGCTGCTGACCGACGGGCTGCGGGCCGAGCGCGAGCAGGGGATCACGATCGACGTGGCCTACCGCTACTTCGCCACGCCGAAGCGGCGCTTCATCATCGCCGACTGCCCCGGGCACCGGCAGTACACGCGGAACATGGTCACGGGCGCCTCGACCGCCGATGTCGCGGTGATCCTGCTCGACGCGCGCAAAGGCGTGCTGGAGCAGTCAAAGCGCCACGCGTTCATCAGCGCGCTGCTCGGTATCCCAAAGCTCGTCGTTGCGGTCAACAAGATGGACCTCGTCTCCTATTCCCAGGAGCGCTTCGAAGAAGTCGTGGCGGAGTTCGAGGGCTTTGCACCCAACC
>DASRKZ010000138.1:0-5129 GCA_035648675.1 Solirubrobacteraceae bacterium
CGTCACGACCAGACGCTCGAGTGTCTCCGCCAATGCGTCGAGCATCCCCGCGCTCGGGGCGATCGCCACCACCAAGCTGCCGGCTCCATGCTCGGCCTGTGCGAGCAGGTCGAGCGCGGCCAGCTCGACCCCCGACTCGCCGGCCTCCTCGCCGAGGACCGTCACGAGGTCGCTCGGCCCCGCAAACCCGTCGATGCCGACCGTCGCCGCCAACTGCCGCTTGGCCTCCTGCACATACAGGTTGCCGGGCCCGACCACCACGTCGACGCGGCTCACCGTCTCGGTGCCATACGCCAGCGCGGCGATCGCCTGCGCGCCTCCGATCCTGTAGACGCGCTCCACCCCACACAACCGGCAGGTCCCGAGGATCGTCTGGTCGATCTCCCCGTCGGCGCCCGGCGGAGAGCACACGACGACATCCAGCACGCCCGCCGCCCGCGCCGTCACGACGCCCATCACGACCGTGCTCGGATACGGCGCGCGCCCCCCGGGGACGTACACGGCCGCCGCCCGCACCGGCACCTCGCGCAGGGTCACGCGCTGACCCTGAGGCAGCATGACCGTCTTACTCTCGTCCACACCGGCCTGAGCCACCTCGGCGACATTCGCGATCGCGACCTGCAGTCCAGCGACCAGCTCCAGATCCAGCCCCCTGATCGCCGTGTCCAGCTCTTCGGGGGTGACCAGCAGCGGTTTCGGCTCGTTGCCGGCGGTGTCATAGCGGCGCGTGTACTCACGCACCGCCGCGTCGCCCTCCGCGCGCACCGCTCCCACGATCTCTCTCACGGCCTCCTCCACCAAGGCCCCGTCGGGGACGAGCGCGCGCAGCTGAGCCGCCACGGCGATCGGACCGCCGAGCCGCCCGTACTGCTCGACATCCACACGCTCGACACGCATCTCAGCAATCCACGCGTGTGATTTGCATCTCAGGCGACGGCGGCGGGCAGGCCGCGCAGCCGCTCCAGCAGCTCATCGATCCGCGCCGCCTTCAGCTTGTGCGCGACCGGGTTGGCGATCAGCCGGGCGGTGCAAACCATCAGCTCCTCGCGGATCACCAGGTTGTTCTCGCGTAGCGTCGTCCCGGTGGCCGTCAGGTCGACGATCGCCTCGACCATCCCCGTCAGCGGCGCGAGCTCCACCGAGCCTTTCACCTCCACGATCTCCGCCTGCCTGCCGGTCTCCTCCAGGTGGCGCGCGGCGATCCGCGGGTACTTCGTCGCCACCCGCATCACCCCCAACCGCCGCAGCGCCTCCACCGCCGGATCCGGGCCCTCCTTGCTCGCCAGCACCATCGTGCAGCGGCCGTAGCCCAGATCGAGCAGCTCATACACCTCGCGGCCGCCCTCGGGGTGCGTGGGACCGGATCCATGAAAGGCCTGCTCGAGCAGCACATCCTTGCCCGTGATCCCCACGTCGGCGGCGCCCGCCTCCACGTACGTGGGCACATCCGAGGGACGCATCGTGATCACGCCGATCTCCTCGAACAGCAGCTTGCGATCGTTCCCTCGCAGCTCCTCCGTGTCGATCCCGAGCCCGGCCAGCAGGTCGACCGTGTCCTTGAACAGCGCGCCGCGCGGCACCGCGATCGTCAGTCCTTGCGACTTGCTCATGCCGATGGCTCCCGGACGGCCTCGCCGCCACCGTCACGATCCGACTGCGCCAGCAGGGCGCCCGTGCCACGCTCCTCGCCCGCGAGAGCAATATGCAGGCGATCGATCCCCAGCGCGAATCCCACCGCGGGCAGCTCCCGCCCGAAACGTCCAAGCAGATCGTCATACCGCCCGCCGCCGCCGATCGGGGCGCCCAGCGCGGGGTCATACACCTCGAACACCGCGCCCGTGTAGTAGCCAATGCTTCGCACCAGGCCGAGATCGAAGATGACCCGCTCCGCCACCCCCGGCTCCAGCAGCTCTCTCACCCGCCGCATCCCCGTCACGGCCTCCTCCACCTGCGTGTTGGCTCCCGCCAGCACCTCCGGGCCACCACGGCGCTGGGGCAAGCTCAGCAATAGCTCAGCCGCCTCTCCCGACAGTCCCGCGGCCGCGAGCCTTCCTCCCAGCTCGACGAAATCCCTGCGCGCAAGCGCCTCAAGCAAACCCGGACGGTGCTCCTCCGGCACCCCCATCCCGGACATCAGGGCTCCGAACAGCGAAGCGTCACCCAGCCCCACTCGATAGTCCTTCAGACCAACCGCGTCCAACGCATCACAGAGCACTCTCAGCGCCTCCGCGGTCCCCTCCGGCGCGGCGGCGCCGACCAGCTCGATTCCCGCCTGCAGCAGCTCCCGCGGCTGGCCGCGCTGGGGGCGCACACCTCGATAGCAGTGAGCGAAATAGCAGAAGCGAAGCGGCGGCGCGGCCGTCGGGTAGCGCGTCGCCACGACGCGCGCAATCGGCACCGTCATGTCCGAGCGCAGCACGAGCGCGGCGCCGGTCTCGTCGAACACCCTGTACGCCGGCTGCGCCTCGGCCATGTCTCCGCGCGCCAGGACCGTTTCGTACTCGAGCGCCGGCGTATACACCTCGCCGTACCCATTCCTCTCGAACACGCCCCTCAGGGTGTCGGTGATCGCACGCACCTCGCGCGTCTCATCGGGCAGCACGTCGCGCGTGCCGCTGGGAATCGGATAGATCATTGGGCTAGAAACTACCGCTGTTCATCGGCGATAAGCCTGTGACGAAAGCGTCTCACGCCAGCACGGGCTCAATTGCCACACGCTCGATCCGCGCGCCCAGCTCGCGCAGACGCTCGTCGATCCGCTCGTACCCGCGGTCGATCTGGCGGATGTTGCCGATCTCGCTCTTCCCCTCCGCGCAGAGCGCCGCCAGCAGCATCGCCATGCCGGCGCGGATGTCCGGTGACTCCACGCGCTCGCCCCGCAGCCTCCGCGGACCGGTCACGATCGCCCGGTGTGGATCGCACATCACGATGTCGGCGCCCATCAGGATCAGCTTGTCGGTGAAGATCAAGCGGTTCTCGAACATCCACTCGTGTACGAGGATCGAGCCCTCCGCCTGGGTCGCCATCGCCACCGCGATCGAGGTCAGATCGGCGGGAAAGGCGGGCCACGGACCATCCTGGATCTTGCTCTTGTACTCCCCCACGTCCGCCTGCACGATCAGCTTCTGTCCCCCCGGCACGATCACGTCGTTGTCCTCGAGCTCCGTGCGCAGGCCGAGGCGCTCGAACACGAGCCTGATCATGCGGAGATCTCTCGGGACCGTGTCCTTGATGCGCAGTTCTCCCCCGGTGACTCCCGCGAGCGCGATGAAGCTGCCGATCTCGATGTGGTCGGGGGCGACCTCGTGCTCGCAGCCGTGCAGCGTCTCGGCGCCGTTCACGGTCATCAGGTTCGAGCCGATTCCCTGGATGTCGGCGCCCATCTTCACGAGCATCCGCGCCAGGTCCTGCACGTGGGGCTCCCACGCGGCATTCCCGATCACCGTGGTCCCGGGTGTCAGCGCGGCGGCCATCAGCGCGTTCTCCGTAGCCATCACCGACGGCTCGTCCATGAACACATCCGTCGGCTTCAGTCCGTTCGGCGCGCTCAACACGATCTCGCGTCCGCACTCCGCCGTGGCGCCCATCGCCCGGAAGGCGTCCAGGTGCGGGTCCAGCCGCCGGCGGCCGATCACGTCGCCGCCGGGCGGCGGCATCACGGCGCGGCGAAAGCGTGCGAGCAGCGGGCCCGCCAGCAGGAACGAGGCACGGATCAGCTCGGCCAGGTCGCGCTCGATCTCGACCGCGTGCACGCCGGCGGCGCACAGAGCCACCTCGTTTGCCCCGCGCCAGCTCACTTCCACGCCGATCGCGCTGAGGATGCTCAGCATCGCGTCCACGTCGCGAATCCGCGGCACGTTGCCCACAACCACCTCGTCCTCGGTGAGGATCGCGCTGGCCAGGATCGGTAGCGCCCCATTCTTGTTCCCGGCTGGGACCATCGTGCCGGAAAGCGGGACCCCGCCTTCGATTACGAACTTCTCCATGGGTTCTCTGGTGCGCGGCATCGCGCCCCCCGCGGGGGCGCTGGTGTGGCGCCTGGCAAGCGTAACAGCCATCTCTCTCCTCCAGTTCGCGGCGTCCTAGCTCTACCCTGCCTGGGGGCTTCGCTCGCCGAGTCCGATCCGCCGGCGAGCGGAGGATCGACCGCTCGCGCGCGTGGCCGCCGACACTTCAGGGAGACCCCCTATGCAACTTTCGTTGCACCCTCTGCCTACCGATCTTGGCTCTGGCAAGCCGTTTCCCGCGATGCCCCTCAACACGTACATACGTTCGCGTCGATTCCGTCCGCCGGCCCTCCTATCTTTACGAACAGATGTTCCCTTCATCGAGAACCTCATCTCTCGCCCGGCGCGCACTCGATGCGCTCCGTCTCACCCGCTCGTTCCTCTTGCTCGAGGACGACTACGACGTCGACTGGGAGGTCGACTGGAACGAGCCAACCCGTGGGACCCATCCGCATCGAGTGCCGCTGTGCGGGCAGTTTGTCAGTCGGCGGCCCCGCCAGCCGGCCCCAACCTCGCATCTCTGCCTGTCGCCCATCGCTCCGTCGAGCGGGACCCCTCGCGGCCGGCCGGATCGCTCCCCTGGCAAGCTGTGCGAGTCGGGAGTCGCACAGAAGCTCTAGCTGTCGAGCGGGGAGGCCGGATCGTGGGAGCTCGCCCATGATCCGCGGTGAAAGGCCGCCCTCGAAGCCCGTGACGCTTAACTAGAGCGAGCCGCCCGAAGGCGGCTCGCATTAAGAAACCGGCGGCGTCCTACTCTCCCAGGCCCTTGCGAGCCAAGTACCATCGGCGCTGAGGGGCTTAACTGCTCTGTTCGGAATGGGAAGAGGTGTTTCCCCCTCGCCAAGGCCACCGGAAAAAGGCGAGAGACCACGCCTTCCAGGTCCTTCAAAACTGCACAGTGCCACAACGGGTACCACTCCCCTTTACGGGGATCAAAAAAATCCGTCAAGCCCTCGACCGATTAGTACCGGTCTCCTTCGAACGTTACCGTCCTTCCAGATCCGGCCTATCAACCTGGTGGTCTACCAGGGGTCTTACTCCCTCTAGGGGATGGGAGAACTCATCTTGAGGCCGGCTTCCCGCTTAGATGCCTTCAGCGGTTATCCGATCCACACGTAGCTA
>DASRKZ010000139.1:0-8078 GCA_035648675.1 Solirubrobacteraceae bacterium
CGTGGATCAGGTAGTCGCCTGGGTTCTGCAACAGCAGCGCAACCCGTCCGCCACGCTCCACGCGCCCGCGTGTGGGCTCCATCAGGCCGGCGGCATGACGCAGGAGCGTCGACTTACCCGCCCCGTTGCGGCCCATCAGCGCGACGCTCTCGCCGGGCGCAAGCGTCAGGTCGACGCCGCGGAGGATCGCCGGACCGTCGCGCAGCTCGTGCCAGAGGCCACGCATCCGCAATGCCGGTGGCGCGCTGGGCTCCCCCCGCGCGAGCACGCTTCTGAGGCCGCGTGAACGTCCCGATCGACGGGCCCCCGAGGGCACCGAGGCCTCCTCCGCCGCTGCCTGCGCAGCGATCGAGCGCTCACCCGGGAGGTCCGCCTCCCCGGGCAGCAGGCCATGGGAGCGCAGCGTCGCGCGCGCCTGCTTGACACCCGTCGGCGCCGGCCGCAACCCGGCCAAGGAGAAAAGCTTCGAGCCCGGCGTCTGTAGTGCGGGCTCGTGTAGCGCGGACCATTCCAGGAATGATTTGGGATCGCCGTCGTGCGCCACACGGCCCACTTCCAGCGCAATCACGCGATCGGCGGCGCCGAGGCAGCGCTCCAGGCGATGCTCCGCCAACACGATCGTCGTCTCCCACTCCTCGTTCAGCCGCCTGAGCAAGCCGATCAGCTCGTCCCCGGCGACGGGATCGAGCTGTGAGGTGGGCTCGTCCAGCAGCACCACCTTCGGCCTTCCCGCCAGCGCCGCGCCGAGCGCGACCCGCTGCTTCTCGCCCCCGGAGAGCTCGTGCGTGGAGCGGTCCAGCAGCGCGTCGATTCCGAGGGCGAGCGCCACCTCCTCCACCCCACGCGCCACCGCCGCCGCGCTGTGGCCGCGACTCTCAAGCGCCAATGAGAGCTCGGCGCGGACGGAGCTCATCACGAGCTGTGTCTCGGGGTCCTGGAACAGCACCCCCGCGAGCCCCCCCAGATGCGAGGGGCCGTGCTCGCGCGTGTCGAGACCGGCCAAAGCCACGGTGCCCGCGAAGCGTCCCCCATGAAAATGCGGGACCAGCCCGGACGCGGCGCGCAGGAGCGTCGACTTGCCGTGGCCGGAGAGTCCCGCCAGCAGGCAGAACTCCCCTGCTTCCAGCCCAAAGCTCACGTCCTCCAGCGCCGGGGTCTCGGCCTCCGGGTAGTGATAGGTGACGTGATCGAAAGAGAGGATCATCCTGACCACGCATGGCGGCGCTGGATCGGCGTCCTCAGTCGCTCGCGTGCGTAGCACGCCACGCTCCCTGCGTCCTGGACCAGCTTGCCCTGCGTGCCCAGGATCATCGATCGATCCCTCTGCGGTCCGCGAAGGGTAGGAGCACGGCCGCGAGGAGCGCGGCGCATAACACCCATGTGCCCGCGTCGATCGGCAGCTTCAGCAGCGGATACGCTTCGAACGAGGCCGCTCCGCTCAACCTCCCCGCGAGGGCGAGCGCGATCACGACGAGCGCCGAGCAGGTGAACGCGAGATCGTGCCGCGACCAGGGCCGCTTCACGCGTATCTCTGACCGTGACCGCCGCGAGCGTGACCGCAGCGGGCGCCCTCTAGCTTCGGCGGCGACGGCGAAGCCGCGGAGCTCGAGCGTGGCCGCCACCTCCATCGCGCGCTCGAGCGAGCCGCCGACGATCGCGCTGAGCAACGCCACCCGACCGCGCACGCCGCGCGCGGGATCCTCCGGGCGGGTCCGCTGCGCCTCGGCCAGGCGTCGTGCGTCGGCGCCGAGCACGGGGATCATGCGCGTCGCCAGCGAGGCGGTGAGCGCCGAGCGGAACGACAGCCGGCGGAAACCACGTAGCAGCTCGTCGGGATCGACCGCGAGGCTCGCGAGCGTCGTGATCAGCATCAGGAGCGTCACCTTCAACGCGATCACGGCGCCGTAGACGACCGCCTCGACCGTCAGGTTGCCCTGGCCGAACGGACCGAGGTCGCCGAGCCGGGCGAACACGGTCAGCCCCTCGCGCGAGGCGAGCACGTTGATCGCGACGATCGGCAGCCCGACGATCGCGGCGGTGCGGAGCGTCCCCGCGAGCCGCCGGCCGACGCCGGCCCCCACCCCGGCGCCCAGCACGGCAACGGTCAGGAAACCCAGCGGGAGCGGGTTGTAGAGGATCAGGGCGGCCGCCGTCAACGTGGCCGCCCATAGCGCGCCCACACCGGCACGCGTCGCGTGCAGCGGGCTAGGGAGGCGGCGGTAGAACAGCAGCCCGGTGTTTCTCATCCGCTCGCCCCCGGGACCGGAAGCTGTGCGCCCGAGGCCGTTACCGCCAGCGCGAAGCGATTGCGCAGGACGCTTTCCTGGAGTGCCCGCGCGGCGCGTTCGACGCCCGCTTCGTCGGTCCCGCTGACCACCCAGACCACCGCTTTTTCGACGTCGCGTGTGGCCGCGACCAACCCCGCCCCGGCGGTGAGCGTGGCGGTCGTGCGGCCCTGTCCGTCGAGCAGCGTCAACGTCTGCCCGTTCGTGGCGAAGCGCGCGTAGACCCCACTTGCGCGCGGTCCCTGTTCGATGCTCTGCACGCTCGGGTCGCCGTGCACCGCCGTCCAGCCCCCCACGACAACCTGCAGCGCGTCCGGCTCGGCGCCGCTTCCGATCGCGGCCACGGCGGCCGGGACACCGAGCGCGCGCAGCCGCGCGATCACAGTGCGACAGGGGCCGCTCTGCGCCGCGGCACATTCGACGCGCACCGGCAGCCGCTTGCCTTCGACCCCGTTCAGGAACGGCTCGGGAAACGAGCCGACGACCGCGGGAATGTCGTCGGTCTGGCTCCAGTCGTGGAGATCCCACCACACGTGGTCCCCCGGATGGACGTTCGTCGCCGCCGCGCCCTTGGGCGCCTCGATCCCGTTGACGTAGTAGAACCAGTCGAGCGGATCTCCCCCCGCTTCCTGCCCGCCCGACAGTCCGGCGATGCTCTCCACGAAGCCCCCGCCGTACTTGGTGGTGACCTTGTCGTTGCGCAGTAGCAGGCTCATCACTGTTTCCGCCCCCCGCACCTTCGGAGCGGTGCTCCGACCGAGCACGCGCGCGCCGAAGTCGCGCGTGACCGTCAACTGGACGCCCCCCGGCGCGGGGCCTGCCCCGAGGCCACAGCCGGCGATCGTGGCGGCCACCGCGGCCGCCACGATGACCGTTACGCCTGTTCTTCTACTTGACCTGGAAAACAACGTGGCTGACTCCGCTCACGAGCTTGGTTGACTGCCCAGCACTGTCAACCCCCTCGATGTCATACACGTACCGTCCCGCGGGCAGCCGGGCCGGGAGGAGGTAGCTGAAGGACTCGCTCCCACCCACCGAGAAGAACGATGCCGAGCCGCACTTCTTGGTTCGCACGAAGCTCTCTCTCGACCCGCTGAAATCGAAGCAACGGCCGTGGTAGCGACGTTGGAGGCTGATGCGCACCTGTCTGAGGGTGCCTCCGAATGGGATCTCGATGACTCCCGCCAACACTCGGGGGGCTGAGTGGCGTGAGTAGACGTGGCCGTTCTTGACACCCGCGGTCTTGGCTACATCGAGCATCAGCGGCGGTGGGAGCTGCGCTGGGGAGATGCCAACGCAGGCGCAGGCGCTATGTTCGACCACGCTCACCGCCAGCCCGTTGGAGCGCACCGATTCGCTGCGAATGGCCTTGAGCTTCGTTGTCCCCACTTGGGTTAGCGTGACGGTCGCATTACCGGACGCGTCGGTTGTCGGGCTCGACGCACCGGTGCTCGTAACCCCACCGGTGAGTTGCCCAATCGAGGCACCCGCAAGTGGTTCACCGGTCTGGCCATCGGTGACATGGACAGTAAAGGGTGTACCCACGGTGACATTGGCAGGCCCACTCAGGCTCAGCAAATGCTTCTGATTGAAGTAGTTGTAAGCCCACAGCACTTCATTGCCGGGGGCCAGCGCGATCTGGCAGCCACCGACTGGTGCGGTGGTGTCGTTGACTGCGTAACCCCAAGATTCGAAGTTGGGGGGGCCTTCGATGTCCGTCCCGACCTGCGTCACGAAGAAGTCTCCGGGGTTTTCGTTTTCATTTGTGCCGGAGCCAAACCATTTGCCATCGAAGGCAAGACCACTGGCAATTGCAGCATCGCGCAGCGCTGTAGTCGGTGTGCCGCTGGAGTTTCCGCCGTTGCTAAATTTTCCTTTTGCCTGCCCGTTGTCGCTGTAATCGCACGGATGAGGACCATTGCTCGAGCGCGTTTCGAAGGTTTCACCCTGCGTCGCCACAGGTCCTTCAAACAAAGTGCTGGATGAACCCTCCACGCGCAGGTTGACGGTGACCGGCGCCGCCAATGCCGATGCAGACAGCGATAGCAGCAGAAGGACGAGAACACCGGCGAGCGCCGGCAATATACGACGGGATATACGCATTGAGCCAACCCCTTTCCACGAGGGCTTGTGGGCTTTTCGGTCGGAGGCAGGTCTCCTGGCTCCCGGGCCTTCCCGCCGCGCCTTCCCGTCTCGTCGTCCGAGCCAGTGGCTGCGCGTCTTTTTTACGCGCCGCGTCGGGCATCCCCGGTCACAGTGGCGGGTCCGCGTCGGATTCTCACCGGCTTCCCTTCACCACCGACCGTCTTGTCCGCGCATCCTACTCCCTGCGCTCGCGGAGAGCTACCTCACGTCGTCAAGATCGCTGTCCAGGTCGCCCAGCGCGCCCCGCTGGCGCTCGTCCAGCGCGCCGGCCCCGGCGATCAGCCGGCGAGCGTGCTCCAGATCGTCCGAGCGGCCGAACGTCAACGCCGCCTTCACCTGGCCGTCCTGGAGATACCAGTTCGTGAACGACCCCTCCGCAAAGGATCCGCGCAGGATCTCCTCCTCCCAGCCATACGCCGGGCCGACGTACTCCAGCTCCCCCCAATCGCCCAGCACCGAGTAGAAGTACGGGACCACCTCGTGCGCAACATCCCGCCCGAGCATGTTCAGCGCCGCTGTCTTCCCGTGATTGAAGGCAACGTCCCAGTGCTCGATCCGCACGTGTTCGCCGTGTATCGGCGAGTCGTATTCGCAGATGTCTCCCGCGGCGAACACGCCCGGGACGGAGCTCTCCAGATGAGACGAGCAGCGCACGCCGCCGCGCTCGCCGATCTCGAGGCCCGCCTTCTGTGCGAGCTGGATGTCGGGGCTCACCCCGGCGCCGATCACGACCGCCTCGGCGTCCAGCTTCAGGCCCGTCCGCGTCACGACCCTCGCCACGCGCCCACCTGCCTGCCCGCCTGCGCCCTGCAGGGTGTGCCCCCCAGGGTGCGCCCCATAGGGTGTGCCCGTCAGGGTGCTCCCCTCGAAGCGCTCCAGCTCGTCGCCGCCATGGACGGTCACGCCGTGCGCTTCGAGCAGCTCCTGCACGAAACGCCCCGCCAGCGCTCCAAACCCGCGCTCAAGCGTGCGCTCCTCCTGCATCACGATCGTGCAGTCCTTGCCCAGCATGCTCAGCGACGCCGCCACCTCGCAGCCGATGTAGGAGCCCCCGATCAGCACCACGTTCTCCGCGTCCTTCACTCCCTCCCTGATCGCGTCGGCGTTGCCCAGCGTCCGCAGGTAGTGGATCTGCTCGAGCTCGCACCCCTCCACGTTCAGCCGCCGCACGTTCGCGCCGGTCGCGATCAGCGCCTTGTCGAACTCGATCTCCTCCTTGCTCGACAGCTTCGCCGTGCGTGAATCGAGATCGAGCCCCGTCACGCTCGTCCTCGTCATCAGCTCGATCGCCTGCTCCCCCCACCACTCCGCCGGCCTGAACAGCGGCTCCTCGCGGCTCTCCTCGCCACGCAGATACCCCTTCGAGCAGTCCGGCCGGTTGTACGGCGCATCGGGCTCGCGACCCACGAGCAGGATCTCGCCCTCGGCGCCTTCCTCGCGCAGCCACCGCGCGCAGTTCGCGCTCGCCAATCCACCGCCGATCAGCAGGTAGTCAACCTTCCGGGTTGCCATCGTCCGCAATCTACGCGAATGCGGGAACCCGCAGGGTCAGCGCAGAGGTGGCTCCTGCCCTATTCGGCAGGCTTGGATCGCCATCTTCGCTGCTCAGGTCACTGTCGTGGTAAAGCAACCATGCCTCGCGCAGTCCCTCGGCCAGTTCGTCGAGCGTATCGCCGGTGGCAAACAGTCCCGGGCAACTGGGCACCTCCGCCCAGAAAGAACCATCCTCTTCATGAACCAGTGCCTGTATCTCGATTTGCTCTGACAAAGCACACGACCTTCTTCGGATACTCCTCATCATAGACCCGCCTGTCTCAGTATCGCCCTCGTGAGGCCTCGGTGGTAGTCCCGCCCCTTATGCATGGGCAAGGTGATTGGCCGCTGACCCGGCTTCTCCATCTTCACTGCATGCTTGCCGCCGCGCATCTCTATCCATCCGTGCTCCCGGAGTAATTTCCTGGCTGACTTCTGGTTCAGGGGAGCTCGCCTTGCACCCATGACTACAGCCCCGGAGGGTGCCTGACCGACCAGTGCGCCCAGGTTGGGATGTGGTCGAGTATCCGCCAGCGCGGGCCGTCTTCGTCACGGTTCGGGCCTTCGTCGGTGCCGTCGTGGCTCGTGTCCAGCCTTAGCCCGGCGATCACGATGAACACGTGTGGCGTCGGCACGTCCGTCGCATAGATCGTCACCCACCTGCCGGGCCCCGGGGAGCCCCAGTCGACGTAGTCCTGCGCCAGCGGGTTGTCCCTCACGATTTCCTCGATCGGCCGCACGCCGCTGCGATACAGCACGTAGTTGACCGTGCTCGAGCAATCCTCGCTCAACGCCCCACGCGGGTCCGGATGGCCCGCTGGCCCATATGGCAGTTCCTGCAGCTCGTTCCCCGCCACCACCATCGCCCGCACCGTCGCCGGCGCCCCTTCGGGGATCAGCGCCAGGTGGCCGTCGCTCGGATCGAGCACCGCGCGTTCGCCGGCCACGAAGCGCATCTGAACGCTCTGCTCGACCGACCCAGCCTGCGAGGCGGGTGAGCCGCGATATACAGATGCCCACCGCTCCACCTCTTCGACGTACCAGCTCGCGTGGTTGTACGCGAAGATCGCACCCCTGTAGTCGCCCGGCGCGCCCGAGGCCCGCAGGTAGTTGGCTGCTCCGAAGATCGCATCGGTCGGGTCCCAGCGATCGACCCTTCCGTCGCCGTCGCCGTCCACCCCGTATTGCGCCCAGGTTCCCGCGAGGAACTGCATCGGTCCACCGGCGCCCGCCGAGTTGACCGCCCCCTCCCTCGTGCACGACGGATCGGGGTCGCGGCCGTGGTCGCACTCCACCTTGCCGATCCCCGCCAGGATCGCCCAGTCCAAGCCATAGCGCTGCGCCGCCTGCTGATAGGAACGCAGATATTCCGGCGGTATTTCCGCCTGTGCCCGCGCCGACACGCCATCCATTTCTGCCTCTCCCCCGCTCGCCTCCGCTCCGCCGACACCGCCCACCGCGGCCATCGCCATCACCGTCGTGAGCACGATCAGCAGAGTGATCCCCAGCGCCACGACGCCTGCCGCCAACGCACCGAACCCCAACGGTCCGCCCAACAGGCGAGCCCCCGTCGCCACCGATGTTCTCGGCACGAGCCCCGTCGTCACCGCCGTCGCTCCCTGCCGAGCTGACGTTTGCGCCGCGCCGCCACCTCGCGGGCGTCGCGCATCACGCTCGACTCGCCCCGCCGTGCCGCGGCCGGTCTCCGATCGGTCCGCCCGTCGCGCAGATAGGAATCGAGCGCCGAGGGCTTCGGCTTCGCCGAGGCGGGCAGCTCGTGCCCGTCTGCCCGCAGCCGCTGCTCGAGCGTGCGGTCGGACTTCCTGTCCATCTTCCGTTTCTCTCGACGTCCCAGCGATCCGTTCCCGCCCGCCGCGACATCCCTCGCGGTCGCGTTCAGCTCCTTACGCAGCGCCAGCTCGCGATCGATCTCCAGCCGCGCCGCACGCTGCTTACGGGCGTCGAGCCCCTCATACTCCTTGCTCCCATATCCGGCCAGCCCCGCCATCCCGGCGTAGTCGCGCCGGCCGCTCTGCGATCGGTCGGCTCCGCCGGACCCCGGCGCGGAGCCCGCATCGGATGCCTCGCCACCATGACCGCGCCTCCGCGCCCTCC
>DASRKZ010000140.1:0-4086 GCA_035648675.1 Solirubrobacteraceae bacterium
GAGCACGTCATCGTTTCGCTCGAACATCCCGGACAGGCACGCCATCCCGATGTCCACGGTGCCGCCGTCCCCGCCCTGCCCGACGACGCGCACGTCCTCGCGGCCCTTGGCCCGCAATGCGGCGGCAATGCCGGTCGAGACGGCGGGAGCGTTGCCGAACAGCGAGTGGATCCACGGGATCCTCCACGAGGTCTCCGGGTAGGGGGTGGAGAACACCTCCAGGCAGCCGGTCGCGTTCGCGGCGATCATCTGGCCGTTGCAGGCGCGCATCGCGGCGTCCAGCGCGTAGCGCGCACCGAGCGCCTCCCCGCAACCCTGGCAGGCGCGGTGCCCGCAGGTGATCGAGTTCGTCCGCTGCTCACCGGCCTGCACGGAGCGCTGCTCCGGGTCGAGCAGACGATTGCCGACCGCGAAGCTGCCCGTCTGGTAGAAGCGGATCGCCGGTGCCTTCATGCTCGTCTGCTCCTCATACCGGCCCCGCCGCCACGGGCCCGACATCGCGCAGGATGTTCTCCGCGTGCGGGCCGGATGCTCGCGAGGAGCCCATCCGCTCGAGCTCCCGGTTCACCACGTCCCAGTCCATGTCCAGGAACGTCAGCGGCTCGAGGCGATCGGCCGCCGCGTCGGTGAACAACCGGTGTAGTGATGTCTTTGTGATCGGACGCCCGCCGAGGCCGGCGATGACCGTGTAGCCGTGCAGCTGGATGCCGGCGAGCGCCATGCGGACGTTCGCCGCGACGATCCCGCCGATGCCGACGGCGAGCGCCTTCTCGAGCACGACCACGCGCTGTGCGTGACCCAACGCCTCACGCACGGCGTCCAGCGGAAACGGACGAAACGAGCTGATCCCGAGGACCCCGATCTTCACGCCCTGCTCGCGCAGCTCGTCGATCGTGTCCTTGATCGTCCCGAGCACCGAGCCGAGCGCGACGACGATCGTCTCGGCATCCTCGGCCCGGTAGCAGCGGATCAGGCCACCCGAGTCGCGTCCGAACGCGCCCCTGAAATCAGCGGCGATCTCGGGGATCAGCTCCAGCGCCTGCATCTGCTTGGCGTGCGCGAGGTACTTCACCTCCATGAACGCCTCGGGCCCGACCATCGCGCCGATCGATATCGGCTCGCCGGGGTCGAGCACCTGGCGCGGCTGAAACGGAGGCAGGAAAGCATCGACCTGCTCCTGATCGGGGATCTCCAGGCGCTCGACGGCGTGCGTGAGAATGAACCCGTCCATGCAGACCATCACCGGTGTAGAGAGCTCCTCCGCGAGGCGGAAGGCCTCGATGTGGAGATCGAGCGCCTCCTGGTTGGTCTCCGCGTACAGCTGGATCCAGCCCGAGTCGCGCTGGGACATCGAGTCGCTGTGGTCGTTCCAGATGTTGATCGGCGCGCCGATCGCACGGTTCGCGACGGTCATCACGATCGGCAGGCCGAGCCCGGAGGCGTTGTAGAGCGCCTCGGTCATGTACAGCAGCCCCTGGCTCGCCGTCGCCGTGTAGGCGCGCGCCCCGGTGGCCGAGGCGCCGATCGCGACCGACATCGCGGCGAACTCCGACTCGACATTCACGAACTCGCACGGCGAAAGCTCACCGGTCTTCACGAGCTGCGAGAGGTTCTCCACGATGTGCGTCTGCGGGGAGATCGGGTACGCGCAGATCACCTCCGGCCGGCACAACGCCACCGCCTCGGCCACTGCCCGTGAGCCCTCAACCTGCCGTAGCACCGGACAGCTCCCTCATCTCCTCTGCCACCCACGCGTGCGCGGCTTGCGCCGCAGCCACGTTGCCCTCGCCGACCGCGCCGGTGAAGCGCTCGCGGATCGCTCTCGCCACCGCGTCGAGCGAGATCAGCCCGCTGAGTGCCGCAAAGCCACCGAGCAACGCTGCGTTCGCGACCGCACGCCCGGTGTGCTCCCGCGCAAGCTCGCCGGCGGGCACAGTGAGCAGCCGCTCGTGACGGAAGTCCTTGACGAACTCGCCGAGACCGAGCTCGTCGAAGCCCTTCGCGGTATTGATCAGGATAAAGCCGTCCGGCTTGCAGCCACCGAACACGTCCACCTGGTGCAGCAGCGTCGGATCGACGATGATCAGCGCGTCGGGCTCCATCACGGGCTCACGGACACGGATCTCGTGATCGTCGATCCGGCAGAACGACACGACCGGCGCGCCCATACGCTCTGAGCCGAAGCTCGGGAACGCCTGCGCGTAGCGGCCCTCGTCGAATGCCGCGAGCGACAGCAGCTCCGCCGCGGTGACAACGCCCTGGCCACCGCGGCCGTGGATGCGAATCTGGAACATGGGTACAGGAATATCCGTCAGAGCGCGCGTCGGCATCCGGGGCTTGCCGCGAGGTCGAGCGTGGAATACCGCAATCCTCCAGCGATCCGCGCTGGAAACCGCCGGCCGATGGACAGAGGTTCGGGCACGGGTGGCGGTGGTACGGTTATTGCGGTCCTTCCAACCTCGATCGGCGGAGGAAGTTGTGCAGCGCCTCAGCCCCCAGGATGCCTCGTTCTTGCATCTCGAGGACGCGGTGAGCCATATGCATATCGGCGCGGTGGCGATCTTCGAGGGTCCGTCGCCCGGGTATGAGGCGCTCTCCCGGATGGTTTGGGCGCAACTGCCGAGTGTCCCGCGCTACCGGCAGAAGATCCATTTCGTGCCGGTCGCGCTTGGCCGGCCGGTGTGGGTGGACGATCCGCACTTCAACCTGGGCTACCACCTGCGCCGCACCGCGCTCCCGCCGCCGGGCGGCGATGAGGAGCTGCGCAACCTGGTAGGGCGAGTGATGTCTCAGCAGCTCGACCGTGGCAAGCCGTTGTGGGAGATGTGGATCATCGAGGGGCTCAGCGAGGGACGGTGGGGGCTCATCACGAAGGTGCATCACTGCATGGTCGACGGCGTCTCCGGGGCGGAGCTCCTGGCTGTGATCCTCGACTCCGAGCGCGATCCCGAGCTCCCCGCACCCGAGGGTTGGAATCCGGAGCGCCAGCCGTTGGGGGCGGAGCTGGCCGTCCATGCGCTTGCCGGGCGGGCGGTCAGTCCGTATGAGCAGCTGCGCTCCGTGCGGTTCGCGGCGCGCTCGCCGGGCCGTGCGGCCAGGACCGCGGCTGCGACCGCTCGCGGGCTGTGGGCCATGACCGGGGTGGTCCCGCCACCGCCGCGCTCGTCGCTCAACGGACCGATAGGCCCTCATCGCCGCTGGGCGTGGGCGCGGTCACAGCTCTCAGACGTCAAGCGCGTCCGCGGTGCGTTCGGCGGCACCGTCAATGATGTTGTTCTGACCGTCATCGCGGGTGGTTTTCGCGCGCTGCTCGCCGGGCGTGAAGAGTCGACGCAGCGCGACGTGCGAACGCTTGTACCGGTGTCGGTGCGCTCGGACGGGGAGCATGGCGAGTACAACAACCGCGTCTCTGCGATCTTCGCCAACCTGCCGGTGGGGATCGATGATCCGGTGGCGCGGCTCGCGGCGATGCGGGCGCAGATGGAGCACCTCAAGCACTCGGGCGAAGCCGTCGCGGGCGACGTTCTGGTGGGTCTCAGTGGTTTTGCGCCCGCGATGCTGCTCGCGCTCGGGCTGCGCGCCGCCACCCGGATGCCGCAGCGCAGTGTCAACACGGTGACGACCAACGTTCCCGGCCCTCAGCACCCGCTGTACGCGGGCGGATGCCGGATGCTGGAGTGCTTCCCCTACGTTCCACTCGCCGGGCACGTCCGGATCGGAGTTGCGATCTTCTCATACGATGGCGGGCTGAGGTTCGGCGTCACCGGTGACTACGACGAGGCCCAGGACATCGATGTGCTGTGTCGTGGAATTGAGCAGTCCATCCGCGAGCTCGTGGCGGCGGCGAGGCGTGACGGACGCACGCAGGCGCCGCCGTCTGGCTGACCTACCGTCGTAACCAAAGGCGAAGACTGTGGAGCCAACCCCGGAAGTGCAGCCGGGTCGGGCTAGGAGCGTGGGTCTCTATCGGCTGACGTGGCGGGTGGGCGGCGAAGATCCGTGAGGGTTGGCGGTCGCCGGCGGGCTTGTCGTGGTCGTGTGGTGTGGTCGCTTGCTTTGTTTGTCTGCTGGTGGTGGCTCCTGGAC
>DASRKZ010000141.1:0-4069 GCA_035648675.1 Solirubrobacteraceae bacterium
CGATGTGCTCGCGATCGAGATGGAGGCGGCCACGCTGTTCACGGTCGCAGCCGCCGCATCGGTGCCCGTAGCGTGTCTGCTCGCCGTATCGGACACGTTCGACGCCGCCGGCACGCGCACCCGCATCGACGACGACTCCCTGCTTCAGGCGGCCGAGGCGATGGGCACGATCGCCGTCGCCGCCCTCTCCGCCTAACTGCTCAGGCCTTCTTCGGTTTTGCCTTTGTGGCAGCTTTGGTGGAGCGCCGCGCGGCAGGTTTCGACGCCCGGGCCGGCTTCGGCGCTTTGCCGAGTTTCCGCGTGAGCGTTCCCAGCTGATCCTCGATCGCCGACAGGCGGGACTCGACGCCGCGTCCCGTCAGCGCGCGATCCAGGCGGTGCACGCCGTCCTCGATCCCCTCCAGCCGCTGCGAGACCGAGCGCAGCCGCCGCGTCAAGCGCTCGATGTCGGCGGCCGACGGGAGGTTCAGCGCGCCCATCGCCACCTCCTGTGCCTGCGCCGCCGTCTTGCGCGCGTCGAACGCGCGGCCGACCACACCGGTCAGCAGCGGGTTCTCCAGCAGGTCCGTCAGCGCCTTCCCGAGCCGATCCTCGGTCCCGTCCGTCAGGCGGTCCTTCAGACCTCTCACGGCATCGCTCGCGTCAGTCATCGAGAGGAAGGATACGGTGCAGCGATGCCCGAGCGTCTGTTCCTCTTCCTCCAGCTCGAGTTCCCCTGGGAGCTCGGCCCGCCCGACGGGCGCTACCTGCTGCGCACACGCGGAGCGTCCGGGCCGGAGGCCGAGACCGCGGCGCCGGAGCGCGTGGTGGTGCTGAACACGCTCGGCGCGCCCCGGCGCGCGAGCACGGGCCGGGGCACGATCGCGCTGCCCGGGGTCCCCCGCCGCGCGCGCCGCGCGCGAGAGACGACGCCCGACGCCGCCCCGGTGAGCACCGCGCGCGCGACGATCGTCGATCCCGTGCCCCTCTCCGCCGAGCGCCAGGCGCAGGCGTGGCTGGGAGAGATCGACGCCGAACGCGAAACGCACGCGGCCATCTCCGTCCTCAACCGCGTGCTCTTCGCCCACCGCATCGCCTCCGCCGATCCCCACACGCACGAGGTCTCCCCCGCCCAGGCGCTCGTCATCCGGGCCGGCTGGGGTGAGGGCGAACAGGTGGCCGACGGGCACTGGCTGCACGCGCTCGAGCTCCCCTGGGTGCCGTCCTCGCGCGCCCGGCGGCGCGTGGCCGCGCTCCGCCCCCAGGAGCGCCTCGCGGAGTTGCTCGGAGCGCGCGGCGAGGAGCTGCTGTGCGAGGAGCTCGCCCTCCGCGCGCGCCTCGATCTCGACCACGGACGCCTCCCCCATGCCGCGATCGAGCTCGACGCCGCGATCGCCGCCGCACTCGGCGAGCTCGGGGGCGAGAGCCGCCCCGGCCTCGCCCCGCGCCTGGACGAGCTGCGGTCACTCCATGCCGGTGTCACCGCGGTGGCGCGGGGCGCGCTGCCCACAGGCGCCGCCGCTGCCGAGGACGTCGCCGCGGAGCCCGACGAGGCGGTTATCCGCCATGCGCTCGAGCGGTTGGAAGCCGCGCTGCGCGCGCGCACGGCCGCGGGGTTCGCGAGGAGTTAGGTGCTTCTTTGGCGGCCATCGCCACGCCGCTGACCGCGGGGTCCAACCGGCGCCGGCGGTAGGCCTTTGTGCCATTGGCGTGGTAGGCCTTTGTGCCATTGACGTGGTAGGCTCCTACCATGCATGTGTCAATCGATAGCGCGGGCCGGGTGGTGGTACCCAAACAGCTACGCGACGAGCTCGGGCTCACACCCGCCACACCGCTCGAGATCGAGATCGTCGACGGACACCTCGAGCTATCGGCGCCCCACCAGCCGGCGAAGCTCGTCGAGGGCCCAAACGGGCCAATGGTGGCAGCTACGGGTACCCCTCGCACCGATGAGGATGTGCGGATTGCATCATGATGCGTGGGGTGTATGCTTTGATGTCATGCGTACCACGATCTCGATCGAGGACCACCTCCTGCGGGCCGCCAAGCAGCGCGCGCTGGAGCGCGAAATGACGCTCGGAAGCGTCATCGAGGACGCTCTACACCTGGCTCTCGATTCCGCCCGCGAGGGCGAGCGGAGCCCCGCTCCGCTACCGCTGTCAAAGCGTCGCGGCGGTACCCGGCCCGGGGTCGACGTGGCGGACGGAGCCCGGCTGCGCGACCTGATGGACGAAGGGTGATCCTGCTCGACGTCAACGTCCTCGTGGACGCCTTTCGCGGCGACCAGCCCCGCCACCCGGCGGTTCGCGCGTGGATCGATCGGGTGGCCGCGGGCGACGCGGCCTTCGGGGTTCCCGAGCTGGTGCTGAGTGGCTTCGTGCGCGTCGTTACCCACCCACGCGTCTTCAAGGAGCCCGACGACGTGGATGACGCCCTCGCCTTCGCCGAGCGACTACGCGCACTGCCCCACGCGGTGGCGGTCAGACCCGGAGAGCGTCACTGGTCGATCTTCGCGCGCCTATGCCGTGTCACACGTGCCAGCGGCAACACGGTGCCCGACGCCTACCTCGCGGCGATCGCGATCGAGTCAGGAGGCGAACTGATCACAGCCGACCGCGGCTTCGCCCGCTTCCCGGACCTGCGCTGGCGCGAACCGGTCGCACAGTAGGCCGACAACCGCGCGGAGGCCGCGAAACGGCGCTCAAGCGGCGAGGGGTAGTCCTGAGGCATCGCGGACTTCGATTTGTGTGCGTGGTGGGAGTTGTATGGGCTCGTGGGTCGAGGGGCGCTCCCGGAGCTTGATCCAGACGAGCGCGAGGAGGAGGAAGATCGAGGCGAGTCGGTCAGTTGGCTTGGGTGTGAACAAGACCTCGCGGTCGTCGGGATAGACGACTACAACGGGATCGCCATGAAAGAGTGCGCGGCTCGTCATGAGCGCCTGGTGGGGATTCTGGGCGTCGACGAAGTGCGTGCGGTTGGGATAGCGCGCGTCGAGCTCGCTGTCGTCGATCATCGCAAGGACCTTCCGGGTGGCGGGGCCGATCGGTCGGGGTGTGGCGCTCATCGTGATCCCCAGTTCTCGAGGATCGTCGGCCAGTCTTCCGTTGCCCGCGTCATCGCCGCAGCCATTGCTTGGTTGGCGGAGTTGAAGGGATGCACGGTGGGATCACGCTTTCCTTGACTAGAAGTGTACTCGTGTTCGTGATGCTCGTCGACGCTATGCGCATTGTCCCATAGGCGGATCGCGATCCAGTGTCCATCGACCTGTGTCTCCAGCACGATCGCGTAGCTGATCGGGGGGCGCTCGGTCCGGCTGTAGCGGATCCGGACGGCGGGGTCAAGATCAATGAAGACCTCCCGTGGCCATTCCGTCATGGGAGGGATACCGACACGCAGCCGGTCGGATCGAACGGGGCGTGCGCTCGGTAGAGGAGCGGAACCCCGCCGATGTATCCGGCCAAGTGAAGCCGCAATGGATATGGGATGGAACGCACTGACAACCACCATAGGCCCCGCATGAGACGGGAAGCGACGGCGAGCTGATCACAGCCGACCGCGGCTTCGCCCGCTTCCCCGACCTGCGCTGGCGAACCGGTCGTACAGTAGGCCGACAACCGCGCGGAGGCCGAGCGCCGGCATGCGGCGTGGGAGCGAGCTCAGGCAGCGCTCGCTTGAAGCTGCTCCTCGACGAGGACCTCGCTACTTCCTCCCTTTGCCGCCTTTCTTACCCTTTGCCTTGCCCTTCTTCTTCGTGGCCTTCTTGTGCTTCGGGCAGCCCGTCACGGCGATCTTCGTGCTCTCGTGGATTTCCGCGCCGTTCTGTCCGACGAAGGCGGTCGGCATCGCGAGTTTTGACTTGCAGAGGGTGCCGTTGGCGGCGAGGGCGGAGTACTTGCCCTCGGGGAGCGTCAATTCAAAGCTACCGACGGGGACGTCGGGGACGGTCTTGAACGTCGAGCTGGTGATCCCGGCCTTTGAGATGAACGTCGTGCCGACGAGATCGACGGTGGTGCCGTAGCCCTGCAGCACGATGATCAGGCTCGGGAACGCTTCGCCGCCGTGGGAGACGAAGTACGCGGGGCCTTCCAAC
>DASRKZ010000142.1:0-2781 GCA_035648675.1 Solirubrobacteraceae bacterium
CCGCTGGACATACATCCCGTTACGTGGAATTCCACGTAACGGGATCTGCGCGGGGGGCCGCCCGACGAGGGCGGTCCCTACCGCGATCGGAAAGGCCCGCTTTTGCGGGCCTTTCCTGTTTATAGCGGGGGCGGGATTCGAACTCGCGTCCTGACCATCCCATCGTCACCCCGTGAACGCCTACCCCGTCTTCTTCAGCGTGTCGGAATCGGTGTGGGAGAAAGGCTTGCCATACACCTGCAAATCCGTCTTCTGTTCATATTTCAGCGTGTTTCCGGACAGCGTAACGGTGATACTAAACGCCTGCGTGCGGTCCGTCTTGAGCATGTGGTGGGTTTCGGCCACGCCCTTGCTCTGGGTTTTGAGTGTCATCTTGGTGCCGGGAGCGCCCTCGGCCACGACGCAGACGCCGCGAGGAATGCAGAACGTGTCATAGACCTTCTGATGTTTCTTGTCGTAGATCAGATACCCGGTCTGGTCGTGGAACTGCTTGTTGTTGCTCTTGGCGAATACCTGCTGGCGGTAATACAGCGCCGCCAGATTCTGCTCGCTCGCATTGACCGCGCCGCCAGCGGGGGTGTACGTAATCGTCTCGTAATAAGGCGAGACTGCGGGCTTGCCCTTGCCCACCGTCGAGCCCGCCTGCCCGGGGGCGACATCCACGCCGCCTTTGGGGGCGCTCTTCCAGGTGCCGACCAGCCCGACCAGCGGGCCGTAATCGAGCCCGGCGATCACGCCGGAAGAAGCGGATGCTTGAGTTGCGGAGACGAACATCAAACCGGTCGCCAACAACGCTGACGCCGCCCCAAGTGTTACCGCTGAGTGCAGTACCGAGCGAACCGTCCGGTGCCCACTTGTGCCATTGAACATGCGCTTCATCTACTGCCACCTTTGTCATCGAACTCAAGATGAGCCTTAGTCATCGAAAGTTAGACCTGTGCAGCCCCCAGAAGCCGTCAGGAGAGGAAAAAGCCATGCGTTCTGCGGGCTTGGGTCATAACCTGTGTGCATGACCCTTGTCTCGATCCCGCTCCCCTGGTGAGTCCATCCCGACCCCCGCGCAGCCCTCAGCTGGACGAGCTGCGCGCGTTCTGTGCAGCCGTGGACCTGGCTGGGATCGGGCGCGCGGCACAGCGCCTGCACCTCAGCCAGCCGGCCGTCTCAAAGCGCCTGAAGTCCCTGGAGGAGCTCGTCGGCACGCCGCTGCTGGAGCGCTCCCCGCGCGGCGTCACGACGACCGCCGCCGGCGAGCGCCTCTACATGCACGCGCGGCGCGTGATCGCCGAGGTGGACGAGCTGGGCGGTCTGCTCGAGCAGATACGCGGCCGAAGCGACACTGTGCACCTGGCGATCAGCCACACCGCAGCCGAGTTCGTGATGCCGAAGGCGCTCGTCCTGATGCACCACCAGACGGGCGCGCCGGTCGAGGTGGTCATCGCCAACTCGCGCGTGGTCAAGCACATGATCGCCACCGGCGAGGCCGACGTGGGAGTCGCCGCGTTCCTGAGCGACGAGACGGTCCCCGATGCCGCCAGCGTGCCGCTCATCGACGATGAGATCGTGATCGCCGTGCCACTCGGCCATCCTTGGGCGCGCAGGGCTTCGATCACGCCCACGGAGCTCCTGTCGACGCCGATCGTCTTGCGCGACCCTGACGCCCACACCCGCCAGGTGATCGACGAGGTGCTCACCCGGGCTGGCCTGGCGCCGCTGCAGGCTGCCTGCGAAGTGGGCTCCACCCAGGCCGCCAAGGACGAGGCGCACGAGCTGGGACTGCCCACCGTGATGTCGCGCCTGGCGCTCTCGCCGGCCGATCGCCTGGAGATCGTGCCGATCGACGGCCTGCGCTTTCAGCGGCGCTTCTGCATCCTTCATCCCCCGGGTACGCTCTCACCGGCTGGTGCCCATCTCGTTGAGGCGTTCCGGCAGACCGCCGCCGACTCGGGCACCTCTTGAGCTAGGAATGCTCGTGTGTTGAGGACGACGAGCGCGCGCTCGCCGACCTCGGCCTCGCGCCGGAGGCGGACCCTTCGTGATGGCCGACGGCGAACCTTCGCATCAGTCCGCGCCCGCAGCCTCGCGGTGCTCCTCGCGGACCGGCTGGAAGACGTCGAGAACGAGTGCTCCCTCCGGCCCCGCCTGTGCCTGGTGCTCGAGCTCTCCGGGCAGCGTGTAGGCACCCATCTCTCTGAGCAGATGTTCGTGGCCCGCGACCATTAGATTCAGCTCACCTCGCAGCACCACGCCGAGCTGCTCGTGGGGATGGCTGTGTCGAGGGACGAGCGCGTCCGGCGCCGACCTGCGCTGCTGCATCCATACGCCGGCGGTCGTCAGAGCGGGCGATCGCTTCCATCGAGGCGCCGGCATCCGACGTGCGATCGCATTGGCGACATAGGGATCACGCCGCTCGAGCCGGATCAGCGGCTCGGCGCGCGATCGCATTGGCGACATAGGGATCACGCCGCTCGAGCCGGATCAGCAGCTCGGCGCGCGATCGCATTCGCCCACGAGCGGTAGCGCCGTTCAGTGTGGCCGAGACGATCGAAGATCGTCCATTCCGATCGTGGCGCTGGGTGTGACCCAGACGCCTCCTGAACGGCCGTAAGCGAGCGTCCTCCTTTCCGCGCGAAGGAGGGAAAGCGCAGCCATCGTCGAGATGCCTGGTCTGCCAGCGGTGCAGGTGCGCGAGCCGATACCCCAACGCACTCTGGCAGCTCGTCCGGAGCGGCAGCGACGCGGGCGCACGCGTACGCTGCCGCGCTTGCCCGCCGTGATCAGGGC
>DASRKZ010000143.1:0-4118 GCA_035648675.1 Solirubrobacteraceae bacterium
CGCTTGCGCTGCCTGGTTTTGCCCAGCCATCGCCCCGCGCTTTGAGCCCTGGTAGGCGACGGTTCCGACGGCGGCGGCGCGAAGCAGCGGGCGACGTCTCATCATCGGCATATCGAGCTCACGCTCCTTCCGGGAGTGCCAGCCCGAGCGCGAGCATGATCTCGGGAGCGGCGGCGATCACCTTGGGACCACCCACCTGGAGGGCCACTGCGCGCAGCACACCGAGGATCTCCTCGGGGGTAACTCCCTCCTCCAGCGCGTTGCCGATCTGCCAGGCATAGGAGGCCGGCGGCGCGTCGAGCGCGATCAACGCCGCAATTTTCACCAGCGCGTAGGAGCGAGCGTCGAGACCGGAGCCCTCGAGGGCCAGCTCTCGCATCCCGATCGCCGTCTCGAGGATGTCCAGATCGCCGATGGATATCCCCAGCAGCGCCTCGTGTGTGTCCTGTGCAACATCAGCCATGAGTGTTCCTTTCATCTCCGCGCGCACACGCAGATATGGGTTGCTTCCTCAGAAGGCGATGCGGTCGCCGGCCGTAGGATCACTGTATCGCCGAGGAGCCACAGCGGCCCTCATCCCGATCAGGCCTACTCCACTTTGGGTGCGGGCCTGCTGCGACCGAGGTTCGCCACGATCAGCGAGACCACCGTGACGAGGTAGATCTGCCCGAGGAGCGCCTCGGATACGGACAGCGTGTGGCCCAGGTTCGTACGCGCCGTCAGATCGCCGTAGCCGGCGGTCGTGAGGCTTGCGAAGCTGAAGTACAGACACCGCGCGACGGTCGCCGGCTGGCCGCCGGCGAAGAACGGATTCCCCCCGAAGCGGTCGATCGTGCCGTAGACGGAGGCAAAGAACATGCCGAGCAGGAGGTACACGCACAGCACGCCGAAGACCGCTTCGAGCGTGACCGCCTGCCTCGCGCGGAGGCTGCGGACGACCCCGATGATGATCGCGGGCGGGGCAAGCCCTACAAGCAGGGCGTTCGCGATCCGAGTCGCTCCACCATCGATGTTGCCGTTGGAGGCTTCGCTGATGCTGGCGAGGACCACCACCACCCCGATCACGATCGCCGGCCGCATGACTCTGGGCTTCGTGTCTCCCGCCCACAGCGCCAGCAGCAGCGTGGCGCTCAGCAGCACGGCGACGACGATCTGCTCCCACTTGCTCGGTTCGGCGATTCCCTGAATCGCAAACGCGACGATGATCGCGCCGAGCAGCAGCCCATAACGCTCCCGGTGACTGGGCAGTGTCGGCTGTCTGGGAGCAGGCAATGTGGGGGTAGGATCGGTCACTGACTCAGGCCCTCTTTCAATTATGTCCGGGTGGACCGGGCAGCCGGGCGATACCCCACCCGCAGGCGCTTCTCGGCGAGGTGCTGCGCGTTAGGCGCAGTTGATCGGCGTGAGCGCCTTTTCGAAGCTGGTGGCGAACTGCGTCAGCGAGGCTTTGAGCTGCTTTTCGGCGTTGCCGAGCGACGGGTTGGTCACCAGTCCCGTCACGATCGAGGTCACCTGGGTTTCAAGCGTGTGGGTCGCCGCCTTGACTTGTTCTCTGCGTGCCGGTTCAAGGTTCGGCTGTGCATCCTTGACCTTCGTGAGGTCGTTGCCGATCGCTTCCAGACCATCCTTGGCCTGGGTCAGGAGGCTGGATGAGATCGTCAATTCGCCGAGCATCGCGACCTGCTTGGAGATGTCCGACCGCGCTCCGCAGACCTGTGCCTTGGCCTTTTCCTGAGAGGATTCACCACAGCCCGCGAGCACCAACGCGCTGAGCAGCAGAGCGGCGACAGCGGGCAACTTACCGGGGGCTCTGAACATCAAGAAAGCCTCTCCGGATCGGTTCGGAACCGCACCTGGCGCAGTCTACACCGGCACTCGGGCGCGCTTCCGATCCTGACGTGAGATGATGAGCAAGCATGGTCGATTCCTCCGAGCCTCCGACTGAGCCTCTCCCGACCACGCCCGCGCCGGTGTCCG
Organism: Solirubrobacteraceae bacterium; assembly: GCA_035648675.1. GTDB lineage: Bacteria > Actinomycetota > Thermoleophilia > Solirubrobacterales > Solirubrobacteraceae > Palsa-744. The sequence continues at coordinate 1,978 of DASRKZ010000143.1, forward strand.
CGCCCCATTCGCGGCACTGGACGATCAACGCGATCTTCGCGCTCGCCGTCCTCGTGGGAGTTTTCGCTGTGCTGGCGGTATGGGTCAACAGGCAGGTGCTCGACACGAACAACTGGACCGACACGAGCTCGCGCCTGCTCGCCGATCCTAAGATCGAGGCGGCCGTCGGCGAGTTGCTGGTCAACGAACTCTTCAGCTCGGTCGACGTGGCTGCCGAACTCAAGAGCGTGCTGCCCTCGGAAGTCTCCGGGCTCGCCGCTCCCGCCGCGGACGGGCTGCGGGCGCTCGCCACCCAGATCGCGCCGCAGGTGCTCTCGACCGCACCGGTCCAGAGCGCATGGCGCACAGCCAACCGCGCGGCGCAGATCGAGCTCTTGCACGTCCTCAAAGGGGGCAACAAGACGCTCACGACGAACAACGGCGTCGTAACCCTCCAACTGCATCCGCTGGTCGCACAACTCGCCGCACAACTCGGCCTGCAGAGTCAGTTGGCGACCGTGGAATCGAAGCTTCAGGGCTCAACCGGCACAGCGGCACGGGGCGCCGTTCAGGAAAAGATCGGAGTGAAACTGCCTCCCACGACCGGGGGCATCGTGATCCTGCGCTCCTCGCAGCTGAAGACGGCGCAGGACATCGTGAAAGCGATCAAGGGCCTCTCGGTCGTGCTTACCGTGATCGCCCTGCTCCTGTTCGTCCTGGCCGTGTGGCTGGCCGACGGGTGGCGACGCGTCGCGCTGCGCACGACCGGCTGGTGCCTGGTTGCGATCGGACTGATCGCCGTGCTCGCCCGCCGCCTGCTCAGCAACTTCGTGGTCAATTCGCTGGTGAAGATCCCCGCGAACAGGCCGGCGGTGCATCAGGTCTTTGCGATCGGCACCTCGCTGCTCTACGACATCGCGATCGCGATGATCACCTACGGCTTGGTGGTGGTGGTCGCGGCCTGGATCGCCGGGCACACACGGCCCGCCCATGCGTTGCGCCGCGCGCTGGCGCCGTCACTGCGCGAGCACGTGCAATACGTCTACGCCACCGCGGCCCTGGCCCTGCTGCTCGTGGTCATCTGGGGGCCCTTCCCCTCGACCCGTGAGCCGCTTCCGATCCTCGGCTTCGCGATCCTGGTCGCGCTCGGGATCCACGCTCTAAGGGAAATGACGGCGCTGGAGTTCCCCGATGCGCAGGTCGGAGACACGGCGCACTCGATCCGTGGGTGGTACGCGGCACGCAGACACTTCGCGCTCTCCTCAGTTCTCTCCGCACGCCCGGCCGCGGCGACGGCCGGCGGCGGCGGCGGCGGCGGCGGGGACACACGGTACGCCGACCTCGAGCGCCTCGCCGGCCTGCACGACCGCGGCGCGCTCACCGACGAGGAGTTCCTCGCGCAAAAGACAGCCCTCCTGCATCAGGGCACTTAGCGATCAGGTAGGGCCGGAGTCCGCTCGGCTACCGCACCGGCAGCTACTGCACCGCCAGCGCGAGACACCGACGAGCGCTCAGAGCATCGTCTCCTCCCCCGGCATCAGGATCCGGACCTCGACGCTCGGGGCCAGGGACGCGACGTGCTCGGCGAAGACTCGCGGCGGGTCGGCGAGCCGCGAGCGGTGGCGACGGGCGAGGCCGATCGGCAAGAGCGTCCCCCAGTGAATCGGAATCGCCAGGCGGGGCTCGATCGCGCGGGCCGCGCGCGCGGCGTCGAGGGGATCCATGTGTCCCGCGCCGAGCGTCGGTCCCCAGCCCGCGACGGGTAGTAGCGCGACGTCGAGCCGTGGCGGGCGGTCAGGCGCATCGTCGAAGCCCGATTGCGACAAGCGGCCGGAGATGCCCTCGAACAGCTCCGTGTCTCCCGCAAAGTAGACGGTGCGCCGTCCATCTACGACGTAACCGAGTGTCTCCGCGCGCGGGCCACGGGGGTGGCGGCGGCCATCGTGCCGAGCCTCGACCGCGGTCACGGCGAGCGCGCCGACGTTCACCACTCCGCCGACGCTCAACTCGGTCACATTCCTGAATCTCCCCCGTCGCAGCAACTCACCCGCACCGGCCGGCACAACCATGGGCGTGTCGAGACCGAGGAGCCGCAGCGACGCCAGATCGAGGTGGTCGTGATGCAGGTGCGAGATCAGCACCATATCGGGACCCGCCCACCC
>DASRKZ010000144.1:0-15234 GCA_035648675.1 Solirubrobacteraceae bacterium
GGGGGAGACGTTCGAGACGGCCATCACCTGGGAGCGCTTCCCCGCTTTCCACGAGCGTGTCACCGCCGCGGCCGAGCAGGCCGTGCGCGAGCAGTGCGGCGGCGAGGGGAGGGTCTTCTGCCGCTTCACCCACGTCTACCCGGACGGGCCCGCGCCCTACTTCACGGTGCTCGCACCGGCGCGGCGCGGGGAGGAGGTTGAGCAGTGGGGCGCGATCAAGTGTGCGGTCGGCGACGCGATCCTCGCCGGGGGCGGCACGATCACTCACCACCACGCCGTCGGACGCGATCACCGGCCGTGGTATGACCGGCAGCGACCCGAGCCCTTCGCCGCCGCGCTGCGCGGGGCGAAGGCGGCGGTGGACCCGCGCGGGATAATGAATCCCGGCGTGCTGATCGACCCTCTGTCATGAAGATCGCGGTGCTCGGCCCCGGCGGCGTGGGCGGACTGATCGCGGGTCTGCTCGAACGGGCCGGCACGCCGGTCCTCGTCGTCGCTCGGGAGGCGACCGCTGAGGCGATCTCCGAGCGCGGGCTGCGCGTGGACAGCGTCACCTTCGGCCAGTTCGTCGTCCACCCGCGCGCCGTCGTTCGCCTGGAGGAGCCCGTGGACGTGCTGATCGTCGCCACGAAGGCCTCCGGCCTGGAGGCCGCGCTCGGGCGAATCGTGGCGCGGCCGAAGCTGGTGCTGCCGCTCCTGAACGGTCTCGACCACATCGCGGTGCTGCGCGAGCGCTTCGGGGAGGACGCCGTGCTCGCGGGCACGATCCGTGTCGAGGCCGACCGTCCCGAGCCGGGCGTGGTGGTGCACACGAGCCCGTTCCTGCTCGTCGACATGGCCTCCCACGACTCCTCCCCGGGCGAAGGGGATCCAGCTGAGCTGGCTGGGGATCGTCCCGGGGATCGATCGGAAGTGGACCCACGCGCCGGAATGGAAGCCTTGGCGCGGCTGCTGAAGGACGCCGGGGTATCGGTGCGCGCACAGGAATCAGATGCACAGGTGATGTGGTCGAAGCTCGTGCGTCTGAACGCGCTCGCGTGTACGACGAGCGCCTTCGATAAGCGCCTCGGCGAGATCCGCTCCACCCCGGAGTTGCGCGCCGCGCTCGTCGGGGCGATCGAGGAGGGCTGCGCCGTGGGACAGGCCGAGGGCGCCGAGGATGTCGACCCGGCCACCGCGCTGGGCGAGCTGGAGCTCGCCCACGACTCGCTCGGCAGCTCGATGCAACGCGACATCGACGCCGGCCGCGCCCCCGAGCTGGACGCGATCCCCGGGTCGGTGCTGCGCGCCGCGGCGCGCCATGGGATCCCGTGCCCGACGATCGAACGGCTGGTCGCCACGATCGCCGACCGGGCGGGAGTTTCCGCTCCGGTAATCGCGCGCTGAGTCCCGCGCTAGGGACCCCTGTTGGGGGCTATCCCCCGAAGGGGATTTCGCCGGGTGAGATACCGGGCGCGACGGCGGGGACGGCCTGAGTGGCGACGGCCTCGACGACCTCAACCTCGGACTCGACCTTGCCCTCGTCGTGCTCGCCGTCGCAGAGCACGCGGAAGTTCCCGGTGCCCCCGCTGTCGGCGTGGATCGTGATGCCGGGCAGGATCTCCTCGCCCTCCTCGAGCCCGAGACGCTCGATGTCGAAGTGCGCCAAGCCGATGCCGTTGGCGGTGTGCGTCGGGTTCTCGCGGTCGTGCGCGGCCACCGCCTGGGCGAAGCGCTCGAGGTTCTTGGCGATCTTTCCGGTCGTCTCGGCCATCTCTGAGGGGGAGGGTAGCGCGAGCGTTATACATTGGGAAGCGATGGCAGCGATCCAGCCAGTCGACATTCCGCCCTCAGGCGCTGCGGCGCTCAGCACAGGTGGGGAGGACGGCGATCGCCGCGAGGTGATCCGCACGGTCGAGTTGACGAAGGTCTATCCCGGCATGGACGTAGCCGCGGTCGACAAGCTCGACCTGAGCGTTCACGCGGGCGAGATCTTTGGGTTGCTCGGACCGAACGGCGCCGGCAAGACGACGACCGCCGGGATGCTCACCACGCGCGTGGTCCCCACCTCGGGCGCCGCGTTCGTCGGCAGGGTCGACGTCGTCGCCCACCCGGCGCTGGCCAAGCAGCTGATCGGGATCGTCTCGCAGCAGAACACGCTGGACCGGCAGTTGACGGTGTGGGAGAACCTGTACTTCCACGGTCGTCTGTTCGGGATCGCGGCGTCGGAGTCGCGGAGGAAGGCCGACGAGCTGCTCGAGCAGCTGCACCTCTCGAAATGGGCCAAGGCGTCGGTATACGCGCTGTCGGGCGGGATGGCGCAGCGGCTGATGATGGCGCGGGCGATCTTCCATCGACCGGCGGTGCTGTTCCTCGACGAGCCGACCGCGGGCCTTGACCCGCAGAGCCGCCTCGCGCTGTGGGAGATTCTCGGCGAGCTGAACCGCGAGGGCCAGACGATCCTGCTGACCACGCACTACATGGAGGAGGCCGAGCAGCTGTGTGACCGGGTGGCGATCATGGATCACGGCAAGATCCTCGCGCTGGACACGCCCGAAGCGCTGAAGCAGTCGGTCGGCGCCGACACGATCGTCACCGTCAAGGCCGGCGGCGACACGCAGGCCCTCGCCGAGCGGCTGGCCGGCGAGATCCCCGAAGTCACCCACACGCGGGTCATCGACGGCGGCGTCGAGCTCCACGTCAAGGACGCCGAGCGGCTTGTGCCCCGGGTCGTGAACGCGGCCGAGGGCGGGGGCTTCGACCTCGTCGACCTGTCGGTCTCAGAGCCGAGCCTCGAGACCGTCTTCATCAGCTTCACCGGGAAGGAGCTGCGCGACTGATGGCCACGACCGCCGTCCCCCCAACCTCCGCCGCATCCGTCCCGGCCCCGGCGCGGATCACGATCGAGCCGACGCGCTCGACGGTGGCCGCGAGCCGCGCGGCGCTGCTCGCCTTGGTGCTGCGCGATCTGACGGTCCTGAAGAAGCACTCGCTCGAGTTCGTGATCCGCGTGCTGATCCAGCCATTCCTGCTGGTGTTCGTGTTCCTCTACGTGTTTCCCACGATCGGCCAGGGGGTCGGCGGCGGCGGGGGCAAGGTGGCCGAGTCGGCGTTCGCCACCGTGCTCGTGCCGGGGGTGGTCGGGATCTCGATCATGTTCCAGGGCATCCAGGCCGTGGCGATGGTGATGGCCCAGGAGTTCGGCTACACGCGCGAGATCGAGGATCGCGTGCAGGCGCCCTGCCCGATCTGGCTGGTGGCGCTCGCGAAGGTGCTCTCCGGAGCCGTGCAGGGTCTGCTCGCGGCGCTGATCGTGTTCCCGATCGCCTCGGTCGTCCACGCTCCCGGCGTGCACGCGCACCTGTCCGTTCACTGGCCGATCGTGATCACGCTGATCCCGCTCGCGTGCATCACGATGAGCTCGCTCGGCCTGTTGCTCGGGACGGCGTTCGAGGCGCGCAACCTCGGCCTGATGTTTGGCTTCGTCGTGCTGCCGCTGACGTTCCTCGGCGGCACCTACTACCAGTGGACGAAGCTCGCCCCGGTTCAGGCCGCCGGTGTCCACTGGCTGCAGATCGTGGTGCTCGTCAACCCGCTCGTCTACATCAACGAGGGTCTACGCGCCGGTCTGACGGAAGCCTCACACATGTCTCTCTTCGCCGTCTACCCGGTCCTGATCGGCTTCTGCGTGGCGTTCCTCACGTTCGGGCTTCGCAAATTCCGCGGGCGGGTTCTTTCCTAGAGCCGCATTCGCCAGCTACTGCTCGATCAGCTCGATTCGGTACCCGTCGGGATCTTTCACGAAAGCACAGGCGGGAGCCGCCCTCGCGCACTGCGTAGGGCGGCTTCTCCGGCGCGATGGATCAGGGACATGTCCACAGTCTACGGAGCGACCCAGCGCTCACGGTCGCTCCGTAGCCGACAGCGGCTCCCTACTTCAGCCTTTATTGGCGCCCGAGCTGGGGGCGCGTAGCGTGATCGCGTAGGACTTGGTGATGTCCGGATGACCGCCGGCCTGGGTGGTGACGGTTACGAGCACGCGAAGGCTTTTGAGACGCGCGAGCTGCGCCCGTCCGCTCTTTGAGAGTTTGACCTTCACGACCTCGGTGCCATGGCCGGCGATTGAGAACGAGGCTTCGCCGAGCGTGCTGCTCTGACTGCTGCCGGTCGTGTGTTTGGCGCGCGACGCTTTGCCTGTTTTTGTCAGCGTCAGCTTCAAGTGCCCGTGCACAGGCGAGCCGCCGGGGTTCGTCAGGTCGAGCGAGATAGCGTCGCTGTGGCCCAGCTTGAGCGTCTTGGCGGCCAGGTCGACCGGCATCAGCGCGTTGCCCGTGTTCGTTGGGTTACCCGTGTTCGTCGTGGGTGAGACCGGGGTGTTTATAACCGGGGTGTTTTTGGCAGCCGCTGCTTCGCGTTCCTTCAGTTCGCCTTCCTTGCGTTCGCGCGCCGTCTTTTCGGCTGCTTCCTGTGCTTCCTTTTCCTTTGCTTCGCGTCCTTGCGCTTCCTGTTCTGCTATCTGCTGGTGTGTCCTCACCCTCATGGCGGTCAGAGTCCCCGGTATTGTCATTCCGCCGAAGGTCAACGTTCCGGATCCAGACATGGACATCGAATCGGTGGTGGAGGTGACCGCGACTGTCGTGCTGGTGAATGTGCCTGGTGGAAGCTGTCCGGCGGCTTCGGTGGTGACTGTCACAGACGCTTTACTGCCTTCAAGAGTACCGGAGAAGGTGCCGAGAGTGCTGCTTTCAAACACGGCGCTACTGCTCGCGAATTTATTTTCTGAGGTGGCTTCTTCGCTAATGAGCGCCACTCCTTTCAGGGTCTCTGGTCCCGCTGCAAGAGTGAGTGCCCATTCGCCACGTACGTTTACCCTGGCTGTTCTTTCTTCCTGTTCCCGTTTTTCTCGTGCTTCCTGTTCTTCTACTTCCATGTAGGTTTTGAGCCTCGTGCCGGTCACTTCACCAGGTTCCAATACGTTGCCGTTGACGTAGTAGGTGCCCATTCCCGACAGTTTATTGGTGGTAGTGTTGAGTGTGACGGAATTTGTGATGAATGTGATGACGCCAATCGGCGTGGGAGTAACCGATTTCAACGATACCGTGGTGCCCGATAGCGTTCCTTCGATCGAGCTCGTGACGCCGATCGTCGCGTGTAAAGTCCCCGAGAATGCGCCGGTCCCGTTGTTCATCTGATTGATGATGCCGGTCTCGGACAGCGGTGCCTCCCCATTGGATGTGAATTCCATTGACCATGCCCCGCGCATGTCGTAGGAGGTGGCTGACGCTGTCGATGCGAAGGCGGCGAGCAACATGCACGCGAGCAGTAGTCCGAGTGATGCCGTCAATCGCATCGAGCGCATGGCGCGCGTCCTACCGAGCCACGTAGAGTCGTGGGTCATGATCCTTCAGCCCTCCCCCGTCGTTTTTCGAACCTGTCAGTGCTGATTAAGACGTCCCACTACGAAACTCCCAAGATCTCGCTACTAAACCATACGGCGATGTCAATGTCAAGATGACCTATCGAGTTATCCTATAGTCAATGTCAAGAAGTCCGGGGCAGATTATCGCTTTGCTGGACGAAAGAACTAGCCTGCGCGCGACACGCCGGTATGCGTGGAGCCGATATTCGCGCTGTCGGATTCGTGGGCGGTATAGGCGCGCGCCTCCTTCAGGGCAGCACGAGTAGCTTCGTGCGAGGATCCCCCTGTGATCGTCGAGCGCTCGCTGAACGAGCAGTTCCTGTCGAATACCTACCTCGTCGCGGACGGCGAGGGGGGACCCGCGTTCTTCGTCGACGCGGGCGGTCCGGTCGAGGGTCTGATCGAGACGGCGGGGCACCTCGGGCTGGAGCCCACGCACGTGCTGCTCACCCATCACCACTTCGACCACGTCAGCGAGGTCGGCACGCTGCGCGAGCGCTGGCCGAAGCTCGAGGTGTTGATCCACCCGCTCGAGGTAGATCTGCTGGACGGCATCCCCGCCGACACGGTGCAGGCGGGCGAGACGTTGAGCTTAGGTGCGCTGGAGGTGCGGCCGCTGCACACGCCGGGGCACACCGCCGGCATGCTGTCCTTCCTGGTCGGCGCTCGCTCGGAGATCGCCGGGGCCACCGCGGGCGCCGGCCGCGGACACGCGCGCTCCTCGGCGGGTATCGCCCCCGGTGGGTTCACCGGCGGCGAGGCGGTCGTGTTCACCGGCGACACCCTCTTCAGAGGCTCGGTCGGTGGCGTGCGCGCCCCGGGCCACACCAGCTACACGGATCTCCGCGACTCGATCATGGGCACGCTGATGGAGCTGCCAAAGGGCACAGCCATCCACCCCGGTCACGCCGCCCCGACCACCGTCGCACGGGAGTGGGAGGAGAACGGGTTCGTCCGCATCTGGCGGGGCCTCGACCCCCAGGGCACCGATCCCTGCGTGGCGCTGGGCGAGCCGGCCACGCTGATTCTGCTCGGCGAGGATTACGACGGCGGTAAGAAGGCCTGGGTGCGCTGGGTTGACGGGTCCGATGACATCGTGCCGGGGTCGAGGGTGCAGCCCGCCGCTTGATCGCTGGGTCGCGGTCGCGGTCGCGGTCGGGCGTAGCCCTAACATCACGGGCAGATGGCACGCGAGAGCAAAAAGATCCCAACCTCCCGTGTGCGACGCACCGCGACCGTCGGCAAACTCGCGGCGAGCGAGGCCGTGAAGCAGTTCGGGACCCGCGCCGCGAACACCACGCGGGGCGAGGAGGCCTCCGAAGCGGCGATGGCAAGGCGTCAGCTGGAGACGGCGAAGCAGATCGTGGCGGCGCTGGGCACGATGAAGGGCGCGGCGATGAAGCTCGGGCAGGTGATGTCGTTCCTCGATGTCGGGCTGGTCCCGGAGGAGCACCGTGAGGAGTTCCAGCGCGAGCTGGGGAAGCTGCGCGACGCGGCGCCGACGGTGTCCTTCAAGCAGATGCGGCGCGTGATCGAGGACGACCTCGAAGAGTCGATCGAGGAGCTGTTCGAGTCCTTCGAGGAGGAGCCGGTCGCGGCGGCGTCGATCGGCCAGGTCTACCGGGCGACCCTCCGCGAGGACGGCCGCGAGGTGGCGGTGAAGGTCCAGTACCCGGGCGTCGCCTCCGCGGTGCGTGCGGACATGCAGAACCTCGGGATGATCATGCGGCTGATGACGCGGGCCGCGCCGGGGCTCGACGCGAAGGCGCTGGCGGGGGAGATCCGCGATCGCATCGAGGAGGAGCTCGACTACGAGTTGGAGGCGCAGAACCAGCGGCGCATCGCTCGCATCTACAAGGGTCACCCGTTCATCGTCGTGCCCGACGTCGTGAGCGGCCTCTCGCGCGAACGGGTGATCGTCAGCGACTTCGTGGAGGGCCGTGGCTTCGAGGAGATGAAGGGGCTCCCGCAGGCCGAGCGCGACCAGATCGGCGAGATCATCTTTCGTTTCTACTTCGGCTGCATGTACCGCCACCACCAGTTCTCGGGAGACCCGCACCCGGGCAACTGCCTGCTGCTCGACGACGGCCGCATGGCCTTCCTCGACTTCGGGCTGTTCAAGACGATCTCGGCGGAGGCTGCCGAGTTCGAGCTGGAGGCCCAGCGCCTGGCGATCGAGCGGCGCGCGGGGGAGCTGGTCGAGCACATGTACAAGCACGGCTGGATCGGCGACCCCAAGTACTACCCCGAGGAGAAGGCGCTGGCGATGGTCGACGACATGACCTGGTGGTACACCCACGACAAGGAGATCAAGCTCGAGCCGGAGATCGCCACCGAGGTCTTGATCCAGATGAGCGATCCGCGCTCACGACACTTCGCGACGATGCGCCACGAGTCGCTGCCCCCCGATCATCTCTTCGGCCGGCGCCTGGAGGTCCTGACGCTCGCCGTGATCAGCCAGCTGCGGGCGACGGCCAACTGGCACAGAATCGCGCGCGAGTGGGTGTATGGCGAGGAGCCGGTGACCGAGCTGGGCCGCGAGGAGGCCGAGTTCTACGGGCGCAGCGGTGTCGGCGCGGTGTCCTGAGCCTGATACTCGGCCAGCAGTCGCAGCTCGTCCTGCTTGCCCGGGAACAGGAAGAAGATCAGCGCGGCGCCGAAGACGACCGCGATGATGCCCGCCACGTAGGACCAGTCGGACCCTGACACGAATGAGGATCTCGCGGCCGCCGTGATCGCGCTTGCATAGTGCGGGTACTGATTGGCAACCGATTCGGCGCTCGAGAAGGACTTGGTGAGCGCGTTCTGGACGTTGTTCGTGATCAGCGACTTGTTCGGCGCCGAGGCGATCGCCTTCGACACGGCCGTCGCAAAACCCGCGGTCAGCAGCGCGCCCATGATCGACTGGATGATCGCGCCGCCGAGGTCACGTTGAAGGTCGGCGGTTCCTGACGCCATGCCTGCACGTTTGACCGGGACAGACCCCGTCAGCGAGCGCGAGGCGGGGGTGCCGGCGAGGCCGACGCCGACTCCCATGAAGCAGTAGGCGAGTGCCACCTTCCAATAGGGGATGCCGGCCTTCCACAGCAGCAGCATCGTGAGAAACCCGAGCAGGCAGAAGAAGTAGCCGAGGAGCAGCGTGAACCTCGCCCCGCGCGTCTCCACCAGCTTGGCCGAACGCGGCGCGATCGCTGCCATCAGGAAGGCCGCCGGCAGGATCGATGCCCCGGCGTCGAGCGTGGAGTAACCGAGCACGTTCTGGAGGAACTGCTGACCCACGAAGATCGCCCCCATCAGGCTGCCGAACACGACGATCCCGCCCAGCGCCGCGACCCAGAAGATGCGGCGCGCGGCCACCTGTAGGTCGAACAGCGGAAACCTGGTCCGTCGCTGGCGCAGATAGAAACAGGCCAGCGCGACGATCGCCACCACCGCCAGCCAGATCGCCACCGTACCCTTGTTGGGGACCGGCGCGAAGTTGATCGCCAGCACGATCCCGGCGATCGCCACGATCGACAGAATTCCGCCGAGGTTGTCGACCGGGTCCGAGGTCTCGTTGACGTGGCTCGGGACCACCAGGATCGCCATCACCACAGCCACCGCCGCGAGCGGCAGGGTGATCAGGAACACCGAGCCCCAGGCGTGATGCTCGAGTAGTGCTCCTGAAAGCAGCGGGCCGAGCGCCGACATCGAGGCGCCGATGCCCGACCACAGCGCGATCGCTTTCGTGCGTCCCGGTCCCGACCACAGCGCGGTGATCAGCGCGAGCGTCGTCGGGTAGGCCATGCCGGCCGCCAGCCCGCCGAAGATGCGGGCGCCGATCAGGATCCCGACGCTGGAGGCGCTCGCGGCGAGGATCGAGGCGGGGATCGCCAAGGACGTGCCCAGCACGAGCATCAGCTTGCGTCCGTAGCGATCGCCGAGCGCGCCCAGGTAGAGCACCGAGGCGGCGAGGCCGAGCGAGTAGCCGACCGCGACGAGGTCGAGCGCCGTCTGTGAGGCGTTGAACGTCTTGCCGATGTCGGGTAGCGCCGTGTTCGCGACGGCGAGGTTGAGGTTGGCGACCGCCGCGACGAGGATCAGCGCGGCCAGCACCACGCCTTGACGGCTGGGCGCGCTCGAGGGCTCGGTCACCTGCGCCGAGGCGTCGGCCGGAGGCAAGAGGGTCAGAGCACCTGGATCTGGACGAGGCTCGTCGTGCCCGGGCGCCCCGAGGGAAGTCCGGCGGTGATCCCCACTCGCTGTCCCGGCTCGCACCAACCGAGCTCCACCACGCGGCGCGCGGCGTCGGCGATCAGGGCCTCGGTCGTCTCGTGGCGGCGCATCGACGCCGCCTGCACGCCCCACATCAGACAGCAACGACGCACCGTCTCTTTGCCCGGCGAGAGCGCATAGATCGGCACGGTGGGACGGTGCGCGGAGACGAGGCGGGCGGAGCGTCCCGACAGCGTCGGCACGATCAGCGCGTCGAGGTTCAGCTCGCGCGCCGCCAGACAGAGGTTGTGCGCGACGGTGTATGCGGTGTCGGCGTCGGTCCGGCGCACACGCGAGGTGTTCCAATCCTCGTACGGCGCGATCGACTCCGCCTGCACGGCGACCGCCGCCATCATTTCCACCGCGCCCACAGGGTAGGCGCCGATCGCGGTCTCCTGGGAGAGCATCACCGCGTCGGTGCCGTCGAGGATCGCATTCGCCACGTCTGCCACCTCGGCGCGTGTGGGGCGCGAGGAGGTGACCATCGAGTCGAGCATCTGCGTGGCCGTGATCGACGGTCGCGCCATCCAACCGGCCAGTTTCAGGAGCTTCTTCTGGGCGAGTGGGACCTGCTCGATCGGCAGCTCGATGCCGAGGTCGCCACGCGCCACCATCACGCAGTCGGCCGCCTTCAGGATCTCCTCGGCGCGTTCGACCGCCTCGGGCTTCTCCATCTTCGCGATCAGCGGCAGGCGCGTGTGGGCGCGCACGAACTCAACGTCCTCGGGGCGACGCACGAACGACAGCGCGACCATGTCCACGCCGATCGACTCGCCGTGGCGCAGTAGCTCGAGATCCTCCTCGGGCACCGACGGCAGCGCGTCGATCGGCCCGGGGATGTTCAGCCCCTGACGTGAGGCCACGGCGCCCCCGACCTCGACCTCCGCTTCGACCTCGCTCGCGCCCGAGCGGACCTCGGAGACGCGCAGGCGCACCGAGCCGTCGGCCAGGTACAGGACGGCGCTCGGCTCCAGGGCATCGGCGAGCCCCGGCCAGGTGATGCTCATGCGCCGGGCGTCACCGAGGCTCTCGCCTGGACCGCAGGCGAATGTGACGCGATCGCCGGGCTTCAGCTCGACGACGTCCTCCCGTAGTGGGCCGATGCGCAGCTTGGGGCCGGGCAGGTCCTGGAGGATCGCCACGGGGCGCCCGGCGCGCCCCGCCGCGTCGCGCACGCGATGCACCGTCTCGGCGTGCTCGTCGAGCGTGCCGTGCGAGTAGTTCAGCCGCGCCACGTCCATCCCGGCCTCGACCATGCGCAGCAAAGTCTCCGGCTCGCGGGAGGCCGGTCCGATGGTGGCGACGATCTTGGTGCGGCGCATCCGTCGCAAGGTATCGGTCGCGGCGGCAGGGCGCGGCGCTCGTACCATCCTTCCCATGCTCGGTCCCTCCAGACGCCTTCCGACGGTAGGCGCACACGCGCGTATCGCGCACTTCGGCGGCGGCTTCGAGTTGGGAATGGTCATCGCCGTGCATGAGGGAGGACGGCGTTTGGAGGTGCGCTGCGAGGGAGGGGAGATCGCCGAGTTCGTGCTGAGCCCCTCCACCGCGCGCTTCGTCTCGGCTGCGCGCCCGCACGGTCCCCGCCTGGAGCTGCTCGCGGATCAGCCTTGACGTTTATGGAGCCTGGACGTCGGGGAAGTTCTCCGCGAGGTGCTCGCGGAGAACCATTCGTATCCAGGCGCGCTCCTCGGTGGAGGCGACGCGGAAGCGCATCAATAGCTCGCGCTGGCGCTCGATCGGTGCGCCCGCGATCACCCAGCGCACCGCGAGCCGCTCGAATAGGAGCTCGACCGCCCGCTGCCAGGCGTCCTCTTGAGTATCGGAAGGCCGTCCACCGGCGCCGGTGAGGACCTGTGCGTAGTCGCGCCGCGTGGCGGGGCTGAGCGCGCCACGGAGGGTCAGCGTGGCGCCGTACGCGTCGGTGTAGTCGCTGCTCGGAGCCACCGGCTTCTCCGGGCGAGGACCATCCTCGGAGGTGCGGCGGCGGTTGCGCTTACCCACGCGCCTGGACTCAGGAAGGGCCGGGCGTCGCGGTGGATGGCGCTCCGTCCGCGGTGGACGGCGCCCTGTCCCGCCGGCCCGCGGCCTTCAGCAATTGCCCGCGTACGTCGCCGGTGATCGGTTTCGCGTGTCCCGCCCATGCGGCGGCGGGCTCCATCTCCGCGAGCTTGCGGATGCTCTCGCGCGCCTGCGAGGTGTCGTAGTTGTAGGTGTCCGCGGGCACGCTCGCGGGGCAGCTGCGTCCCCACATGTCGAGCGTGTAGAAGCAGTCGCTCACCAGCGCCAGGCGATCGGATTCGCGCCACAGCCCGATCAGCCCGGGGGCGTGGCCGGGGAGGTGGACCACTTGAAAGCCCTCCACCTGATCGCCCTCCCGGACTGTGCCTGAGATCTTTACCGGGCCGCCGTCCCAGGCGTAGCGGTGGAGCACTTTCTGAACCTGACGGGCCCCCGGCGGTAGTCCCGCGAGGTCGGCCGGCCAGTAGCGAAAGCCGCCGCTCCCCTCCGCGTCCTGCACCTCGTCGGGATGACACAGGACGGGCGCTCCCAAAGCGGGCGCCGTGCCGCGATGGTCGGTGTGGCCGTGGCTGAGCACGACTCGACGGATGCCTCCGAGCTTGGCGCCCGCGCTCGCCACCGCCCGCGTCATCGTGCGCGCGCCCGCGTCGAACAGCGTCACGCCGCCCTCCTCGCCGAGGTTCTCGATCAGGAACACGTTGCAGCGCCCCGGCTGTCCCTGGAGGACCCAGACGCCCGTGGCGAGGAGCTCGGCCTCGCCCGCTCCGAGGCTCGCGGTGAGGCGTGTCTTGAGGTTGAAGGCGCCCGTCAGGCGCTGCTCGGCGGAGGAGCCCAGCGGCGGCATCATCCCGATCTGGCGGGGCACCGCCATCGTGTCGGTGAAGGCGTCGTTTGACTGGATCAGCCCGTCGCGCACGCTCAGCACGTCGACGCCCTCGAGCTCCATCCGGTCTCCGGTGGGGGCGATCCCGTTGAACGAGCTCGGTCCGGCGAAGGTGCCGCTGAAGCGCCAGTGCACCGCGCAGCGGTCGTCCTCGGTCGTCGTCGAGAGGACCTCCACTCCTAGATCGGGGATCGCTTCGACGAGGTTGCCGATGAACTCGCGGAGGCCCTCGGGGCCGATGAACAGCCCCTGGCCGCGCACGTCCTCGCGACCGTCCGGCGCCCACATCGCGGCGGCGCCGTCGACGTCGTGCGCACCGATCGCCTCGAAGTACCGGCGCGTCACCGTCTCCGCCTCGCTGCCCGTGATGCGCTTGCGCCGCGTCGCCGCCTGGCGCACATTCGCCGCAACCTCCTGCACCTTCGTGGCCGCCTCGCTGGCGCTCTCCTCCTCAGCCATCTTCCTTCTCCCTTTGGCGACGCTGCCGAAGATACGTAGTCTAGTCTCCCTGCCCGTGGCCGAGGCAATCCGTAAGCCCGAGCTGGGGCGGGGCGAACGTGTGCTGCCCGGCGTCTACCGGCTGCGTCTGCCGCTGCCTTGGCCGGGTGTTCCCCACTGCAACGCGTGGGCGGTTGCCGCGGGCGACGGGGTGGTGCTGTTCGACACCGGGATGCACCAGCCCGGCTCGCTCGCGCACCTGGAACGGGCGCTCGCGATGTGCGATCTGAAGCTCGAGGACGTGCGCCTGGTGGTCTGCACGCACGCCCACTCCGACCACTACGGTCAGGCCGCCTCGGTCGTGGAGCGCGCCGGCTGCGAGTTGTGGATGCACCCCAACCACGCGCACATGAAGACCTGGGCCGAGGATCCCGGCGCCGCGATCGACCGTCGCCTGGAGGTCGCGCGTCAGAGCGGTGTGCCGGAGGAGCCGCTGCGCCGCTATGCCGCCGAGCGCGGCACGCGCGAATCGGGAATCGCCGCTGTGATCGAGCCCGCTCGCGATCTGCTTCCAGGGGTTGTCATCGAGACCGACCTCGGCCCGTGGACCGTCCACGAGACGCCCGGTCACGCCCCCTCGCATGTCTGCCTGTTCGGACCCGAGCGCCGGCTGCTGATCTCCGGTGACCACCTGCTCGGTCGCATCTCGCCGTTCTTCGACTTTGGCTACTCCCCCGATCCCGTCGGCGAATTCCTGCGCTCGCTCGATCTCGTGGAGGCGCTGGACCCACGCCTGTGTCTCCCCGGTCATGGACGCACCTTCACCGACGTGCACGCCCACATCGAAGGCAACCGCGAGCTCGTCGCCGAGCATCTGGCAAAGATCCTGACCGCGATCGAGGCGGGGGAGCCGCTGACCGCGTTTGAGATCCTTCCGCGCGTCCATGGCCCCGCGCTCTCTCCACTCACCGCCCAGTGGCTGCTGACCGAGACGTTGGCGATGCTGCGCCACCTCGAGGTGACCGGTCGCGCCCGGCGGGTCCCCGGAGAGCCCGAGCGCTGGGCGGCGGCCGAGGGCTCCTGAGGTCCGTCAGCGGCCGGTCGCATACGATCATTTGATGCGCATCGACCAGATTCTCGCCGGTCAGGACCCGGACCCGGACCCGTCCGGGGCGGGTGGGCCTCCTTCATTCTCGTTCGAGTTCTTCCCGCCGAAGACCGAGCAGGGGGAGCACAACCTGTACGCGGCCCTCGCCGAGCTGCGCGAGCTGGAGCCGTCGTTCGTGTCGGTCACCTACGGCGCGGGCGGCTCGACGCGAACGAAGACGATCGAGATCGTCAAGCGCATCCGCGAGGAGTACGGGCTGGAGGCGATGGCCCACTTCACGTGCGTCGGGGCGACCGTGGGGGAGCTGGAGGGGACGCTCGACGAGATGCTCGCCGCGGGGATCGACAACGTGCTCGCGCTGCGCGGCGACCCGCCGGCCGGTCAGGAGCAGTGGGAGAAGACGGAGGGGGGCCTGGAGTACTCACACGAGCTGGTGCGGCTGATCCGCGCCGACTACCCATTTGCGATCGGCGCCGCCTGCTTCCCGGAGACGCACATCCACGCGGTCAGTCCCGCGGCCGATCTGGCCTACCTGGCGGAGAAGGTGAAGGCCGGCGTGGACTTCCTGATCACCCAGCTGTTCTTCGACAACGCGCTGTACTTCGACTTCATCGAGCGCGCGCGTGCGGCGGGGATCGAGGTGCCGATCATCCCCGGGATCATGCCGATCACCCACGCCGGCCAGGTCGAGCGGATGGCCTCGAGGTGCGGCGCCTCGATCCCCGAGGGTCTGCGCGGCGAGTTGCAGGCGCGCGCCGAGCATCCCGAGGCGGTGCTCGACTTCGGCGTCGCCTACGCCACCCTCCAGTGCGCCGAGCTGCTAGCCGCCGGCGCGCCAGGCGTCCACTTCTACACGCTCAACCGCTCGCCCGCGACGCGCGCGATCCTGTCCGCGCTGAAGCTCGCCCGGCCCTGGGAGAAGGCGACTGACTGGAAGAATGGGGACCCACCCACCCCGGCTCGCCGGCTTCCGGCCGGCTGCACCACCCTCTAGGAGCGTGGGTCAGTAACCGCGGGTCCGTCCGCGGCGTTTAAGAGGATTCCTGGGGCAGGGGCACACGACCAGGAGGTTCGGGATGGCGGCGGCGGTTGCGCAGGAGCGGCTGGTGGAGGTGGAGGAGGCGCCGGTTG
>DASRKZ010000145.1:0-2272 GCA_035648675.1 Solirubrobacteraceae bacterium
CTGCTGGGGTCCGTGCTCTTTGCCCTGGCGATCGCCGTCGGCCTCACTCCCCAGTTGCTGCCGGCAATCGTGACGATCAGTCTCTCGACCGGCGCCAAGCGGTTGGCTGAGCGCAAGGTGGTGGTCAAGCGACTGGTGAGCATCGAGGACCTCGGCAACATCGTCGTGCTATTCACCGACAAGACCGGCACGCTGACCGAGGGCAGCATCACGTTCTCCGCGGCGATGGACGCCGACGGTCAGCCATCGGATGCGGTCCTGCGCGCCGGGCTGCTCTGTAACGACGCGACATTCTCCAACGGGCACGTGATCGGCGGCAACCAGCTCGATCAGGCGCTGTGGGCGGCTCCCGGCGCTGGCGCCGCCGGCACCGCGCGCGCTCGGCGCCTGGCCGCCCTTCCCTTCGACTACCAGCGGCGCCTGGCATCGATCCTCGTCGAGGAGGACGGCAGGCGGCAGGTGATCGTCAAGGGCGCGCCCGAGACGGTGCTCGCGCGCTGCGCGAACGTCCCGCCCGCGGCGCAGGCCGTGCTCGATCGCCAGTTCGCAGCAGGCAGCCGCGTGATCGCAGTCGCGACGCGCACCGCCGCGGACCGCGCGACCCTGAACGCCGAGGACGAGCGCGACCTGGACCTCGCAGGCTTCCTTACCTTCGTCGACCGCCCAAAGGCAGATGCCCGCGGGGCGCTCGATCGTCTCAGGCGCCTCGACGTGCAGGTGAAGGTCATCACGGGCGACAACGACCGCGTCGCAGAGAAGGTCTGCAGCGACATCGGCCTGGCAGTCGACGGGACGCTCACCGGCGCCCAACTCGACCAGCTCGACGACACGCAGCTCGCCGCCGCACTGCCAGCGACGACGATCTTCGCGCGCGTCACTCCGGAGCAGAAGTCGCGGATCATCAAGTCCCAGCGTTCACTGGGCTCGACGGTCGGATTCCTCGGCGATGGCGTCAACGACGCGGTCGCCCTGCACGATGCGGACGTCGGGATTTCGGTGCAGACCGCGACGGATGTGGCCAAGGACGCCGCCGACATCGTGCTGCTCGACAAGGACCTCGAGATCCTCGCGACCGGGATCGTCGAGGGGC
This sequence comes from Solirubrobacteraceae bacterium, assembly GCA_035648675.1. GTDB lineage: Bacteria > Actinomycetota > Thermoleophilia > Solirubrobacterales > Solirubrobacteraceae > Palsa-744. The sequence goes on from DASRKZ010000145.1 coordinate 1,091, forward strand.
GGCGCATCTTTGCCAACACCATCAAGTACGTGCTGATGGGCACCTCGTCGAACTTCGGGAACATGTTCAGCGCCGGCGGCGCCTCGCTGTTCCTGAGCTTCCTGCCGATGCTCCCAACGCAGATCCTGCTCAACAACCTGCTCTACGACGCCAGCGAGATGACGATCCCGACCGACAACGTCGACGAGGAGCAGCTCCAGCGTCCTGCTCACTGGGACACCCTGTTCATCCGCCGTTTCATGATCTTCTTCGGTCCGATCAGCTCGATCTTCGACTTCGCCACGTTCGGCATCATGATCTGGGTCTTCAACGCCCACGCCCCGCTGTTTCGGTCCGGCTGGTTCGTCGAGTCCCTCGCGACACAGAGCCTGGTGATCTTCGCGATCCGCACCCGCCGCGTCCCGTTCTTCCGCAGCAGACCCAGCGCGCCACTCGCCGTTGCCACCACGATCTGCGTGGCGATCGGCATCGCGCTGCCCTTCTCCCCCCTCGCTCACGTCCTTGGCTTCACCGCGCTGCCCGCCGCATTCCTCGGCGCGCTCGCGGCGATGATCCTGATTTACCTCGTGCTCGTCGAGCTCGGCAAGCGGCGCTTCTACCGTGTCCGGCCACACGGCCCTCCGATCGCGCGCCCGCTCCCGGACCGCGAGCGCTGGATACACCACCGTGCCTCGCGCTGGACCACCCACGAGCGCCCGCGCCGTCGGATCTCCGGCCGCCAATAGGAGCTCGTACCACCGACCCTCTCTGCGAAGCGAGCCGACCGACCCAATCGCCACGACGAAGCTCGTCGGCGGCGGGCGCGGTCTGCGATCCCCGACGCCCGCGACGGGCCGGGCAGCGCGGCCGCGCGTAACGACGGATGAGCATCGGGTGCGGCCGACTACGTAGGTGATGCGCGCACATCCGCGGATGGCACTGGGCGTACCGACTGGTGGCATTGGAGGGCGCACACGAACGGAGGAGTCTCGCCTCCTCTCCCGCGTGCCGCCGGTCTTCCCGACTGGCGCCGACGCCAAGGCTATGGCGGTACGCCTGAAGACCACCAGCTCCGGGCGCCAACAGGCGCGCGTATTCGGGTTGCCAACACAAAACTAGGAGAAAGCTATGAAAGCCCTCGTCTACCACGGCCCCGATCAGCGGGGCTGGGACACCGTCGATGATCCGACGATCATCGATCCG
>DASRKZ010000146.1:0-2742 GCA_035648675.1 Solirubrobacteraceae bacterium
CCGTCTCGGTGGGCGGACTCCTCGATGGCTCCCCCGCTGAGGCCAAGCCACACAGGCTGAGCGTAACCGAGACGATCGAGGCACTTTCGATCGGCGGATGGCCGGACAACCTCACCCTCACGCCGGCCGACGCCCTCGAAGCGAATGCCGACTACCTCGACATGATCGTCCATGCGGACGTCCCTCGCGTCGACGGGGCCCGGCGTGATCCCGACGGAGTCCGGCGTCTGCTTGCCTCCTACGCCCGCAACGTCGCGACCAACGCGAGCCTGCGGACGATCGCTCGCGCAGCAGAGAAACCACTCGGCGAGACCACCCTGCACGACTACCTGCGCGTGCTCGGGCGGCTCTTCTTGATCGAGGACCAGCCGAGCTGGAAGCCACAACTGCGTTCGCGAGTGCGACTCGCGGCGACACCAAAGCGTCACCTCGCCGACCCCTCGCTTGCAGTCGCGGCCCTCGGCGCCACGCCGCAGCGGCTCCTGGGCCCTGAGATCGAGCTCGCCGGATTCCTCTTCGAGTCACAGGCCACCCATGACCTGCGCGTCTACGCCCAGCCACATCGCGCTGAGGTCCGCTTCTACCGCGACAACAAGGGGCTCGAGATCGACGCGATCGTCGAGGCGGCAGACGGACGCTGGCTCGCAGCCGAGATCAAGCTCGGACACCACCGAGTGGACGAGGCAGCCCGCCACCTGCTCGCCCTCAAGGAAAAGCTCTCCCCCGCCACAAACGCCGCATGCGGCGCCCTACTCGTCATCGTCGCGGACACCCCCACCTACACACGACCAGACGGCATCCTCGTCACCTCAATCGCCTCCCTCGGCCCATGAGAAGCCGCGATGAAGAGCTCGACCGGGAGTGGCGGGTACTTTGTTTCTCTCCCGGCCTTGACAACGTCCGAGCGGGGTTGGTAAGGCGGTCCACGGAGTTACGCAGCGGGAGGGTTTGCCGTTCAGCGCGCCAGACGCTAGCGTGCGCCCCTGTCGATGAACGACAAGCGACTGGAAGAGCGTGTGAGGACGGTTGCCGAGGCCGCGCTTTCGGAGCGGGGGTTCGTCACCGCGATCGATATCTTCCTCGGCCTGGGCTGGCTTGCACCATCCAGCGAGCAGGCGTGGCGCCAGGGCCGCACGCCCTACCTGGAGAGGGTGGTGACGGCCAACCTGAGCAAGATCTCAACGGCCATGCGGTGCTTGCGGATCTGGGCTCGCCGGCGGGGCCTGAAGCCCTCCGAGACCGCGTATGTGGCCCGCTCACGAGGACGCGCGCAGTTGCGGTTCAGCAAGAGCGGCAAGCCGAGCATCGAGCGTGCCTACCGCACGCACTGGGTCTCGCCCGGCCTCTCGGAGCGCAAGCGCGAGAGGCTCACCGAGCGCCAGGGCAAACCGCCGGAGCTCGTGGTGATCTCGCCGATCCGTGACTGGACGTGCGCCGCCTGCGAGGGAACGGGCGGGCTTTTGATCATGGAAGGACCGGGGCCGCTATGCCTGGCCTGTGCGGAGATGGATCACCTCGTCTTCCTAGCTGCGGGCGATGCCGCGTTGACGCGGCAGGCGAAGGCGGCCAGCACGTTGTCTGCGGTTGTCGTGCGCTTCAGTCGTGCGCGCAAGCGCTACGAGCGCCAGGGCATCCTGGTGGAGGAGGATGCGCTCGCTGCCGCCGAGCGGCAGTGCTTGGTCGATGAGGACGCGCGCAGCCGTCGTCGTGAGCGCGACCGGCTCAGACGAGCCGACGAAGACGCGGATCTCGTGACGCGCTTCGCCGCCCAGATCAAGGAGCTGTTCCCAGGTTGTCCCTCTCCGCGCGCGCAGGCGATCGCTCATCGCGCTGCCGCGCGCGGCAGCGGGCGAGTAGGACGCACCGCCGCGGGGCAGGCCCTGCAGGTTGAGGCGGTCGAGCTCGCGGTGATCGCCTCGATTCGGCATGAGGACACCGATTACGACGAGCTGCTGATGGCAGGCGTTGACCGGGCCGAGGCACGAGAACGTGTGCGTAACGACGTCGAGCGCGCACTCGAGGCCTGGCGGGCGGATGCTGCAGTCCGGGGATAGACGAAGCCGCTCAGCGCCGGGTGCGTCGGCGCGCCGCCCGGACGGCCTTGCGCTTGCGGCGCGCCGCAGCGCTCTGGCCATTGCCGCTCGCAGCGGTGCGGAGTGACTCGACGCCAACGGCTGGCAACGTGGCCAAGTGCATGGAGCGGTCCTCCTCGTCCTCCTCCTCATCCAGGATGGCGGCTCCGCCATTCAGCGTCCGCTTGGCGAGCCCCCAGTTGCGACGGTCGCGATTGGCGCGAGGAACTCGTCGAACACTTCCTCTGCCGCATCCGCCAGCACGCGGCTGTCCTCGCCGGCGAGGGTGCCGCGATCAGACATGAAGTAGACGAAGTCGCGTACGCACGTCGGCGTGTCTGCCAGCAGCTCGCGGTCGGCTGACACCTTGCGCGGGAAGTGCTCGAGCAGGTAGGAGTGGATGTCGTCCACAGTCCAGTGATCCAGGCGCCCATCCCCGTAGATCGCCTTCCATTCCAGCATCGTGTGCACGACGAACGGTCCTGAGCGCACGACCGGGCAGTCCGGACAGATGGCGTGCTCGCTCTCGACGTAGCGTTCGTACTCCTCGGTCAGCTCCGCGATCACACGCATACAGCGATCGGTATCGTCGGCGTAGTCCACCGCGAGCCGCGCAAACCTCCGCGAGCCCTGCGGTCCGCCCCCCACCGCGCGAGACGGGCGCGTGCTC
>DASRKZ010000147.1:0-3001 GCA_035648675.1 Solirubrobacteraceae bacterium
CGGTCGGCGTCGCCATCGAGGGCGAGGCCCAGATCCGCTCCGTGCTCGACGACGGCCCGACTCAGCAGCTCGGTGGCCGTCGAGCCGCAACCGGCGTTGATGTTGCGCCCATCCGGGCGATCGGCGATCACGCTCACCTTCGCGCCCAGCCGCCGAAAGATCTCCGGCGCCACGTGATGTGTGGCGCCGTTCGCGCAGTCCAGCAGCACGTCCAAGCCACCCAGGTCGAGCTCCGCAAAATGCCCGTGCAGCTCGCGCAGGTAGTCCTCACCCGCGCCCCTCAACTGGCGCACGCGACCAATCGCCGGAGGAGCACTCGGCGTCGGCGCCGCGTCGGCCGACCGGTCTGCCGAGCCATTGCCGCTCGGATCCTCGACGGCGCCTCCCGCGGCGCCTGCGGCCCGCTCCAGCTCCCGCTCGATCGCCAGCTCGCTCTCGTCGGACAGCTTGTACCCGTCGCCCGCGAAGAACTTGATCCCGTTGTCCTCATACGGATTGTGCGACGCCGACAGAACCACCGCCAGGTCGAAGCCGTAGCGACCGATCAAGAGTGGCGCGGCCGGCGTCGGCAACACCCCGCCCAGCAGGGCATCTCCGCCCGCGGCGCTCACACCGGCCGCGACGGCGGCCTCGAGCATCTCACCCGACTCACGCGTGTCGCGCACGATCAGCACCTGCGGGCGCTCCACGCCCGTCTTGCGTGTGGCGGCGCGCGCAAGGCCGAGCGCCAACTCGGCTGTGAGCAACCCGCCGGCCACTCCCCTCACGCCGTCGGTTCCGAACAGCTTGCGGGTCATGCGGGTGGGTGGGGCACCGATCGCTCCGTCGCTAGCGCTTCGAGAACTGCGGACGCTTACGCGCCTTCTTCAACCCGGCCTTCTTCCGCTCCTTCGCGCGCGAATCGCGCGTCAGGAAGCCGCGACGCTTCAGCTCGCCGCGTAGGTTCGGGTCGGCCTCCAGCAGCGCACGCGAGACACCGTGGCGCAGCGCCCCGGCCTGGGCGGAGATGCCGCCGCCGTGCAACCGCGCTACGACGTCCATGCGCTCCTGATACCCCACCGTCTCCAGCGGCTGACGGATGTTCCGTTGCTGGGTCACACGCGGGAAGTGCTGCTCGAGCGTCCGCCCGTTCACGAGATACGTGCCGCTCCCCGGTCGCAGCGTCACCCGCGCGACCGCCGTCTTACGCTTGCCCGTCGCGCGGTACCGCGCGCCCGAGGCCAGATCGATCGCCGCCGTAGCGATCGGCTCGCTCAGGGTCTCCTCTTGCTCGCCCTGTCCCTCGCCGGACTGCTCAGACTCCTCGCCGTCGATCGCATACGGGTCCTCGTAAGCCTCGCCACGCCCCAAGGGATCGGCGCCCTCCGGGACGATGTCGACCTCGAGGTGCGCGCCAGGCACCGCCGGCTTCACTCGCGGGGTGGCCTCCTCCTCGATCTCCTCCTCCAACTCGACCTCGGCCTCGACCTCGACCTCGGCGACGATCTCCTCGGCGACGATCTCCTCGATGGCCTCCTCGAGAATCTCCTCCGCGACGACCTCCTCGATGGCCTCCGCGACGATCTCCTCGGCGATCTCCTCAGCGACGGCCTCCTCGACAATCTCCTCAACGATCTCCTCGGCGACGGCCTCCTCGAGGACCTCCTCGGCCACGGCCTCGGCGACAGCCTCCTCGACGACCTCCGCCTCGGCGTGCTCCTGCGCGGCCTCCAGCGCGGCGTCCTCGGCCGAGCCCGCGATCTCCATCGCGTCCTCCGTCGGGACGGCGTGTCCCTCGGCGATCGGCGCCTCCTGCTCCTCTGTGGGCTCCACCTCGGCGGGGGTCTCCTGCGTGTCCTCTTCGTCGGCCATCAGGCCTCGATCTCCAAAGTTTGCGGTTTCTGGGCTACATGCGGGTGCTCGGGGCCGGCGTAGATCTTGAGCTTCGTGATCTGTCTCCGTGCCAGGCGATTACGAGGCATCATGCCTTTCACGGCCAGCCTGATGATCTCCTCGGGGCGTCGCGCCAGCATTTCCTCAAACGTTCTCGAGCGCAGTCCGCCGGGATAGCCGGAGTGGCGGTAGTAGCGCTTGTCTTTGCGCTTGTTCCCCGTCACGGCGATCTTCTCCGCGTTGATCACCACGACGAAGTCGCCCGTATCGATGTGCGGGGTGTACTCGGGCTTGCGCTTACCCCGCAGCACGTCCGCGATCTGCGTCGCCAGCCGGCCCAGCGTCTTGCCGTTCGCGTCCACCACCAGCCAGTCGCGCTCGCGGTCGGTGGGCTTGGCCACGTATGTCTTTGCCGATGGTGTCGATGTAGAGGGGGTCATAGCGTAAAAAAGGCCACGCGATAGCGCGCGGCGCGGGGCACATCATAGGCGAAGTCGTTCTCCCTCGGGACGTTGCCGGCTGTCGAGGCCGGTTCCTACAACGTTGTCCGAATAACTGCGCTCACTCGCCTCCCCCGAAGACTACCTCAGTTACTCCCACTCAATCGTTCCCGGCGGCTTGCTCGTTATGTCCAGCACCACGCGGTTGACCTCACGCAGCTCGTTGATCATCCGCGAGGCAATCGTCTCCAGCAGGTCGTACGGCAGCCTCGCCCAGTCGGCCGTCATCGCATCATCGCTGGTGACGGCACGGATGACGACCACGTAGCCGTAGGTGCGCTCATCTCCCTGCACGCCCACCGTGCGCACGTCCGGCAGCACGCAGAACGACTGCCACAGCTCGCGGTACAGCCCCGCCTTGCGGATCTCCTCCTGCAGGATGCTGTCGGCCTCGCGCAGCACATCCAGCCGCTCCTTCGTCGCCTCGCCCCCCACGATCCTGATCGCCAGACCCGGCCCCGGGAAGGGCTGGCGCCAGACCAGTCGTTCGGGCAGCCCCAGCTCGGCGCCCACGGCGCGCACCTCGTCCTTGAACAGCGCCCTCAGCGGCTCCACCAACTCGAACTTCAGATCGTCCGGCAGACCGCCCACGTTGTGGTGGGACTTGATCGTCGCCGCCCCCGTCCCCC
>DASRKZ010000148.1:0-5943 GCA_035648675.1 Solirubrobacteraceae bacterium
GCACGCTCGTGCTCGTCGCCGCCACCGCCGAGATCGTCCTCGACGCGGCGGTCGGGCACTCGGTGCTGATCCCCAAACAGCCCCAGATCGCGGGCTGGCTGAGCGGCATCGGCGTGCGCCTCGGCTATCGCACCTTCCTGATCGCGCTGCTCGCCTTCACCGGCGCCTACGCGGTGCTGCTGGGACTCGCGGGGCGGATCTCGAAACGCTGGGCGATCGTGCTGGTGGGAGCGCTGCAGCTGATCGTGTTCGCCGGTCCGATCCTGATCTCGACCGACGTGTTCAGCTACATCGCCTACGCGCGGATGGGCGTCGAGCATGGGCTCAACCCCTACACGCACGGGCCGATCGCGATCGTCCACGACCCGGTCTACCAATACGTCGGGAAAGACTGGAAGCACGTCGCCACCGCCTACGGCCCGCTCTACACGTTGCTCTCCTATCCGCTCGGCGGGCTCGGGTTGAAGGGGGCGCTGTGGGGTATGAAGCTCGAGGCTCTCCTCGCGAGCTTCGGGACGCTCGCGCTCACCTGGCGCTGCGCCAAGGTGAGGAAGATCAACCCGGTGGGTGCGCTGCTCGCGGTGGGCGCGAACCCGCTGTGGCTGATCTACGGCCTCGGCGGCGCCCACAACGATCTGATCATGACCCTGTTCATCATGGCCGCGGTGAGCTTCGCGTTCGCCGGACGGGAAGCGCCGGCGGGCGCGGCGGTGATCGGGGGCGCGCTCGTCAAGGCGACCGGCGCCGCGCTGCTGCCGTTCATGATCCTGTCGTCGCGTAAGCTCGCGCCGATCCTCGGTGCGCTCGCCGCGCTCGCCCTCGCGGCGCTGACCGGCTATGCCGTGTTCGGCATCCACGGGATCGACCTCGTCGCCGCGCTGAACCGCGACGCGGCGTTCGTCTCGACCGACAGCTTCCCCACCGAGCTCGCCCATCTGGTTGGCAAGCCGGGCGTGTTCCCGATCGACCACGATCTGCTCAAGGGGGGGCTCGTGCTGATCGTGGGATACCTCCTGTGGCGCACGTGGCGGGGCTATGACTGGGTTGCGGCCTCCGGCTGGACGCTGCTGGCGATCTCCGTGACGAGCACATGGCTGTTGCCGTGGTACACGCTGTGGTCGCTGCCGCTGGCGGTGGTCGTGCGCGACCGTCGTCTGCTCGCCGCGACGCTGGCGGTGCAGGCGCTATTCATCGTCCACCAGCTGGACCCACTGCTGGTGCCGGTCAAATGAGCGACGCTGCGACTCCCGTCCAGGACGCAAATCCCGTCGACGGTAGTCGCTGGAATCGCCTGCCGGAATGGCTGCGACCGCGGGATAAGGAGTCGCCGGGTACGGGCCGCCGCAGGCTGGTAGAGGTGACGCTGCTGATCCTCGCGGGCCTGCTGCTGGCGGTCGCGACGGTGAACGACGTGGTGCAGGAGACGCACGTCAACCATCGCCTGAACGCGGACCTGCGCACGTGGCGCGAGTACACCGGCCACGATTACAAGAACGTGTCCACCGAACAGGACCTGTTCGGCCACACGACGAAAGATGTGGTCTGCGGCAACACGACGCCAGGCCCTCCGAAAGAGCGGATCCAGCTGTGCCTGCAGATGACCGGGCCGGTGGTTGACGGGCGTCGCGCCGCGCGCGGCGGCTGGTACCTGCCGCCGAAGGTCGAAGACGTGCCGGCCTTCCGCTATGGCTGCTTCGGCTCGGCGACGCCGGCGGAGTTCTGCGGCAAGGCCGCGGCGGGCGCCGCGGGAAGTCCCGAAGGCGCATCGCCGGAAACAAGCCAGTGAGTGCGACGGTCCCGTCGTCGGCCGGTGCTCACCCCGCGACAGCACGCGCGCGAGCGCTGCCCGGGTGGTGGCCGCTGGCGGCGCTGGTGATCCTGGCCGCCGCGCTGCGGTTCTCGACCCTCGGGCTGCAGAGCTTTTGGTACGACGAGGCGTTCACCCCGGTACACGTGCTCCACGCCGGTCTCGGGGCGACGCTGCGCTCGGTGGTGCACACCGAGAACACGCCGCCGCTCTGGTACGTGCTGATCTGGGGGTGGTCGCGGATCTTCGGAACCGGTGCGGTCGCGCTGCGCCTGCCCTCGGCGCTGTTCGGGGTCGCGACCGTGCCGGTCGCGTGGGCAATCGGACGCGAGCTGTCCGGGCGCCGTGCGACGGCGATCGCGGTCGCCGCCTTTGTCGCTGTGAACCCGCTGTTCGTGTGGTACTCACAGGAGGCGCGCGCCTACGCGCTGTTCGTGCTGATGGTGGCGCTGGCGATGCTCTGCTTCCTGCGCGCCGAGCGCCGGCCGACGCCGGGGCGCCTGGCGGCCTTCGCCGTGAGCGCGTCGCTGGCGCTCTTGAGTCACTACTTCGCCGCTTTCCTCGTTGCTCCGATGATCGTGATGCTGCTCCTGCATGGCGGAGCCCGCCGGCGCGCCACGCTGCTCGCGTCCGGCGCGGTGGTCCTCGTCGGGTTCGCGCTGCTGCCGCTGGCCTCCTCCCAAGGCGGTCACGGCGCGCAGTGGATCGGCCGGTGGGCGCTCTCCAGCCGGTTGCAGGCGATCCCGCAGTACTACCTGACGGGCTACTCCGGCGAGCCGCTCGGGCACGGCATCGAGCTGCTCGTGGCGCTGCTGATTCTCGCCGGCGTCGGATGGGGGTTGTGGAACGTGCTCGAGCCGCGCGAGGAGCGGGGCGCGCTGATCGCGCTCGTGCTCGCGGCCTGTGGGGTGCTGCTCCCGATCGTGCTCCTCGCCTTCGGCTTGGACTACCTCGCGCCCCGCAATCTCGTAGCGGCGATGATTCCCGTGAGCGCCTTGATCGCGGTGCTCGTCACGGCGCGGCGGGCGGGACGCGCCGGCGCGGTGCTCGCGGCGCTGATCGCGCTCGCGTTTCTGGCGGTATCGATCGATGTCAATCTCAGCCCGCGCCTGCAGCGCGGCGACTGGCGCGGTGTCGCCAAGGTGTTGCGCGGCCCCGCGAGTGACCGTGTGATCACGACGGTCGAGCTCGGCGCGGCGCCGCTGGAGTACTACCTGCCGCCGCTGCGCAACCTCGCCCGCGGCGCGTCGGTGACGGTCGACGAGATCGACGAGACCGGTTATGCCCCGCTGCGGGCCTCCGCGGGCAGCCCACCCGCACCCGGCTTTCAGCTGGCGAGCCGCAGTGACGTCAACGGCCTGATCGTCTATCGCTTCGTCTCTCCGACGCCGCGCGCGGTCTCCGAGGCGACGCTGCGCCGGCACGTGATCACCGACGCGCACCCGGAGGTGCTCGTTTCTCCGCGCGCTCAGGTATCGCCCGCTTCAGTCGAATAGTTAGTACTGCGGGAAACTACGGTCTCACATGAGGCGTGGCGAGTCGATACATGGAGAATGTCCCAACAGCTCGACACGACGCCGGAGCCGGCCCAGCCCGTGGAGGCTCCGATCCGTACGGCCGCGAGCCGGAAACGGTGGATGGTGGTCGCCTGCGCGATCCTCGTCGTCGGCCTGGCGGTCTCCCTCGGTAGCGCACTGCTGTGGCGCTCGAGCGTACGTGCGCACGACCGGCAGGACTTCCAGACCAGTTCGACCGACGTGAACGAGACGCTGGAGACGCTGCTGCGGCGCGACGCCGACTTCGTGGCGACCCTCCGTGCGGTGTTGACGATGCAGCCGCACCTGGGCGCCGGCCGCTTCGATCAGTGGTTCGCCCAGCTGCAGGGCAAGCAGCGGGAGGTGAGTGGACTTGGAACGACGGTCGTGGAAGCGGTGCCGGCGGCCGACCTGGCCGCCTTCCAGGCACGACGCGCCGCTGACCCTGCGTTTCGGGCGTTCGTTGGGGGTACGGCCGTGCCGATCGCTCCCGATGGGCGCGCGCGCTACTGCCTGCTCTCGGCCGGCGGGACCGTGACGCCGTACACGCGGGAAGTGGGGCAGTTGGTGCAGGGGGACTGGTGTAATCGCGCCTCGCCGATCGGTGGATTTCAGGATGGCGGCATTTTGCAGGCACAGCTCCTGCGGTCGATCACCGACAGTGGACAGTTCCTGGTCTATCCCGTGACGGTCCAGGGCGTGAGCACGCTGTTCATCGAAGCCGCGTTTTACAGGCGGGGCGCGAGCCTTCAGAGCGTCGTGCAACGCCGTGCGGCGGTTTCCGGCTGGGTCGGGAGCTCGTTTGGAATTACCGCTCTGGTCCACGAAGCCATCGGCGCTCACCGCGGCCTCAGCGTGGCCCTGTACCACAGGAATCCCGGCGAGACCGAAAAGCTGATCGGCCGAGTCGGCACGGCTCCGTCGGTAGGCGCCTTCACCCATGAAACCGCGATGCAGATCGACGGCACGTGGAGAGCGGTTGTGCGCGGCTCAGAGACCACGAGCTGGCTATCCGCCAACGTGCAGGGTCTGTTGGTCCTCATCATGGGAGCGATCGTCAGTTTGCTGTTGTTCTTGTTGGTGCTGGTCCTGACGCGCTCACGCGAGCACGCTCTGGGGATGGTGAAGGAGAAGACCGGAGAGCTTCGCCACCAGTCGCTCCACGACGCTCTGACCGGCCTGCCCAACCGCGTGCTGGCGCTCGACCGCGCCGAGCAGATGCTCGCCCGTGCGCGCCGCCAGCAGATTCCGGTCGCGGCGCTGTATGTCGACATCGACGGCTTCAAGCACGTCAACGACACGTTCGGACACGCCGCGGGCGACGAGTTATTGCGGACCGTCGCCGCCAGGCTCGAGGGGGTCGTTCGCGAGGGCGACACGGCGGCCCGTCTCAGCGGTGACGAGTTTGTCGTCCTGGTCGAGGGCTCCACGCTCGACGCCGGTCCCGAGCTCGTCGCCGAGCGCCTGCTGGAAGTGCTGCGCCGGCCCTACGAGATCCACGGCCAGAGCGGACGGCAGCTATTGCTCACAGCGAGCATCGGCATCGCGCTTGGCGAGCGCGCGAGCGCCGCTGAACTGCTGCGCGACGCTGATGTCGCCCTGTACGAGGCGAAGGCAGCCGGTAAGAACTGCTACACGCTTTTCAAGTCCAGCATGCAGACCGCCGCCCGGGATCGGCTCGCGCTCGAGATGGACCTGGCCGAGGCGCTCGAACAACGACAGCTCTTCCTGCAGTACCAGCCAACCTTCGACCTGCAGTCGGAGAAGGTGATCGGAGTCGAGGCGCTGATCCGCTGGCGCCACCCCACACGCGGCGTGATCCCGCCGATCGAGTTCATCCCGATCGCCGAGGAGAGTGGTCTGATCGTCCCGATCGGACGCTGGGTGCTCGACGAGGCCTGCCGGCAAGCCGCGGTCTGGCACCGGCACGACCACATGATCGGCATGTCGGTGAACGTATCGGGGCGACAGCTCGACGACGACGCGCTGATCGAGGATGTGCGCGGTGCGCTGCAGGAGAGCGGGCTCGACCCGGCGACGCTGACTCTGGAGATCACCGAGACCACGCTGATGCGCGACGCCGAGGCGACCGCCAAGCGCCTGCACCTGCTCAAGGAGCTCGGCGTCCGGATCGCGATCGACGACTTCGGCACCGGCTACAGCTCACTCGCATACCTGCGCCAGTTCCCCGCGGATGCATTGAAGATCGACCGCTCCTTCATCAGCGGCATCGCCGCCTCGAAGGAGTCGGCCGCGCTGATCCACACCCTCGTCCAGCTCGGCAAGACACTCGACATCGAGACCCTCGCCGAGGGCATCGAGGATCAGGCTCAGCTTGAGACCCTACAACGCGAACACTGCGACCATGGGCAGGGCTTTCTGTTCTCGCGCCCGCTCGACGTCGACGCGGTCGAGCAGTTCCTCAACGCCGCTCATACGACGCCGCATGCTCTTACGAGGAACTAGTGTAGTGTCTTGCAAATAGTCGTGGTTTGTGGTATGGTGGCGTATGCGTCTACCTACAGCACCACTTTCACTGTCTGATAGTCACCGAGAAGTCCTTGAAGCGCTCGCAAAGTCAGGAGTCACAGCGCATCGCGA
>DASRKZ010000149.1:0-12252 GCA_035648675.1 Solirubrobacteraceae bacterium
GGCGAGTGTCTCACTGGAAGTGAGCACGCCGCTGGCGTGACGCGTCCACTCCGCTTCGGAGAAGGCGTCCCCATCCGAGGTGTCCTCTGACCTTGAATGGATAGCGACCGGTCGCCCGCCGGACTCGTCGCTCTCCCCGACGGAGACCTGCAGCGCCATTGCGCCCTGCTCTGGTAGTAGGAGCGGAGCCTCCAGGATGAGCTCATCCACCCGCTCACACCCCACCTGGCTACCCGCATAGAGCGCCAGCTCCAGGAACGCCGTGCCGGGCAGCAGCACCGTGCCGAGCACGGCGTGGTCTTTGAGCCACGGGTGGGACTCGAGCGAAAGACGACCCGTGAAGATCAGGCCCCGATCGTCGGGCAGCGCGAGCTTTGCGCCAAGCAACGGGTGATCAGCCGAGGACTGACCGGCGGAGGCCATATCCCCCGCACCGGCCTGGGCCGCCAGCCAGTAGCGCTCGCGCTGAAAGGCATAGGTGGGAAGTCTCACCCTCTGCGCGCCGGAGCCGGCGAAGGGGGCGCTCCAATCCACGTCGCTCCCGTGCGTCCAGACCTCGGCCAGGGCGCCGAGCAGTGCCCGGGTCTCCGGGCGCTCACCACGCAACAGCGGCACCGCCACAACAGAGTGCCGATCGCTGCTAACAGCACCATCAGCACCAACGCCAGCATCCTGGGCGCCCTGCTCTGAGACCAAGCACTCCTGAACGCTCGCGCTGAGCACACCATCAGGGCCCAGCTCGAGAAAGCTCCTGACCCCATGGGCCTCTAACCAACGCACGCCGTCGCGGAAACGCACCGTGCGGCGAACTTGATCGGCCCAGTACGCGGGCGAGGTCGCCTGCTCCGCGGTGAGCGTCTCGCCGGTCACGTTCGAGACGATCGGCAGCGCCGGCTCCTCGAGGGAGAGGCCCGCGACGAGCGTCTCCAGCTCGGCGAGCATCGGGTCCATCAGCTGGGAGTGAAAGGCGTGCGATACACGCAGGCGCGTCACCTTGCGAGCGTCCGCGGCACACAAGGCCTCCCACTCGCGCAGGGCGGTCTCCTCACCGGAGACGACCACCCCTTCGGGAGCGTTGACGGCCGCGAGCGCGAGGCGATCCTCGAACCCCGCGAGGGAGTCGAGCACCTCCTGCTCGGAGGCCATCGCCGCCGCCATCGCGCCGCCGTCGGGCAGCGCGCCCATCATCCGCCCGCGCGCGGCCACCAGCGAACACGCGTCCTCGAGCGTGAGTACTCCCGCCACGTGCGCGGCCGAGAGCTCGCCGATCGAATGGCCTAGCAGGAAGTCCGGCCTCAGCCCGAAGCTCGTGACCAGTCGGTACAGCGCGACCTCGAGCGCGAACAGCGCCGGCTGGGTGAGCTCGGTTCGGTCGAGCAGCTGCGCGTCAGCCGTGTCCTCGGACGCGAACATCAGCTCGCGCAAGGGCCGCTCGAGGTGGGCAGCGAACGCGTCGCAGACCTCGTCGAGCGCTCGCGCGAACAGGGGGAACGTCGCGTACAGCTCTGCGCCCATGCCGGCCCATTGCGAGCCCTGGCCGGAGAACAGGAACGCGACCCGGCCTTCGCCGCGGGCAAGGCCCTGGGCGGTCTCGCCGCGCTCGAGCGCGAGCAGCCCGTCGAGCAGCTCTTCGCGCTCCTCGGCGAGGATCGCCGCGCGGTGGGTGAGGTGGGAACGGTGGAAGGCGAGCGTCGAGGCGACGTCGGCGAGCTCGAGCTCGGGATGGGAGGCGAGGTGGGAGCGCAGCCGCTCGGCCTGGGAGCGCAGAGCCTCGGCGCTCCGCGCGGACACCAGGAACGGCATGGGACGGGCCGGCATCCCCTCCGATGCAGGAGCCCGCCCCAGCTCCGACGCCGTCGCGGGCGCAGATGCCGACGCTGGCGTCCGCTTCGGGTCGAGGGCCTGCCCCGGCTCTGACGCCGGTTCCCGCGCGGGCGCCTGCTCGAGGATCACGTGGGCGTTGGTCCCGCTGGCCCCGAAGGAAGAGACCCCGCAGCGCCGGGGATGGGCGTGCTCGGGCCAGGAAACCGACTCTGAGAGTAATTCGACCGCTCCGGTCGACCAGTCGACGTGCGGGGTGGGCTCCTCGAGGTGCAGGCTCTGCGGCAGCACGCCCGCGCGCATTGCCATCACCATCTTGATGATCCCGGCGACGCCCGCCGCGGCCTGGGTGTGACCGATGTTCGACTTCAGCGAGCCGAGCCACAGCGGGCCGTCGGCCCGTCCCTGGCCGTAGGTCGCGAGCAGCGCCTGCGCCTCTATCGGGTCGCCCAGCGTCGTCCCGGTGCCGTGCGCCTCGACGGCGTCGACGTCTCCCACCGTCAAGCCCGCGCCGGCGAGCGCTTGGTGGATCACGTGTTCCTGGGAGGGCCCGTTGGGAGCGGTCAGGCCGTTCGAGGCGCCGTCCTGGTTGACCGCCGAGCCGCGCACCACGGCGAGGACCTGCCGGCCCGCCCGTTGGGCGTCGGAGAGGCGCTCGAGCAGCACGAGACCGGCGCCCTCGGAGAAGCCCGCGCCGTCGGCGGAGGCCGCAAAGGACTTGCAGCGCCCATCGGGGGCGAGGCCGCGCTGGCGGCTGAAGAAGCGGAACATGCCGGGCGTCGAGAGCACCGTCACGCCGCCGGCGAGCGCGAGGGAGCACTCGCCCGAGCGCAGCGCCTGGCAGGCGAGGTGCAGCGCGACGAGCGAGGAGGAGCAGGCGGTGTCGACCGACATCGCCGGCCCCTCCAGGCCGAAGGTGTAGGCCACGCGGCCGGAGACGATGCCCGCGCCGACGCTGGCGGTGCCGAAGCCTTCGAGCTGTTCGGAGGCCGAGCCGACGCCGTAGTCATAGGTCATCGCGCCGGTGAAGACGCCCGTCTGGCTGCCCGCGAGCGCGGCCGGGTCGATGCCGGCGTCCTCGAACGCCTCCCAGGCGCCTTCCAACAGGAGCCGCTGCTGGGGATCCATCGCGAGGGCCTCGCGCGGGCTGATGCCGAAGAAGTCCGCGTCGAAGGTGTCGGCGCCGTGAACGAAGCCGCCCTCGCGCGCGTAGCTCGTGCCGGGGCGGTCGGGGTCGGGGTCGTACAGACGCTCGAGATCCCAGCCGCGGTCGCTGGGGAACCCTTCGATCGCGTCGGCGCCGGTGGCGACGAGCTCCCACAGCTCCTCGGGCGAGGAGACGCCGCCCGGGTAGCGGCAGCTCATCCCCACGATCGCGATCGGCTCCTCGGTGCGCGCCGGCGAGCGCCCGGCGCCGGCGGCGGCACGATTCGCGCCGGCGCCGCTCGAGGCGCCTTCCACCTGCGCGCGCAAGTAGCCCGTCACCGCGAGCGGGGTGGGGTAGTCGAAGACGAGCGTGGACGGCAGCTTCAGGCCGGTGGCCTGGCTCAGGCGGTTGCGCAGCTCGACGGCGGCGAGCGAGTCGAAGCCGGCGTCCTTGAACGTGCGCCGTGGGTCGATCGCGTCGGACGAGGCGTGCCCGAGCACGCCGGCCACGTGGGCCTTGACCAGCTCGGCAACGAGCGCGTCGCGCTCCGACTCGGGGGAGTCCGCCAGCCGGTTCGCCAGCGAGCCCTGCGCGTCGGCGGCGCGGCGGACGGGCACGCGGACGAGCCCGCGCAGGACCGCGGGCAGCACCCCGGCCCTGGCCTGGGCACGCAGGGCGGCGGTGTCGAGGCGGACCGGGAAGAGCACCGGCTCGCCGCCCTCGCGGGCGCGATCGAACAGCGCCATCCCCTGCTCGTCGGAGAGCGGGATCAGGCCTTCGGAGCGTCGGAGGCGCTCGGCGATGCGCGCACGCTCGGCCTCGTCGCGCGCGCCGCTGAAGCCGGTCGTCCGCTCCCACATGCCAAAGGCCAGCGAGAGGCAGGGCTCGCCCTGCGCGCGGCGGTGGGCGGCGAGCGCGTCGAGGAAGGAGTTGGCGGCCGCGTAGGCGGCCAGCCTGGGGCTACCGAGCGTGCCGGCGACGGAGGAGAAGAAGATCAGCTCCGCGAGCCCGGTCTGGCGCGTGAGCTCGTGCAGGTTGACGGCGGCGTCGACCTTGGGGGCCATTACCCGCCGCACGCGCTCGGGGTCGAGCGCGGAGAGCGCGTCGTCGTCGAACACGCCGGCGGCGTGGATCGCGGTCGTGAGCGGATGGGCGGCGGGGATCGAGGCGAGGAGCTCCTCCAGCTGCGTCCTGTCGGCGACGTCGCAGGCGGCGATCCGCACGTCACAGCCGTGCTCGCGCAACTCGCCGGCGAGCTCCCGCGCGCCGTCGGCCGTCGGGCCGCGGCGACTGACCAGCAGCAGCCGCTTGACGCCGCGCTCGGCCACCAGGTGGGCGGCCAGCAGCGCCCCCAGCCCGCCGGTGCCGCCCGTGATCAGGATGGTGCCCTCGGGGTCGGGCGCGGAGCGCGGCCGCGCGGGCCCCTGCGGGCTTAGCGCGGCGAGTCGCGGCGCGAGCAGCGACCCCTCGCGCAGCGCGAGCTCGGGCTCCTCGCTCGCGAGCGCACGGTCGAGCGACTCCCTGGAGGCGCGGGTCCCGTCGAGGTCGATCGCGGCGAAGCGCCCGGGGTGCTCTGACTGGGTCGAGCGCAGCAGGCCGACGAGTGCCGCCTGGGTCAGGTCGGGCGCGGCGCCGGCCGCCGTCGCGACGGCGCCCTCGGTCACGAGCACGAGCTTCGCCTGCGCGAGGCAGTCTGAGGCGATCCACATCTGCAGCAGCCCGAGCGCGTGCGCGGTGCTGGCATGGACGTCGGTGAGCAGGTTTTGAGGGGGCTCCGCTACCGCTCCGCCAGCCGCGTTGCCGTGGCGATCCCCGTGTGCGGCGAATGTCCCCGCGTGGAGCAGCACGAGCTCGGGCGGCGCCGAGCCCTGCGCGATCGCCTGCTCGAGCGACGCCAGATCCGAGTGGCGCTCGAGCTCGATCCCCACGTCCCCGAGCGCATCGCCATCGCCGAGGACCGCCACGTGGAGCTCGGCGGGGGACGGGGATTGCAGCTCAACCCAGCGCAGCCCGTAGAGCGAGTCGCGCTCGGCGCTCGGCGCGGGCTGCAGCTGGCTGCGGTCGATCGCGCGCGTCTGCAGCTCCTGGATCGATAGCACGGCAGCGCCCTCGCCGTCGAGCACGAGCACGCTGAGGCTCTTAGCGTCTCCGTCGAGACGCACCCGCAGGACGCTCGCCCCCTGCCCGTGCAGGCGCACGCCGGCGAAGGAGAAGGGGATCTCGACCTCGCTCGTGCGGGGACCGTCCAGGGACCCGACGAGCGCGACGTGCAGCGCGGAGTCGAGCAGCGCCGGGTGCAGGGCGAAGCCGTCCGCTTCTGCAGCCTGCTCAGGAGCCAGCGCGGCCTCGCCGTAGAGCTCCTCTCCCACACGCCAGGCCGAGCGCAGGCCCTGGAACGCCGGGCCGTAGTCATAGCCCGCGTCCGCCAGCCGCTCGTAGAGGGAGGCGGCATCGAGCTCCTGCGCGCCCGCGGGTGGCCAGCTCGCGTCCAGACCAGTCGCAAGCGCTCCGCCGCCCGCCTCCTCGCCGGCGCCGAGCACGCCGGTCGCGTGGCGGGTCCACTCCGCCTCCCGCGAGGCATCCTCGGACGAGTCCTCGGGACGGGAGTAGATCGCGAGCTCCCTGCGTCCCTCGCCGTCGGGCTCGGAGAGCGTAAGCTGCAGCTGGGTCGCGCTCGCGCCGTCCAGCAGCAGCGGCGCCTGCAGCGTGAGCTCCTCGACGGCGTCGATGCCGACCTTCTCCCCCGCCGCCAGCGCCAGCTCGACGAAGCCGGTGCCCGGCATCAGCACCTGGCCCATGACGGCGTGGTCGGCGAGCCAGGGATGGGTCCTCAGCGAGAGGCGCCCGGTGAACAGCCAGCCGTCCTGCTCGCCCGCGAGGGGCAGGGCGGCGCCGAGCAGCGGGTGCTCACCGGCACTCAAGCCGAGCGAGCCGGCGTCCGTTGCTCCCACGGCGGCCTCAAGCCAGTAGTGCTCGCGCTGGAAGGCGTACGTCGGCAGCTCGACGCGCGCCGCGGCGGCCCTGTCGAACATGGCGCTCCAGTCGACGCTCGCGCCGTCGGCGTAGGCCTGCGCGAGGAAACCCACGAGCTCTCCGGCTTCGGGGCGTTGCCTGCGCAGCGTGCTCGCCAGCAACGCCTCGTCCTCCAGCTCTTCGCTCAAGCACTCATACGCCATCGCGCTCAGCACACCATCCGGGCCGAGCTCCAAGAAACGCGTCACACCCGCACCCTCCAACGCACGCACCCCATCACAGAAACGCACCGTGCGACGCACATGCTCAACCCAGTAGCCCGCGCTCGCCAGTTTCTCCCCCGCGAGCTCACCGGTCACATTCGAAACGACCGGGATCGTCGGCGCGCTGAAAGAAATCCCCTCCACCGTCGCCCTGAGCTCCTCCAGCATCGGATCCATCAACTGCGAGTGAAACGCGTGCGATACCCGCAGCCGCTTGATCTGCCGCCCGGCAAAGGAGCCTTCCCAGTCCCCCAGAGCATCCGGCTCACCCGAGACCACCACCGCGTCAGGCCCGTTCACCGCAGCGACCGCCAACCGATCCTCAAACCCCGCCAGGCTCTCTGCGACCTCCTCCTCGGAAGCCGTCACCGACGCCATGCCACCACCGTCCGGCAGCGCTCCCATCAACCGGCCGCGCGCCACGACAAGCGCACACGCATCCTCCAAAGAGAACATCCCGGCGACATGCGCCGCGACGATCTCACCGATCGAATGACCCAGTAGGAAATCCGGCTTCACACCAAAGCTCGACACCAGGCGATACAGCGCCAGCTCGACAGCGAACAGCGCCGGCTGGGTGAACTGCGTACGACCCAACAACGCCGACTCCTCAGAGTTCTCCGCCGCGAACAACAAATCTTGCAACGAAAGCTCCAACAGACCATCCAACACCTCGCAGACCTCGTCGAGCGAGGAGGCGAACACCGGGAACGCCCCATACAACTCCGCACCCATTCCCGCCCACTGAGCGCCCTGACCCGAGAACAAGAACGCCGTCCTACCCCCACCACCGGCAACCCCCCGGAACAGACCGTCCGCGGACTCGCTCCGCTCGAGCGCGCCAAGAGAAGCGATCAACGCATCGCGGTCCTGCGCGACGACGACAGCACGATGGGAAAGCTGCGCGCGACCCAAAGCGAGCGCGCTCGCGAGCGCCCCCAACTCGACGTTCTTGGTCTTCTGCAAGTACGCACCGAGACGCGCAGCCTGACCGCGCAGCGCCCCGCCACTCGAAGCGGACACCAGGAACGGAAGGACATCGAGCCCGAGCGCGGCCGGCGTGCTCCCACCCACGACGCCCGCCAGCGGAGCCTGCTCTGCAGACGGAGCCTCCTCCAAGATCAAGTGGGCGTTCGTGCCCGAGATCCCGAACGAGGAGACGCCCGCGCGACGCGGCTTGCCGTCGCCCTCCCACGGCAGCTCTTCCTCCAGCAGACGCACCTCGCCCGCCGACCACTCGACATGCGGCGAGGGCTCCTCCGCGTGGAGCGTCTTCGGCAGCACGCCGTGACGCATCGCCTGGATCATCTTGATGACCCCACCCACGCCGGCGGCGGCCTGGGTGTGGCCAATGTTCGACTTCAGCGAGCCCAGGCGCAGGGGTCCGTTGGAGCGCTTCTGCCCGTAGGTAGCGAGCAACGCCTGCGCCTCGATCGGGTCGCCGAGCGTCGTTCCCGTGCCGTGCGCCTCGACCACGTCCACGTCGCCGGGGGACAGGCCGGCACCGGCTAGCGCCTGCAGGATGACCCGCTCCTGCGAAGGGCCGTTCGGCGCGGTCAGCCCGTTCGAGGCGCCATCCTGGTTGACGGCAGAGCCACGCACTAGGCCCAGCACGCGACGGCCGTTGCGGCGCGCGTCGGAGAGCCGCTCGAGCAGCAGCAGGCCCATGCCCTCAGACCAGCCGGTGCCGTCGGCGCCGGCCCCAAAGGACTTGCACCGTCCATCGATGGATAGACCGCGCTGGCGGGAGAACTCGATGAAGACGAACGGGTTGGTGAGGACGGTCGCGCCGCCGGCCAGCGCCAACCCGCACTCGCCGAAGCGGAGCGCCTGGCAGGCCAGATGAATGGCCACGAGCGAGGAGGAGCAGGCCGTGTCGACCGACACCGCCGGGCCCTCGAGGCCGAACGTGTAGGCCAGGCGCCCGGAGGCGACGCTCGCGGTGTTGCCGGTCAGGCGCAGCCCTTCGATCCCCTCGGGCGGGTGCAGGTCAAGGCCGTAGAGCGTGGAGATGAGCCCCGTGAACACGCCCGTCTGGGAGCCTTTGAGGCTCAGCGGATCGACCCCGGCGTCCTCGAAGGCCTCCCACGCCCCCTCCAGCAGCAGCCGCTGCTGGGGATCCATCGCGAGCGCCTCGCGCGGGGAGATCGAGAAGAGCTCCGCGTCGAACTCGCCGGCGTCGTAGAGAAAGCCTCCGTGGCGCGTGTAGCTCCCGCCCGGGCTGTCCGGGTCCGGGTTGAACAGGCGCTCGACGTCCCAGCCGCGATCCTCGGGGAACTCGCCGATCGCATCCTCGCCGGCAGCGACGAGCTCCCATAGCTCCTCGGGCGAGGAGACACCGCCCGGATAGCGGCAGCTCATCCCCACGATGGCGATCGGCTCGTGTTCGCGCTGCTCGCCCTCTCGTATACGGCGATGAGCCTTGCGGAGATCACCGGTGACCTTCTCTAGGTACCCACGAAGCCTCTCCTCCTCCGTATGGAGTCTCTCGTCGTCCACTGCTCAGCTCCGTCTCTTAACGAGTGACTCAGCTTCTTCGATCCTCATTACGACGACCCGAACTCCCTATCGATGACCCCAAATAGATCTTCGTTTGACGCCGAAGCCAAGTCATCGTCAGCCGCTCGATCCTCGCCGACGGAATCACCGTTCGAAGCAGATGTCAAGAACGACTCCAGGTGCGCGTTGAACGACCGCAATCGCGCTTCGATCTGCTCACGCTCGCCATCGTCCGCCGCTATCGAGGCGAGCATCGTCTCGAGCCTGCCGAGCGCCTCGTCGATTGCGAACCTCAGCGTCTCATCGTTCGCAACGCGCGAGCGCAGATACCCCGCCACCGCTGCGGGTGTCGGGTAGTCGAAGATCAACGTCGAGGCCAGCCTCAGCCCCGTCGCCTGGCCCAGGCGGTTTCTGAGCTCCACTGCACTGAGCGAGTCAAAGCCGGCCTCCTTGAATGGGCGCTGTGGATCGATCGCCTCAACGGAGGCATGTCCCAGCACGCCGGCCATCTGGCTCAGGACCAGATCCAAGACGACGGCATCCCACTCCGACTCGGGCGCCCCCGCCAGTCTCCTTGACAGCGCGCCCTGCCCCTCCACGGCCCTACGTGCCGGCGCGCGGATCAGCCCGCGCAGGACCGCCGGCAGCATGCCGGCCGTCGCCTGGGAGCGCAGGGCACGCCTATCCAGGCGCACGGGCAGCAGCAGGGGCTCGGCGATGGTGCCTGCGATATCGATCAGCTCCAGCCCGTGCTCATCTGAGAGTGGGGTCACACCCATCCGCTCGAAGCGAGCCCGGTCTGCCTCGCTGAGGCCAGCAGTCATGCCGGTGGCCTGCTCCCATGCGCCCCATGCCAGCGACATTCCGGGCAGGCCCTTTGCGCAGCGATGTGCTGCCAGGGCGTCTAGGAATGTGTTGGCCGCTGCGTAGTTGCCCTGGCCGGGTGAGCCGATCGTGCCAGCGACCGAGGAGAAGAGCACAAAGGCGTCAAGGTCCAGATGCTTGGTGAGCTCATGTAGATGCAGCGCGGCGTCCGCCTTTGGAGCCAATACCCCGTCAAGGCGCTCCGCCGTCAAGGAGCCGATCAGGCCATCATCGAGCGTCCCCGCGGTGTGCACCACCGCGCTCAGCGGGTGCTCGGCTGGCACCGGGTCGAGCAGCGTCTTGAGCTGCTCGCGATCGCTCACATCACACGCCGCAATCCTGACGCTGGCACCCAGCGCTTGCAGCTCTACTTGCAGCTCGCGGGCGCCTTCGGCGTCTGCGCCCCGACGACTGGCCAACAGCAGGTGGCCCACCCCGTGCTGGGCCACCAGGTGTCGCGCCAGCAGAGCACCCAAGGTGCCCGTGCCGCCGGTGATGAGGACCGTGCCCTGCGAGTCGATGGCCGACGGCAGACTCAGCACGATCTTGCCGGTATGACGCGCTTGGCTCATGAACCGGAACGCCTCCGGTGCGTGACGCACATCCCACACGGTGACCGGCAGCGGCTCAAGCACACCCGCTCCGAAGAGCGCCAGCAACTCACCGAGCATCTCCTTGATGCGCTCCGGGCCAGCCTCCATCAAGTCGAATGCCTGGTAGGCCACCCCCGGATGAGCCTCAGCAACCTTACTCTGCTCGCGGATATCGGTCTTGCCCATCTCAAGGAAGCGGCCACCCCGCGGCAACAACTCAAGTGAAGCATCCACGAACTCCCCGGCAAGAGAGTCCAGGACGACATCCACGCCCTCTCCGTAGGTCTCCTTTAGGAAGCGCTCCTTGAACTCCAGCGTGCGAGAGGAAGCGATATGCGCATCGTCTAGCCGCAGCGACCGTAGCACCTCCCACTTCCCCGGGCTGGCGGTCCCGAACACCTCGGCACCCAGATGCCCAGCCAGCTGCACAGCAGCCATGCCAACCCCGCCTGTCGCTGCATGCACCAGCACCCGCTCACCCGGCTTTACAGACGCCAGATCCATAAGCCCGTAGTAGGCCGTCAGGAACGCGATCGGCACCGAGGAGGCCTCGGCAAAGGACCAACCCTCAGGCACTCGGGCAACAAGACGATGATCGGTCACCGAGACCGGACCAAGCCCGCCAGCCAACAACCCCATCACTCGATCACCGACAGCGAGACCATCGACCCCCGGGCCGAGCTCCAGCACAACACCGGCACCCTCACTGCCGATCGTCGCCTCACCGGGATACATACCAAGCGCCATAAGCACATCACGGAAGTTCAGACCCCCGGCACGCACACAGACGCGAACCTGCCCGGACCCAAGCGGCTCTGATACCTCAGGAGCGGGCACGAGCGAAAGATCGTCAAGGGTCCCCCCAGGGCGGGCCTCCAAACGCCACTGCGAAACACCGGCGGGAGCCTCCAAGACTGCGGTATCCAGCTGCGCGAGCCGCGGGACGCACGCCACGCCCTCGCGTAGCGCCAGCTGGGGCTCACCGCCAGCCAAGGCGCCATGAAGCACACCCAGGGAGGCCTCATCGCCATCGATGTCGATCAGCACGAACCGCTCTGGGTGCTCAGACTGCGCCGAGCGCACCAGGCCCCAGATCGGGGACTGGGCCAAGCCCGGCAGATCCTCCCCCGAGCGCACCGACACCGCGCCCCTTGTGATCAACACCAGCCGTGCATTGGCGAAGCGCTCGTCCGAGAGCCATTCCTGGAGCAGGTGAAGCACCCGGTGCGCAGTCTGGTGGACCAAGGCCAGCTCGCTTGCGCGATTGCCATCCACGGAGGACCCTTGCGCGGTCTCATCCAACCCGCAGTCCACGAGCACCACCTCGGGGACCGTGCCCTCATCAACGGCCTCGCCCAGGGCCTCGATGTCCGCATGCCGTTTGACCGAGCATCCGGCGTCAGCGAGGGACTCGGCGAGAGCGGAGCCCTCGGCGCCCAGCAGCAGCACCTCGCCCGTAGAGGACTCCGCCGGGACCGCGGTCCAGTCCACACAGAACAACGCATCGTGGCGGGTATCACGAGCAACACCCAACTGGGCCTGCGAGACCTCGCGCGTCACCAGCGAGTCGACCGAGGCGACCAACCCACCGGCCTCATCGACGAGCACCAAGGAGATCGCGTCCTCCCCCACCGGAGAGAGACAGACCCGCAGGAAGGATGCCCCGGAGGTATTGAGCTCCACGCCACTGAAAGAGAAGGGGATACGCGGTCCCTCACCCTCGGCCATATCGCCTAGGGGCGAGTCGAGCACCGCGTGAAACGCCGAATCGAGCAGCGCTGGGTGCACGCCGAAGGCAGAAGCCTGATCGCGCTCGTCGCCGGAGAGCGAGACCTCGGCGAAGAGCTCCTCGCCACGCCGCCACACGGCCTGCAGCCCCTGGAAGGCCGGCCCATAATCAAAGCCCCGTTCAGCCAGGCGGTCGTAAACATCGTCGACCTCCACAGCCTCTGCGCCCTCAGGGGGCCAGGACTGCCCGGCGAGCACCGCCGCGCGCTCGCTCAGCGCCGAGTGCTCACCGGCGAGTGTCTCACTGGAAGTGAGCACGCCGCTGGCGTGACGCGTCCACTCCGCTTCGGAGAAGGCGTCCCCA
>DASRKZ010000150.1:0-9436 GCA_035648675.1 Solirubrobacteraceae bacterium
CGGAAGTGAAACCGGGCCGGGAGCCGCCATCGCTCACCGCCGAGGGGATCGTCGGCGCCGTGCTCGGCGTGCTGCACGCGCGGCTGCTCGAGCGCGACCCGCGGCCGATGGTCGAGCTCCTCAATCCGTTGATGGCCACGATCGTGCTGCCCTACCTCGGGCAGACAGCCGCCCGGAAAGAGCTCGCGCGCCCGACACCGGAAGCCCGTCCTGCCCTGCCCCGCCCCGCGCGCTATCCGCTGGACGACCTCCACATGCGCATCACCTACCGCACGCTCCGCGTGCTCGCGGCGGTCGCCGCGCTCTCCGGGGAGAGCAACCGCGAGATCGCCGACCACGCGGGGATCTCAGACCCGGGCCAGATCTCAAAGCTGCTCGCGCGCCTGCAAAGCCACGGGCTGGTCCAGAACGTTGCGCGCGCTCAGGGCAAGGGCGAGCGCAACGCCTGGACGCTCACCGAGAAGGGGGAGCGGGTCGAGCGGGCCACGCGAGGGTAGGGCTGTCCGGCGGGAGGTCGAAGTACGTCACCCGTCGGGCATCCCATTCCTGGTCGAGGACGTCGTGGAACCGCCGCAGGACCCAGGCGAGCGGGGTGAAGACCGCGTAGTAGAAGAGGATGAGCAGCGCCTTACGCATGGAAGGCCGTTAGTCGAGCGGGATCTCCGCCCGCCAGTCGGCCTCCTCGCGCCACGCCGGCTGCTCGACCTTCTCGAGGACGAACGGCCCGATCGCCAGCACGTCGATGCCGGTCCGCATGAAGCACGTGTAGGCATCCCGCGGGGTGTTGACGATCGGCTCGCCGCGCACGTTGAAGGATGTGTTGATCAGGACGGGACAGCCGGTGATCTCGTGGAATGCCGAGAGTAACCTGTGAAACGGCCGGTTCTCGCGCTCGCTGACGGTCTGCACCCTCGCCGAGAAGTCCACGTGCGTCACGGCTGGGATGGTCGACCTGGGCACGTTCAGCAGATCCATGCCCGTGGCTCCGTCCCGCGCCGCGGTGTCGACGCGCTCGGCCTCCGCGACCTCCGCCACCAGGAGCATGTATGGGCTGGGTCGGTCGAGATCGAAGTACTCGGCGGCGTGCTCGAGCAGCACGGCCGGCGCGAACGGCCGGAAGGACTCGCGGAACTTGATCTTCATGTTCATCCTCCTCTGCATCCCCGGGTCGCGTGGATCCCCGAGAATCGACCGCGCTCCCAGCGCTCTCGGGCCGTACTCCATGCGACCCTGAAACCACCCCACGACGCTGCCCTCGGCAAGTTTGCGCGCCACAGCTCCGAGCAGCTCGTCCTCCTCCACGCGAGCGTACGCCGCCCCCTCCAGCTCGAGGATGTCGCGGATCTCCTCCTCGGCATAGGAGCCGCCGAGCAGCGACCCGGCCATCGCGTCCTCACCCCTGCCGAGATGCGCCCGAGCAGCTCCCGCATCGACAGCCGTCGCCATCGCCGCGCCCAGCGCGCCGCCCGCATCGCCCGCGGCCGGCTGGATCCAGATGTCCTCGAAGACCCCCTCCCGCAGGAGCCGTCCGTTCGCAACGCAGTTGAGCGCCACGCCTCCCGCCAGGCAAAGGAACCGCTCGCCGGTCATGGAGTGGGCCGTGCGCGCGAGCCGCAGCATGACGTCCTCCGTCACCTCCTGGACCGAGGCCGCCAGATCGAAGTGGTGATCGTGGAGCGGCCCCTCGGGGCGACGTCGCTCCAAGCCAAACAGCTGCTCGAAGGCCGCGCCGGTCATCTCCTTGCCGAACAGGAAGTCGAACCGATCGACGTTCAGGCGGAACGAACCGTCCGGCTTGACGTCGATGAGCTCCCGCCTGATGAGGTCGGCGTACACCGGCTTGCCGTACGGCGCGAGGCCCATCAGCTTGTACTCGCCGGAGTCCACCTTGAACCCGCAGAAGTAGGTGAACGCCGAGTACAGAAAACCCAGCGAGTGCGGGAACCGGATCTCCGAGAGCGGGCGGAGCGTGGTGCCCTGGCCATGCCACAGCGTCGTCGTTGCCCACTCGCCAACCCCGTCGACGCAGAGGATCGCGGCGGACTCGTACGGACTCGGCAGGAACGCCGACGCGGCATGTGACTCATGGTGCCGGCGGCAGAGCACCCGCGGCACGCGGCCCAGATCGAGCTCGGCGAGATGCCGCGCGAGGCGGCCCTCGATCCGTGGCTTGTAGGACAGCCAGTCGTACATCGTCTCCCCGAACGAGGGAGCGGCCCCGCGGCCGGCGGCCGCGTAGGACGCGAGGACCCGGCGGAGCTTGAGACGCGAATCCTCGTAGTAGGCCACCGTCGAGACGTCGTCGAGCGTCACGCCGAGGTGGTCGAGACAGGCCGCGATCGCGCCTCCGGGGAACGACGGATCGTGGCGACGGCGTGAGAACCGCTCCTCGTGCGCCGCGGCGATTGGCGCACCGTCCGCGACGAGCGCCGCGGCGCTGTCGTGGTAGAAGGCGGATATCCCAAGGATCAGGTCGGTCCGCGCGGGCGCGGAGCCGGCCGAGACCACGAACGGCTCTCGCCGGCTGATCATGAGCCGGAGCGCGACTTGAGCGCGCGTCGCTGCGCGCGTCGCTGCGCGATCCGCACGCGGCGCCCCGCCGGCGGGTCCAGCGACACGAACCCGATCCGCACGCGCTGCCACGCCTCGGCCTGAGCTTCGCGCCCCTGGGCCTCGCCGATCGCCGCGATGAGCGTATCGACGGCGTCCGCGGCCCACGCGGCATGTCCCGTCGCGACGTTGTCGATCGTGTTGTGGACGTCGACGAATCGTGTGCTGAAGCCGTGGTGCTTCAGCACGATCCGGGCCAGCCGGTAGCTTCCGCCGACACCGGACAGCTCCATCGCCAGATTCAGCCCGAGGATCTCCGGCATGAACGTCCGCGGGAAGCGCCCGATGCTCAGCCAGTAAACCGGCAGCTCGAAGGAGCGATCGTTCAGCCGCGTCGACTCCGCGAATTCCCGGCTGACGGTCGGGGGCAGCTCCACCCCCATCTCCTCCAGCAGCCGACGGTAGATGCGGGGATGGTTCAGCCGCGGCTCGCCGTCGCCGAGCTCGTCCCAGTACGTTTCGAACAGAAGGCGGCCCAGCTCGGTGGACGCGTGCTGATAGTCGGTGAACCCGTGTAGCCAGGAGCCGTCGATGAGCGTGAGCGGCGCCGTCTGGACGGTCGACTCGATCAGGGCCTCGCGCGAGGGCAGCGGGGCGCTCTGCTCGGCCGCGAACTGCCGAGCATGGAGGTCGTGCTGGTCCAAGAGCCAGGGACGCAGGCCCGCGGGCGCCCGGAGCTCCGGCAGCTGGCGATCGTCGGCTCCCAACCTGGGCCGCGAGCGTGCGAGCCATCCCCGTACGTAGCTCGCCGCCCATTCCGACAGCGCCGGCGGATCTCCTCGGCGCTGGAGCAGGTGGTAGGCATCCCGGACCGACGCGGGCGCGTCCCCGGCGACGCGCGGGCGGGCGAGCGTCGCCGCGGGGAAGCTCGACGACGGCGGGCACAGTCCAATCGGCGGCCCCCTCTCCTCCGAGGCGGGGAGCGCGTCGATCCAGCGCCGGATCACAGCGAGATCCTCCGGGGCGAAGACGCGGAACATCGGGCCAAGCTCGCCGACCAGGCCGGTGACGAGCTCACTCGCCTCCGCACGACCCGGCCGCACCAGCTCACTCGCCGCCAGCGCGTCCATGAGCGGCCGCGGATCCGTCCGGCTCTCCTGCAGCCAGGACGAGAGGCGGCGACCATCGAGCTCGAACTCCTCGTGATAGACGGCGCCCTCGCGTGCCCGTAGCTTCAGGAGCTCCGCCAGCTCCCCGGCGGGATCCAGGTTGGTCAGCTCCGCCCTGAGCAGCTCCGCCCACTCCGCCAGCGCGCCGCGGACCCAGGTGAAGCCCGCGAGGACGCGGCGCTCGTCGGTAGCGGGCGCGTTACGCAGGTAGCAGGCGATTGCGACCCTGCACCGCGCCAGGCCGCCACGCCACTCGTGGCAGCGGTCTTTCGCCGGATCGAGGGCGGCCCAGTCGGGATGGACGCCCTCGGCGTCATGGACGGCGGCCAGCGACGGCGGCAAGCCGACATTCCGCAGGCAGAGGTCCGCACCGAGCAGCTCGGCGAAGAACTCGTCCGGCCGGCGACCCATCGCCAGCAGCATCGCCGGGATGCGGAACGCGTAGTCCCGCACGCGATGGTCGTGGACCAGGCGCGCCGCCGGCGAGGCGTGATCGGCGAGTCGCAGCTGCCGCAGCAGCTCGAGGTAGGCGTCCCCACGAGAAGCGCGTGGATTACCGACATCCAAGTCGGAGGCGTAAAGCGCGAGCACCGCCAGCACGGCCTCGTCATGACAGTTGCCCGGCGCGCTGAGCCACTGGAGCCAGGCGCCGGACATCAACCCGAGCGGGGCGCCGCCGAGTACCGCTCGCTGGACGAGTGGCTCCCGGTACGCCCCCTCGCGGACGAGCGAGCTGACGCGCTCGCGTTCATCTGTGGCCCATGCGGCTGCGTTCCGCTCCCGCGCCGCGAGATCCCCATCCTCCGGCCGGCCGGCCGCGAGGAGCTCACCGCGAAGCGCCTCGACGGCCTCGGCCGAGGCGTAGCTCCCCTCGGGATCCGCGGTCGCGGCGTACAGCTCCCGCGCCGACACGCCGTCGCGGCGATCGCGGAGAGAGTCCGTGCCGAGGTCGCGATCGGAGAGCTGACTCATCGGCTCAGAACATCGGGTAGATCGAGTCGTCGCTCTCAGGCTTGCGCCGGCGGAGCTTCCGTAGCCAACGGCGAATCAACTTCATCATGTCCGAGCTCCCTTCATGTTCGTGTAGCGGCACTCGCGGCCACCGCTCCAACCATCCGGTTCGCGCCCGCGAAGACGGCGGCAAGCGCCGCCCTGAACCGGCTCACGATCTCGTCGATCTCGGCCTCCGTGCTGGTGAACGGCGGCGCGAAGAGCACGTGGTGCCCGCGAACGCCGTCGATCGTCCCGGAGCCCGGGTACGTCAGCAGCCCGTGCTCGAGACCCGCCGCCTTCATCCGGCCGACGAAGTCGAGCTCCACCGGCAACGGGGCCTTCGATTCCCGATCGGCGACCAGCTCGACGCCGAGGAGCAGCCCGCGCCCGCGCACGTCGCCGATGTACGGGAACGTCTCCTTCAGATCCCCCAAGAGCGCCCGGAGCTGGGCCCCGCGAATCCTGACCTGGGCGAGCAGATCGTGCTCGACGATCGTGCGCTGGACGGCCAGGGCGGCCGCGCACGCCACCGGGTGGTTGACGTGGGTCTGGCCGTTGCGCACCACGCCGGACCCCTCCGCCAGCGTGTCGTACACGCGCCGGCTCACAAGCAGGCCGGAGACCGGCTGATATCCGGCGCCGAGACCCTTCCCGACGGCGAGGACATCCGGCACGACGCCGTCGTCTTGATAGGCGAAATAGCGGCCGGTGCGCCCCAGCCCCGCCATCACCTCGTCGAGCACCAGCAGCACGCCGTGGCGATCGCAGACGGCGCGGATCGCCCTGAAGTAGCCCTCCACGGGAGGGACCGCGCCGTTCGTCGAGCCGACGACCGTCTCGGCGACGAAGGCGGCGACCGTCTCCGGGCCCAGCTCGAGGATCAGTCGATCAAGCTCGGATGCAAGCCGGGCGACATAGTCGGCGTCGGTTTCCCCGGCATCCTTGTCCCGGTAGGCGTAGCAGGGAGACACGAACGTGCCGGGCCGCAAGAGTGGCTCGAAGATGTTGCGCCGCTGGAGGTTGCCGGAGATCGCGAGCGCGCCAAAGGTGGAGCCGTGATAGCTCTGCCGGCGGGCCACGAAGACCCTGCGGCCGGGCTCCTCGCGCTCCCAGTGGTACTGATAGGCGAGCTTGATCGCGAGCTCCATCGCCTCCGAGCCGCCCGAGAGAAACTGGGCGTACGCCAAGCCCCCGGAAAGTGACACGAGGTACTCCGCCAGCTCCTCCGCGGCATTGGTGCTGAAGGTGCCCGCGTGTGCCCACGCGATCCTCCCGGCCTGCTCGGTCATCGCCTGTGCCACCGCCGGCTGATCGTGTCCCAGGCTGGAGACAGCGACGCCACCGCACGCGTCCAGGTACTCCCGCCCTCGATCGTCGTACAGACGCGCGCCCGCGCCCCGGACCGCTCGGATCGGGTCCGCCCGGAGGCTCTTGGAGATCAGCGCGGACAACCGAGGGCCGCCTCAGCCGAGGACCTCATCCAGCAGCAGCCTCGCCGCCAGGTCGTAGCCGAAATCGGTGAAATGGATCCGATCGACGAACATCCAGTCGGTTGGCTCGAGCGCCGCGGCAATCAGCGGCGCCATGTCGGCGAACCCGATGCCCAGCTGCTCGCATCCCTCGCGCAGGAGATGCGCATACCGCTCTCCAACGTCGCAGCGGGAGATGTCGCCGTAGGTATCGCTGAAGTGACCGAGCTCGTCGAGGTAGGAGAACAGCGCCTCCTCCTCCTCCGTGCCGCGCTCGCGAACCCAGCTTGCCAGGGGCTGGAGGACGTAGGTCAGCTTCGCTCCGGCGTCGTCGGCGAGCGCGCGCCAGACATCGAGGTGGCGGAGCACCAGCCCGGCGGCGTATCGAATCTGCTGGTCGAGGCCGAGGATCTCCCCACCAGTCGCGGCGCTCTTCCCTTCGAGCCGCTCGAAGAAGGCGTTGCACAAGAAGAACGCGCCGCTCTCGAACCGCAACGCCGCGGGCAGGCGCGCGAGCCCGAGGTCGTTGAAGCCCGAGAACACGACGATCTGTCCGATCTCTGGGAGACGGTGTCGCAGGAGCACGTGCAACAGGAGCTCCTGGGCAGAGTTGTGACTCCTGCCACCCATGTTGATCCAGGGGGCCGACCGCCCGGCGCTGTGGAGGTTCAGGCGCGAGGGAATGGTCGCGGAGTCGGACGACGCACCGATGCCGAACGTCGTCGAGCTGCCGGCGAGAACGTTGACCGCGCCGCGCGGCCCGTAACCATCGACGGCGATCGGCTGCCCGTCGCACATAGTGAAGCGAAAACCCAGCGAGTCGGTATTGACAACCGACGAGCGGTAGTCCGCTGGATGGAAGCACATGATGTATGGCATCCACCGGATCTCGCCCGCGTCACTGAACTGCGCGTCGTACTCCCGCATGTGCGGCGTCAGGGCCGACCGGGCGTCTGTACCCGGAGCGCGGTCCACATCATCTCTACGAAGCACAAAACCCGAGTGAAACATGCAATCATGGTAACCAGAAT
This sequence comes from Solirubrobacteraceae bacterium, assembly GCA_035648675.1. Taxonomy (GTDB): domain Bacteria; phylum Actinomycetota; class Thermoleophilia; order Solirubrobacterales; family Solirubrobacteraceae; genus Palsa-744. The sequence continues at coordinate 7,213 of DASRKZ010000150.1, forward strand.
AATTGTCATAGTCAAAGAGATAGAAACACGCACCAGTACCTTAATTGGGCAAAGGAGCGGCCTTAAAAGCTGTTGGATGCGGGTTCGAGCCCCGTCTGGTGCACTCTGGGACATCCCGACGAGACCGGGACCCGTAACCGACAGACGGGAGGCTTCGCCGTGGCAACGACGGACGACCCGCTCGACCCACTCGACTGGCTCAACCCCCTCGACTGGCTCAACCCCCTCGACTGGCTCGACGCGCGCGTATCGCTTGCGGGCGCCGCCGACGAGCTCGTGGCGGCCGTCCCGCAACGCCCAGATAGAAACAAGGACGCGACGCTGATCGTTCGGCACTCCGCGTGGGGGGCCTCGGACGCAGCCCGCGACGCGGTGGAGCGGATCGGGGCCACAGGCGATTGCCGCGTGCTCCGCAGCGACGGCGACCGCCTCCACGTGCGATTCGCCGATCGCCTGCTCGAGGCCTTGGCCACACGGTTGGAGGCGCGGCCGAAGGATCCGTTGTGCACCCGCCGGCTCAGGAATGGTCGAGTGTGGGTCGTGAACTTCATCGACCCGAACACCACCAAGGCGCTGCACATCGGCCACCTGCGCAACATCGCCGTGGGGCACTCATTGGCCGGCGCGGCAGAGGCGTGTGGGATCCCCGTGACCCGGCAGATCCGCGTGGGCGACTACGGCCGCAACATGGGCGAGGCGATGGCCGGCTACCTCGCCTACGGCGGCGAGCGCACACCGGAGTCGAGCGGGATCCGCGGGGATCGGCTGGTCGGCGAGTGCTACACGCGGTACGTGGTGGCGCTCGCGCCCCAGCCGGACGCTTCGCCGGCCGACGCGGCGCTCACCAGGGAGGGGCATGTGGCGGGTGACGCCGCCGAGCGCCTGCTCGAGCGCTGGCGCGCGGGCGAGGAGCAAGCCGTGCGGCTGTTCGGCGACCTGCGGCGCTGGGTCCTCGAGGGACACGAGGCCACGTACGGTCGTCTCGGCGTGAGCATCGACCGGACGCTGCTCGAGTCCGAGCAGCTCGACCATGCCGCGACCATCGTGGAGCAAGGACTGGACACCGGCCTCTTCCGGCGCGCCGGCAGCGGCGCCACCGTCTACGACACGGGCGACCCCGAGTACGAGCGGTTCCTGCTCGAGCGAGCGGACGGGTTCCCCACCCAGCACCTGCGCTACATCGCGACGTGGAGCGCCACGCGCAGGCTCTACGATGGCGCCCACACGATCAACATCATGGGCAGCGAGTGGCGCCACATGGGGAAGTACACCGAGAGCATCCTCCGCGAGATCCACCCTCCGCAAGAGCGCCACCCGGCGAGCGACATCATCTACGAGATGGTCGTCTCGGAGTCCGGCGTGGTCAAGTCGAGCAAGGGCGGCGCCCTCCTGATCGACGACATCCTCGACGAGATCCTCGCCTGCGAGTCGATGGACGAGCTTCGGCGACGCCACGACCGCGTCGTGGTGGAGGATGTCGCCGCGATCGTCGCGCTATCCCGCTGCCTCACGGAGCCCGTGCACCAGCGGATGAAGATCAGACCGGGAGCGTTCATCGACGCCGCCGGCCCGGGATGGCAGCTCGCACGGGCCTGGGCTCAGGCGTGGGACCCCGCCTACGACGGCCAACTCGCACCCGACGTCGACGACCCCGACTACCGGTTCCTCGTCGTGCGCTCCTCGCTTCACCGCCGACTGCTGGCCAACTGCGTCGCTCAGGAGCAGGTCCTCCCGCTGATGCGCTTCCACATCCATCTGGCCAACTGGTTCACCAGCGCCACGCCGAGCGCTCGGCTCGCTCGCGCCATGCGCAGCGTGCTGGGCGAGGGACTCGTGGCGCTCGGGCTTCACCCGACGGGGATCCCGGCGTGGTCAACGGCCAGGGGGGCTGGCGCCGAGGCTAGGGGGTAGGAGATCCCACCGGGAGCGCTGAGGAATCGCCCGGGCCGGGAGGTTAGGATGCGTGGGTGTCGAGCGAGCTGGCGCGGCCAATCCCCGACAAGCTTTCCATCTGGCCGGTCGAGGGTGGCCGGTTTGGGCTTGACGCAACATTCACCGGGAGCAGCGGCTTCGAGCGGGCGCATCGCCACGAGCGTCTGTTGACCGCCGAGAACATTCGCTACCAGCTGCGGCAGGAGCTCGACAACGCATGGACGCTGCGCCTCGGGCCCGTCGCCGCGGCCGAAGTTGGCGCCGCCGTCGCCGCCTTCATCGGCGACGGGCT
>DASRKZ010000151.1:0-4505 GCA_035648675.1 Solirubrobacteraceae bacterium
TCCGGCTCATCACCGGCGACGCACGTCAGGGTAGGGACAGGCTTCGAGCACAAGCCCGGGATCACGCTCTCGACATCAGCCGAACCTCCAATCTGTGAATCCACTCGTAAACGTGCGACCTCGTGTCGCAGCAAGCGCGGCGTAGTTTGATCGTGGTTGGTATCGGTTCTCGAGATTTGGAGGTTCGTATGCTTGCCCGCGCGCAGACGTTCGCCATCGATGGGTTTGACGCTCGTCCGGTGACCGTCGAGGTCGACGTGCGTCCGGGGTTGCCCGCTTTTACGGTCGTGGGCCTTGCCGATGCCGGTGTGCGTGAGGCTCGTGATCGTGTGCGTTCGGCAATCGTCAACTCCGGTTATGAGTTCCCCCATCGGCAGATCATCGCCAACCTCGCGCCGGGGGATGTGCGCAAGGTCGGTCCGGGATTCGATCTCGCGCTCGCCTGTGCGGTGCTGGCGGCCAGCGGGCAGCTGCCGGCGGAGCGCCTCGAGCGGGTGGCGTTGTTCGGGGAGCTGTCGCTCGACGGCGGGATACGTTCCTGTCAGGGCACCCTCGCCGTCGCGCAGGGCAGTGCTCGTGCGGGCCTTCAGACGCTCGTCCTCGGCTCCGAGCGTGCCCGTGAGGCGATGCTGATCGAGGGGATCGACGTGTCCGTCGCCGAGCGGCTTTCAAGCGCGGTGCGGATCCTCGAAGGCGGCGAGGCTGATCCGCTGCCCGCGGTGAGCGCTTCCACGAGCGCCGCGGAGTCGGCGCGATCGGGTTCCGCCTTGGACCTGGCCGATGTGCAGGGCCAGCGCGAGGCGGTGCAGGCGCTCTTGATCGCCGCGGCCGGCGCTCACAACCTGATGCTGATGGGGCCGCCCGGGACGGGCAAGACGATGCTGGCTCAGCGTCTGCCGTCGATCTTGCCGCCGTTGGATCATGACGAGGCCGTCGATGTCCTGCGTATTCACAGCCTCGGCGATGGTGAGGTAGCGGTGGGCCTGCGCTATGACCGCCCGTTTCGCGCGCCCCACCACACGGCTACCACGGCCGGTCTGATCGGAGGCGCCAAAAGTGGCTGGGTGGGGGAGGTCGCCGCTGACGTCCTCCGCGCGTGCCCGGGAGATGGTGTTGGAGGCCCGCGAGCGTCAGACCGCGCGCTTCGCCGGGCAGGGGATCACGGTCAACGCCCAGCTGGACCCGCGCCTGCTGCGCGAGCACGTCAAGTTCGACGAGCGCTCGCAGGGGATGCTGCTCGGCGCGCGTCAGCGCGGCTTGTTGAGTATTCGCGGGCAGCATCGCGCATTGCGCGTGGCGCGCACGATCGCCGACCTCGGGCACAGCGAGCATGTCGATGCCCGCCACCTGGAGAAAGCCCTGTCGCTGCGCGCCAGTGGGGCGGTGGGGGAACGCGTTGCCGCGTGAGGATGCCGGCGCGTAGAGGCATGGTCTTGCTGAAGGTGGTGTGTATCGGTTGGGTGGGGAGTTCCAGCTACGCCGCTGCGGGAGTTGCATTACCCAGCGTAGTGGGCTTGCCGGCATGACTTTGTTCATGGACAAGGTCTCGGTCCCGCGTTTCACCGGCGGATGGCCGGGGGCGGGACAAGGGCGTGAGATTTTTTGGCGGCCGTTGCAGGCGATTTTGCGCCAAAGACGGCCCGCGGGAATTCCCCGTCGTAGGCGCGGCGTAGCGTTTTCCGCTGGATGCCGCGCCCGAGGCGCCTGTCGCTCCCGTGTCGGCCGCGGCGCCGGATGTCGATCCCGGGCCCTCCGCCACTGTTTTTTGTTTTCCGGCGAGGCAAGAGCCCGCGCGTGCAAGTGCGGTGCCCGCGCCGCAGGTGGGTCGGCTGGTACCCACGGCGTCGCGGCCTGCGCCTCAGCGCGTGGTCTCGCCGAAGGTTGCCCGGCTGATGATCGCCCCGCGGCGCCCCGCGCTTGAACGCTCAGGGATCGCTCGGGTGGGTGGGCGTGCCGATCGCATCGCTGTCTCACCCGAGGACCTGGCCGATGAGTTCGATCCGGAGGCGGAGCTTTACGAGCGCTCGATGTGAACGTAGAAGACGAGCGTCCTCACTCGGCTGCGTCAGCCCGCGATCCGCACCGCACTCGAGCGGGATCTCGTCGGTGGGTAATGATAATCTTCACGATCATGAAGACAGCCAAGATAACGCGTGGGGGGCAGATCTCGATCCCCTCGGGTATCCGCCACCGGTGGGGCACTTCGACGTTGGCGCTCGAGGACCTCGGGGATCGGGTGGTGCTCAGACCAGCGCCCGATGACCCGATCGCCGCGGCACGCGGCGCTCTGGCCGGAGAGCTGTCGATGAGCAGCGGGCAGCTGCGCAAAGCGGCACGGGAGACCGAGGCAGTCGCCGAGCGCCACCGGCACGCGACCAAGTGAGCGTTCTGCTTGACGCCTTCGCGCTGATCGCGCTACTGGCGGAAGAGCCCGCGGCGGACGCGGTGGAGGCGCTGCTGCGTTCAGGCGACGCAGCGATCACCGCGGTCAACCTGGCCGAGGCGCTCGACGTGCTCCAGCGCGTTCAGGGGATTCCCCGAGAGCGCCTTCAAACTGTGACGATGCCGCTCGTCGGGGAACGGATGAAACTCCTACCGATCGACGAGCGGATCGCCCGCGACGCCGCCGACATCCGCGCACGACGCTACCACCGCACCCGCGCCCCGCTCTCGCTCGCGGACTGCATCCTGCTCGCTGCGACGGGAGAGTCCGACACGCTCGCCACAGCCGACCGGCCACTGATACGTGTCGCCGAAGCGGAGCACGTGCAGGTCAAGACGCTGCCACGCTGACGGGGTTTGGTCTCGCGTTTCACGGGCTGGTGGCTACGCTTCGACGAGATGCAGACCGACGCGGCACAAACCCGGGAGATCCTTACCGGCGAGACCCATCTCGCCCACCACACGATGCGCGCATTGCGAACGACTTACGAAAGCGAGCAGGAGTTCGTCGAGCACGTCGACGGCGTCCTGCGACCCGCCGGCTACAGGCTCCTTGGAGCCTTCTCGCCAGATCGTGAGACGGCCGTCGCGGTCACTGGATTCCGTGTTGGCGACAACCTCGCCTGGGCTTCGTTCTTCAGGCGCTCCTCGAGCGCTTGGCGGAACGCGGCGGCGCTCGTGTACTTCATCGGTTGGTCTCGCTGGTGAGGAGGACTTGGATCGTGTGCTGTTGGCGGCGGCGGGCGGCTTCTTCTTGGAGTTGCTTGCGCGTGAGCAGTCCTCGGCGCAGGGCCTGCCTGACCGCCATCGAGAGCCGCTCGGGCTGGAGGCGGTCCGCGACATCGACCAACGTTCGTGCCGGGGCGGTGAGGGGCAGGCCGTCGCGCCAGACGGACGCTACCTCTTCACCGTCAGGGCGGGTATGGAGGGCGACGCCCGCAGGGCGGCGCAGCCCGCGGCGCCGACGCGGGACGAGCAGGTGCACCCCATCCGGAATGTTGTCGCTGAGGTCGAGCAGCGCGAGGGCGCTCTCGTGGGAGAGCAGCGCATCGCCGGCACCCACGGCCATCCACGCCTCGCGCAGTTCGTCGTGCTCGGCGGTTGGGAATCCTTGTATGCGGTACAGCCCGCGGCGGATACGCGCGAAGCGCCCGCGGCGCACGTGGTAATCCAGGAGCTGGCGGCTGACCCGATGCGCACGGGCCTGCCCGGCAGTGAAGTAGCCGCCCTGTTGGTAGGCCTCGGCCTCCAGCTCCCGCATACCAGGGTATACTACGTCATTCATAAGACAAGTATAGCTTGACTTTCGCGGACTATGAGAGGTATAGGAAAATCTCTCAGGCTACGGGTATGAAATACCGGGTGGGCTTGTTTGTCCGGTCGTGTTCGTAGGGTCGTGGTGAGCGACACGGTTGCGGAACCTCTGGAGGAGCCGCATTCGCTGCGTCAGATCCTTGCCGGACGACCGATCCGTGAGGGAAGGCGTAGCGGAGGCGGTGGCGCCATAGCTCCTCGTAGCGACTGCTGAAGAGCCCGGCCCAGAACCCGAACCACACGCCGGCGACGACACGGCTGCGCGTGATGCCCTTGCCCCGATCGAGGCGTTTCGACGGCGACGATCACTTGCTTGACGCCGTCACATTGCTCGGGCACCTAAGGGATGTTACCGATCGATCCCTTTTGCTCTTAACTCTGGTATTGTTACCGATCGATCTCATGATTGTCCGAACCTCTATCGAGCTTGGCAACGCTCTGCGCGCGCGACGTCGGGAGCTCGGCCTCGCTCAGGAAGAGATCTCCGGCGTGATCGGGGTAAATCGGCGGGTCATCGGTGAGCTGGAGCGCGGCAAGGGCACAGTTCAGCTGCAGATCGCGATGGAAGCTGCGCGCGCACTCGGCCTGGACATCGAGCTGGCGCCTCGCGGCAAATGAGCGAGCTGATCGTCTATCTCTCCGCCCGGCGAGCCGGGCGGTTGATCCGCAAGGACAACGGCAATCTCCAGTTCCGCTACGACCCCGACTACGCGGGGCCTGTGATCTCTCAGGCGCTGCCGGTTCAACAG
>DASRKZ010000152.1:0-6587 GCA_035648675.1 Solirubrobacteraceae bacterium
CATCCAGGAACCAGTAGCGCGCTCCCTCCAACCCTCGCGTGAGCACCTCGCGTGCCGCCCTGGTCAAGCGCTGGAGATCCCCACGGCCAAGCTCATCGCAGGCAAAGTGGACGATGCTGCGAGGCTCCACCCCTTGCTGTAGCAGCCGCGAGATCGCCCGCTTGGTCTCGAGGCTCTTGCCGACCCTACGCGGCCCGCGCAATACGTAGAGACCGTTAGGCACGATGTCGGACAGTGGCGAGGGTTCGTAGTCGAGCGTCGTCGCCGCCAGGGGACGCAGATCGCGATCGTCGCGCTCCCACCCGGCCTCGCGCCACCATGCGTTCCCGGCCGCCAGGGCACGTGTCAGCTGGCCCTCGTTCATGCTCTCACCCTAGCAGAGATGCATAAATCCCACGGTTTTTCTGCAATATAACGCAGATAAGGCACCTATTATCTGCATAGGAAGGCGCCCGTCCCTGCTGGCAAAACGGCGCGCCGAAATGGTGTGGAAGGGGGTGGCCTGATCGTGCTGTGCCTTGATGAGCAGGTGCGTCACGCGATCGAGCGGGTGTTCGTGCTGTGGCGCCGGCTGGGCTCGGCGCGCCAGGTGGTGATGGAGCTGGCTGGCGAGGAACAGGTGCTTCCGCGGCGCAGTGTCGGTCAGCGGCGCGTTCGCTGGGTACGAGTGAGCTGCGCCTCGGGGAGGTCGCGGATCTCGGTGATCGCGTGGCGGCGGTCGTGCAGGGCGACCGTCGCGCTCCGTCACGGAGCGTTCGAGGCGGGCCGCGACCAGCGCTGGTCAGGCAACCGGAATCGCGCTCGCGACGCTCCCGCCGGTCCCGGATTCCATGTAGTCTGCAACTTCAACATGAGGGCAAGTTCGAGTATGGCGCTAGGGTGCATCACGGTTGGCTGGACCGGCGGGGTCAGGCGAGTTGCACTGCGTGTGCCGGCCGCGATCACGCTGAGTGTGCTGGCTCTGCTCGTGTGCGGCGCCAGCGCGGTCGCGGCTGCCGAACCGGGGAGCCTCACATTTGCGACGGCCGAGCCGCTGACGCTGACGTGGGCACAACTGCTGCACGGAAAGAGCATCGAGGTCTGCAACGGCGGCGCGGCGACCGTCCCTCGACTTCGGGTCGTCCCAGAGGACTTCCAGTTCACGCGCGACGGCGGCGCCGTCGCACCGTCGCAGGTGCTCACCGTGAAGCCGCCGAGTCACTCCGTGCGCGCCGGCGAATGCGCGCCGGTGCATATCGCGCTCAAAAGCGAAGCAGCGACCCGGCGAATACGCCGGGTCGCTGCTGCTCGTCGCGGCGGGCCACGGCGGCAGCGCGCGCCTGACGACGACCGTCACGACGGCCCCCAAGAAAGACCCCGCACCGGCGGGGGTCGCCGAACCGGTCGCACTGTCGATTCACAACCCATCGCCGTGGAGTCATAGCGCGAGGGCGACGCTGCTCCTGAAGGAACCGAGCTCGAACGAAGAAGCGCTCGCGATAGGCAAGAGTTGCAGCGCCTCTGAGCCGAACGAAGGTGACTGCCCGGTGCTCGGCAACCTCTATCAGAACTCGAACCTCGTGCGCGTGAGCGTCGACGGTCCGTCTCGCGTCAATAGGGGCAAGGGTGTTCAGGAAGTGCCGATCGCGCTGCATGGGTTCCAGCACTCGGTCGGAACCTACGAAGGCACGCTCACGCTGCCCGGCTCGACGCAGGCGATCAAGCTGAAGGTGACCGCGAAGGACGCGTGGTGGTGCGCAGTCATCGCGCTGCTGCTCGGCGCAGTGCTCGCGCTCCTCACACAGTTGTGGAACGGCCGCTGGCAGCCGCGCAGCGTGCTGGTCGAACGGGCCACTGGGCTCACGTCGCGCTACGGGCCGAATCCCGTTAGAGGACACGATCGCGTCGAGATGGACCGGGCCAAACTCGAGAAGTACATCAAAGGTGTCACCGAAGCAGTCGAACGGTACGCCGAGAGCGTGGTCTTGATCGACACGACGAGCGATGCGTACAAGGCGATCGACGCGTCGCTGAAGCTCGCCGAAGCCGACGCCGCCGTGTTCGCCGGACCGGGCGGCCTCAAGCCGGTGCTCGACCAGCTTGAAGCCGAGGTGGAGACCACGACGCAGGTGCTGCGCCGCGTGCAGGTGACCGACGTTCCCGAGATTCTCAAGGCCGCCTCGGCGCTGCTCGGCGGTGACAAACTCGGCGTCGGCGGCGCGAGCAAGCGAGTCAAGGAGAGCGAACAGCTGCTGCCCGTGCTCATCGCGTGGCGCGAGCTCGCGGACAACTTCGCCAATCACGTCGTGTCATTGAAGGTCCTTGCCAGCAAAGCGAACCTCGAAAAACAAGACCTCAAGGACGACCTCACCGACCTCGGCGTGAAGATGTCAGGGCTGCGTCAACAGCTGTTCGAAGCCAAGGACGCAGCTGACCTCGGCGCGCTCCGCTCGACGGGGAGGCTTTGGACGGCACTTGACAGCGTCGCGTTGCTGGGCCAGAAACACAAAGCCGGCCCTTACGATCCTCGCGACTTCGACAAGCTCAAGAAGGACGCCAGCGGCAATCTGGACATGAAAGCCGCCAGCGGGCAAGGGCTGAAGGCGATCGGCTACTCGGCGGAGCAAGGGGCTGCATTCACGTTCGACGAAGTGATCGACGACCCGGCCGGCGTCGTCATCGAGCCCGCGAAGCCCGCGACTCTGCCCGAACGCAAGCGTCTGCGCATTCTCGGCGATCGCATCGCGCTCGGCGTGACGATCGTCGTCTCGATCGTCGCCGGTCTGAGCACGTTCTACTTCACGAAGTCGTTTGGCACGTTCACCGACTACCTCACCGTGATCGTGATCGGCACAGCGGCGCAGACGCTGCTCAAGGGCGTGCTCAACCAGACGTCGATCCTGCTGCACGACATCGCGCCGTCATCGCCCGCCGTGCCGGCGAAGGTCGTGGCGCCCGCCCCGGCGAGGGTCGAAGGCTAGCCGCCGTTCGCGTCGGCTGCAGCAACATATCAGGGGGTCCTTCAACGCTCCGGCGATCTGCCGAGACTTGCTGCCCTTTCTATCGGGAGACATGGATGTAAGCCGTCTCTGCGGGCCTTTGTCCCATAGTGTGCGGCGCGAACCTGAGGATATCGCCCCATCAGTGAAGGCGTTGGCGGTCTACCAGGCGCGGCGTGCGCGAATCGCCTCGAGTGAGTAGCCGGCGAGCGAGATCGGTGACATTACGAACTGGTAGCAGAAGAAATAGAACAGCAGCCCGCGCTTGTTCTTGCGCACGCGCAGGTTCACAGCCTTGAAGACGCGGCGCTGGTAGGCGAACATGATGCCGCCGAGCACCATGTTGAGTGGCAGCACCAGCAGCGTCATCGGCCCGACGATCGCATAGTTGCCGAACAGAGCGAGCACGATCCCGGGGATGAACGCGAGCGTGAAGGTCAGGTCGACGAACGGAAACAGGAAGTTGACGGCCACCGCGTGCGAATAGAATTTGAGTTGGCTGAGCATGCCCAGGCCGTGATCTCGTAGACCCTCGATCATCCCGCGCGCCCAGCGCCGGCGCTGGCGGGCGAACGCCCCCCAGTCCGAGGGCGCGTCGGTGAACGCGACAGCGGTCGGCTCGAACACGCTGCGTCCGCCCTGCAGCAGCATCCGCCAGGTCAGCACGATGTCCTCGCCGATCCGGTTCGGCCAGCCGCCGACGAGCTTCAGCGCGGTCGTGTCATAGACGCTGAAGGCGCCCTGCGCGACGAGCGTCCCCTGCAGCAGCGCCTGGCCGCGCTTGACGGAGGCGATACCGAGGAAGTAGTCCCACTCCTGCGCGCGCGTCAGCAGGTTCTCGCGCGAGTTGCGCACGAGCACCGACCCCGCGACCGCGACGGTGTCGGGCGGTGAGACGAGCAGGCGCGCGACGGCGTGCTTGAGCGAGTAGGGCATCAGCAGCGTGTCGGCGTCGATCGTCGCGGTCAGCGGCGTGCTCACGGTCTCAAGCGCGGCGTTGAGTGTGTTGGCCTTGCCGCCGTGCTCAGCCGCGAGCAGCCGCACGCACGGATAGCGCTCGGCGTACTCGGCGACGATCTCGCGCGTACGGTCGGTCGAGCCGTCGTCCGCGACCACGAGCTCGAAGTGGCCGGGGTAATCGGCTCGCAACGCGTAGTCGAGCGTCTCAGCGATCGAGCTCTCCTCGTTGTAGGCGGCGACGAGCAGCGTGATCTGCGGAAAATCGGCGTCGAAGCGCAAGGGCCGCGGACTGTCGAGCAGGATCGAGCTGATCAGCTGGATGTTCAGGTAGCCGGGGATCAGCGCGACCCCCGTGATCACGAGGATCGCAAGCGGCGTTGAGATATCGTGCCCGAGCGTCGTGATCCAGCTGCGCGACAGCCACAGCGAGAAGCAGAACCACAAGGCGCCCGCGACGAAGGTGAGCGCGACCCGCAGCTTCAATGGGACGTAGACGCTGTGCCGTCGTTTCACGCCGGATGGGCGACGCCGGCGCTCGACGCGGGACATCGGCGGTGGGGCCGGGGCGCTGACCGGGGCCAGGGCGCTGACCGTCCTCGCCGGATCGGACGTAGGGAGATCGCGCATCGCGGGGCTGTTTCTGAGGAGTCGCATCGCCTGAGCGGCGCATCCCGCCCAACACGGTTATCGACACGGCTCGAGCGCCCCTGAAGTCGCTCTTCGCGACCCACGAGGATCATCGAGCGCGACGTGCCTCTGGAGGCGGCGCATGAGCACAACGCTTAGGCCAGGCCTGGCTGAGACCTTGCTGCGCTGGTGGCCCTGGCGCCACTTTGCTGCTTCCGAGCGTGAAAGCGAGCGCGTCGGCAGACGCCACTCACGCTCGTACATCGGACGAGGTGCCTGGAGCTTGGCAGCGCATTACCGCAGTCCCTGTCGTCCTACATCAGCTCCAGGATGCACCCGCCGTAGTGGCGATGACCCAGCGTCTGCAACGCAAGAGCGCCTACGACGCTGCATACGTCGTCCTCGCCGAACAACTCGGCGCGGAGCTATGGACGCTGGACGGGCCGCTCGCGCGCAACGCCGCCCCCCGAGGGCTCCCCGTCAAGCTCATCGAAACCGCCTGAGCACGATCGGCAGCGGCCGCTCATGCCGGCGCGGCTCCGGTGTGGCGTAGCTGCTTGAGGCCGTCGAGGATGAGATCTAGGCCCCATGCGAACTCGACGGTGTTGTCGTACCCGGCCTCGGGGAGCTTCGTAGCGATTTCGACGAGATACGGGTAGTTCTCGAGCGCGCCGATCGTCTCCGCCCTCCGCTGCGCGGCCTCTCCGGCGCTGTCGGGGGTCTCGAACGCTAGATCCTTTTCCTGCAGGGCGAAGCCGTAGATGTAGGCGTCCTGGACCGAATAGGCGTGGACCGCCATCTCGAACGGGAAGTCCGCCTTCCGTAGGCAGCCCATCACCGCGTTGTGGTTGCGCAGGTTCGCCGGCCCCGGGTGCCGCGACTCCATCATCCCGATCGCCCAACTGTGGCGCTTCAGGGCCTCGAGCGTGGAGATCGCCCGGCGCCGCATGGCGGACCTCCAGTCGAGGTCCCCGGACGGGAGCTCGATCTCGCTGAAGACGATGTCGACCATGCCATCGAGGAGTTCATCCTTGTTCGCGACGTGCTTGTAGAGCGCCATCGGCACGACGCCGAGCTCCTGTGCGAGCCCGCGCATGCTGAACGCTTCGAGCCCGGCCTCGTCGGCGAGGGCGACGGCGGCCTGCAGCACGCGAGCCCTGCTCAGCGGTTTCCGGTTCGCGATCTTCTGTTTCGTCATTGCCCTTGACAAGTGTACACCGTACACCTATAGTCCCACAGACGAGTGTACGCCGTACACCCCAGAGAAAGGTATCCTCATGAACCCCGACGCGCCGTATCCCGTCCAGTACTCGGTCGACTACCCGGACCGCCCGCTCAACCGCCTGACCACTTTCTTTCGCCTGTTCATGGTCATCCCGATCGCGATCGTGCTCGCCCTCATCGAGGGCAGTGTCTCCGCCTACGGTGGAAGGGCAGGCGGGACTGCCAGCGCTGTGGGCCTGGTCGTGCTGCCCACGCTGCTGCTGATCCTCTTTCGGCAGAAGTACCCGCGCTGGTGGTTCGACTGGAACCTCGAGCTGATGCGGTTCTCCGCCCGGGTCGGCGTCTACCTGGCGCTGATGGAGGACCGCTATCCCTCCACGGACGAGCATCAGGCGGTGCATCTCGAGTTTCCCTATCCGGACGCGCGCAACGACCTCAACCGCTGGCTGCCGCTGGTCAAGTGGCTGCTGGCCATCCCGCACTACGTGGTGCTGGTCTTCCTCTACATCGCCGCGTTCTTCGTGGTGATCGCGGCCTGGTTCGTGATCCTCCTCACCGGCCGCTTCCCGCGTGGGATGTTCGACTTCCTCGTCGGCGTCGGCCGCTGGACGAACCGCGTGATCGCCTACGCCCACGTGCTGGTCACCGATCGCTACCCGCCGTTCCGCCTCGCTCCATAGATTCCGCGAGCGGGTGCGGGGAGGTATTTGCTCGCTCCAGGTCAAATACCTCTCCGTGTCCGACGCCTGGGTGTACATGTTGCGCTGCCGCGATGGATCGCTCTACACGGGCTGGACC
>DASRKZ010000153.1:0-16325 GCA_035648675.1 Solirubrobacteraceae bacterium
TGTCTCACCGTTGTCGGGGGTCGCATGGGCAAAGAGCTCGGGGCGGTTGGTGCTCGTTCCCACTCCTGGGACGATCGCGAACAGCAACGTCGAGCTCGCGCTGAACGGCTGAGCGCGCACGTAGCGCGTCGCGCGCTGTGCTACCTGCGCGGGGCGACGGTCGTCCGAGGAGGCGAGGGTGTGCGAGAGCTCGCTCGCGTCGCCCGCGATCTCCTGGTCGATCTGGTGACGCAGCTGGGTACCGGTACCTCGATAGACGGCCACGAAGGTGATCCCGGTACAGATCAGCATCACCATCGCGACCCACGCCACCAGGCGCCAGCGCAGTCCGATCCCGGTCAGACGCCGGCGCAGGCTTGCGGGAGTAAACCTTCCGGACGGCGGCGTGGAAGCCGGGTGGCTAAGCGGCATCGCCAAGGCGGTAGCCGACCGTGCGCACCGTGAAGATCGGAACTGGGTCCTCCGGACGGTTCAGCTTGCGCCTGAGATAGCCGATGTAGACATCCACTATGTTGGTGGTGGGGTCGTGCTCGTAGCCCCACACCGCGCTGAGAATCTGTCCGCGTGAAAGCACGCGTCCGCGATGACGCAGCAGGTGCACGAGCAGCTCGAACTCGGTGGTTGACAGCCGTACGTCCTCGCCGCTCCGGCGCACCTGACGGGTGAGCATGTTCACCTCGATGTCGCCGGCGCTCAGCGTCCCTGTCGTGGACTGCGCCGCCAGCCGCAGTTGAACTCTCACCCTGGCCGCGAGCTCTGCCAGGGAGAAGGGCTTCACGAGATAGTCGACCGCGCCCGCATCCAGCCCCACGACGCGATCCTCGGTCTCACCGCGGGCGGTCAGCACAATCACCGGGAGGCTCGGCTTGGCCTGGCGCAGAGAGGCAAGGATCTCCAGGCCGCCTCTGCCGGGAAGCATCAAGTCCAACACGATCAAGTCGAAGCTCTCGTTTAGGGCGCGCCGCTCGCCCTCGATCCCGTCCAGCTCGGCTTCCACGGCAAAGCCCTCGGCCTGAAGGCCCCGCCGAACGAAATCGACGATCCCCGGCTCATCCTCCACCAGCAGGATCGCCGGGGACACCGCCTGTTCCTCGGCGCGGTCAACGGAGTGCTGCATCACGCCAGCATAGACCCATAAAACAGGAGCTTTTGCGGCCTGCGGCAATTACATGAAATCTCTCATCATTCGATTACCGGGTCCTTAGCAACGACCCACAGACTCACCCTGATGGCAGTCGATGACCAGATAGGAGCCCGGCTGCGCACACTCCACGAGCGGGATCTCACCGGGCCAGAGCCCCCCGCATCCCGGCCACCCTCATTCTCAGCACGCGCGCTGCGCAGACGCCTGACCGCGGGTGGCACGACCGGCAACGAGCAACTAACCGCGGCGACCGGGGTAGTCCTCTTGGTCCTCCTCGCGGCCCTGGGCTTAACTATCCTCAGGATCAGACCACTTCTGAGTGAGCATATGTTTCTCGGGATATTGTTGATCCCGCCCATCGCTCTGAAGATGGCGAGCACCGGCTACCGTTTTATTCGCTATTACACCTCTAACCCCCGCTACCGGCGCAAGGGCGCGCCGCCGGCCACCCTGCGGCTGATCGCTCCGATCGTCATGGCCTCGACGGTGGTCGTGTTCGCCAGCGGTGTCGCCCTGCTGCTCGTCGGGCCAGCCTCGCGTGGACAGTTGCTCCTGATCCACAGGGCGAGCTTCATCGTGTGGATCGCCGTCACCGCCATCCACGTACTCGGTCACCTTCCCGACCTGCCCCGAGCCATGAAGACGAGACACGAAATTCAGCCGGAGCTAGACGGTTACGGAGACGGCCACGCGGGACGGGTCCTATCTATCTCAGGGGCGCTCGTCACCGGGGTGGTACTCGCCATCCTCTACATTCCCCAGTTCACCCCCTGGCTAAACGCACATCATTAACACCTGAACCACCGGGGTGGAACCGCTTACCATCCGGGGCTGAACGCCGCATACTGACTTTGATGTGCGCCGCTCAGCGCGGAGGCTGGCGGCGTTGGATCAGGAGAGCTAGAGTTGGACATGCAGCAGCAGCCCGCTGGGCGTGATCGAGCAGCTCGGGCGCGACCGGGCTCCCGTCGATGATGGGGTAGCCCCAGTCATCGAGGGTGATCATCTCGGGCAGCAGCTCGGCGCACAGGCCGTGCGCCTCGCAGGTGATCGGGTTGACACGCAAATGGGTGCTCATCAACTCACGCGGCCACAGCCAGGCGAGGGTGCGCGGGTAGTGGTAGTTCGGAGGGTCGGGCGCATGCCGGACACGGTCCGTGGCGGGCGTGCTCGGCGAACTCCTCTGCGAAGACGTTCAGCGCGCTTGCAACGAAGCGGACCGCGCCGTCGGGGTGCGCGCAGGCGCCGCGCCCCTGCACCATCGAGGCCCAGCGAGCGATGCGCTGCTCGGTCCCAGAGGCGGCGGTTCCGCCTTGGATCTCCTCGACCGCGCTCGCGATCGCGTTCAGCCCGTGCACACATGGCCCGCACTGCCCGGCCGTCTCCTCGGAAAGCCAGCGAGTGACCCGCGCTGTCTCTGAGACCCCGCACGCGTCCTCAGACAGCGCCAGGACTATGCCCGGCCCGAGTACTGCACCATAGGGCGCGAGCTGCTCCGTTGAAAGGGAGAGCGTGGATGCGAGCAGGCCGGGTAGCCAGGTGCCGGAGTAACCGCCGAGCAGCAGCGCCTTGATCTCACTCGTCGGACCACCGGCGGCCTCGATCAGGTCTCCCAGCGGCGCGCCGTGCTCGATCTCATAGACACCCGGATATTCGATTGCGCCCGAGATCGTCAGCAGCGCCGAGCCCGGCTGGCCAGGGGTGCCCAGCTCACGAAACCACTCAGACCCATAGCGGGCTATCAGCGCGATCTGCGCGAGCGTCTCGACATTGTTGATCAGCGTCGGACGTTTCTGGACACCGCGCTCGAAAGGCATCGGTGGCGTCAACGTCGGCACGCCGGGACCACGATTGAGGTGACTGACAAGCGCCGACTCCTGGCCCGCGAGGTAACGGTCCGGCACGAGCTCCACGCGCACCGCCACCGAGTCATATCGCTCTCTCTCTCGTTCCCTCAGGGCTTGGGTGAGACTCTGGCGCGCGGCGCTCGCCGACCGCGGGACACAGACGACGAGCTCGCTGGCACCGACCGCTGCCGCCGCCAGCGATCCGCCATCGAGCACTAGGTGGGGCAGCGCCTCCAGCAGCAGCTTGTCCTTGAGGCTCGCCGGCTCGCCCTCGGCCCCGTTGGCAACGACAATCGCTCGACGTCGTTCTTTGGCTACCGCGCGCATCTTGATGGCGGTAGGGAACGCTGCGCCCCCACGACCGCATAGGCCCGCCCGGTCGATGCTCTCGACCAGTCCAGCGGCAACACCTCGCTTGTGCCGTCTGCCGCCGCCGGCGGGGAGCTCGCCGTGGATCTCCAGATGCTCTCCTAGACGCATGTGGCCTTGATCCGGGATGCCGCCCAGCAGGCGCGGCAGGCGCACAGCCTGTACCTGTTGGGTGCTCATTCGCCACCTCCGCTCGTGGTGGGAGAAGCGGCGAGCGTCCCGCTGACGGTGCCCGCGCCCGTGTCGACCGCCAGGTTTACCTGGAGCGAAAGGCCGTGTCCTTCACTACTGCGCACGCTCGCGACCAAGCGGCTGCCGTTCAAAGCGACGACACGGCCGCGATAGACCGCGGCCGTGGAGGTGCCGCGAAGCGTCACGTGACTGCTGCCAAGCGAAACGCCACCTTCGCCCACCGGTTGACCGTCGATCTCGATATCAAGCCGCCCCGCGGGCGGCCCACTGAAGCTGGTCGCGATCTTGACCGCGACCAAGCCCGGGCCCGGCCCGGAACCCTGTTTGATGCTGCCCGAGAGGCTCGCGTTGAAGGAACTGTCCAGCCCGCTCGATTGCGAGCTTTCAGCGCTCGCGGGATTGCTCGCCTTCGCGCTCGTGGTCTGCGCGGCGGGCGAGGAGGAGCTGGGGGCGCTGGAGGCGAGCAGCGTTACCGGCGTGCCCGAGCGGCGTGCCCAGCCGTGCCCGAGCGGGCCGCCTGGCAGCCAAAGGATCAGGGCGATCGGGGCGGTCGCCGTGAGCGCCAGCGCGCCGCCGCGCACGCGGCGCTGCTCAGGCCAGCCGGGGAGCGTTCGCGCGCATACCGCGATCACCACCGCGATCACGCAGATCGCGGTGAGCACCAGCGACCATGCGCTCTTGACATCACTGCCGGTGCCGAGGCCGTGTAGGAGAGCGACCGGCCAGCATGCGTATGCCAGCCAGTGCGTGATCCGCCAGGCGCGATGCCCCAGACGCTGGCGCATCAGGCTGGTGATGGCGATCGCGAGCAGCAGATCGAAAGCGACCGCTCCTAGACCCAGCCAGAACGGCCGGTAGCTCCCGATGAACGGCAGCACCGCATCGAGCAGGCTGATCGGCGCGAAGCTGTCAAGCGCCGCGGTGATGATGTGCAGGCCGAGAAACACGAGCACCAGCATCGAGACATTGCGATGCAAAGAGTCCACCACGAAGCGCGGCCAGCGCAGGCTACTCCAGCGAGTCACGTCAACCACGCCAAGGACCACGGTCGCCGTGAGCAAGAGCAGCGACACGACGCCGGTGGAGCGCGTCAGATACCAGTAGACACTCGGACCCATGGTGCCGAGCACAAGCGTCACCGTCAGGACCCACCCGAGACCACTGGTGCTTCTGGCGCCGGCTGGGCTGGTTCTGAGTGTTCGACCGGCGCGGATTCCTGGGCTGGTGCCGATCCTTTAGCTGGGGCGGATTCCTGGGCTGGCGCAGATTCTGGAGCCGGCGTGGGTTCGTGGGCTGGCGTGGGTTCCTGGGCCGGCGCTGATTCCTGTGGGGTGGTGGATTGCGGCGCTTGCGCAGGCGGCTGCAGCGAACTGGACGAGCCCTGCGAGCTTTGGGTGCTCTGGTGAGGTGTAGAGGTTTTGCTCGAATGTCCCGCGTTTGTCGCTCGGGCGCCTGAGGACTTGATTGTCTTGCCCGGAAAGGCGTTGGCCGCGACCGCTGTGAACACTCCCGTCAAAGTCACGCTGCCGGCGAGAAGCCAGCGCTTGGTGAGCACGAGCCTGCGCAGCCCGGCATCTCTTAGGTGGGATGAATGCGGTGGAATCATCCAGTCATTATTCCCCGCCAGAACAAAATCCCAGCTAAGACACAGGTGAGACATCTCTCAGGATTAGAGATAATTCTTCCTTCAGGGTTCGTCAAGGAAGATGACGAACCCTTAAGCGGTTTCTCATCGCCGGCTGACCCACGCTTTAGATGCGCGGTTGATGCTGCACGAATGTTCTCTGCGGGCGGAATCGCACGAGCGTGATCGCCGGCAACGAGCTCGCCATCAGGCCAGTCGCAACCCCCTCGCGCACTTCCCTGGGCGCCCGTTGGGCGGTGTGGCTGGCGCTCAGCCTGATACTCGTGCTGGCCGCCGCGCTGCGCCTGTGGAAGATCCAGGATGTGAGCGGGAACGTCTTCTACGACGCGGCCGTGCGCAGTATGGGCAACTCCTGGCACGACTTCTTCTTCGGCGCGCTCGAGCCCAGTGGGACGGTCTCGATCGACAAGCCACCGGTCGACCTGTGGTTGCAGGTGGCCACCACCCGAGTGCTGGGGTTCGACCTCGTCGGACTGCACCTACCCGAGGCGCTGGGTGGTGTGGCCGCCTGCGGGTTGCTGCTCGGCGCCCTGCGGCGCCCGTTCGGCTTCGCGGCGGCACTGCTGGCAGCGCTCGCGCTCGCGGTGCTGCCGGTGTCGGTGCTGACCGCGCGCAGCGACACGATGGACTCGGTGCTCGCAGCCCTGGAGATCGCCGCGCTGTGGCTCTCCTGGCAGGCGCTTCAGAGCGGACGCATGCGCTGGTCGGTGCTCGCGGCCGCGGTGATGGGTGTGGCCTTCAACGTCAAGCTCTCCGAGATGCTGATCGCGCTCCCCGCCCTGGCGTTGCTGTGGCTGTGGACGGCCGCCCCTGGGACCCGCCTGCGCGTCGTGGCGGCCACCACCGGTACGTTCCTCGCGGTGGCGCTGTCGTGGACTGCGATCGCGTCGCTGACACCGACCAGCCGGCGACCATTTCCGATTGGTTCTGCCAATGGGAGCATCTGGCACGTGACACTCGTCTACGACGGCCTGGCTCGCCTCTCCGGTCACGGCGCGACCGGGACGGCCGAAGGAGGAGCCGGCCCGCTGCGCCTGTTGAGCGCTGGCCCGATGCAGTACTGGACCCTGATCGGAGTAGCCCTGCTCGCCACCTCGCTGCTGGGACTCCTGGCGCTGGGTGTGTTGCTTGCGCGCGGGCGGGAGTACATGAGGATGGCGCTAGGCAGTCCGCCGGGACGGTTTGCCGTGGGGATAGTCGTGTGGTTTCTCACCGGGCTGGTTGCTTTCAGCGCGATGGAACGTCTACAGGTTCGCTATCTGGAGGCGTTCGCTCCAGCCCTCTGCGCCGTGTTCGGAGTCTCGCTGAGCGCCCTCTGGCGCGGCGGCCTAGACGGTCGCAGTAGCTCCAAACGCCCGGGAGACCGTACAAGCAACAGAGTTGTGGGGCTCCGCATCTTCCTCGTATGTGTCGGACTCGGCCTGTTGACGGCGTCACTGAACAAGGACGCCTACGTGATCCGCCGCGCCCGCACGGACTCGCTGCTGACCGACTTCAGCACGCCGGCGCTGAGCCGCTATCTGCGCGCCCATCGCGACGGGACCCACTACGAGGTCGCCGCCGCCAACATCAACGACGTCGTCGGACTCGTAGCACGCGACGACCTTCCGGTGCTCGTCCTCAACAGCGTGGACGGACCGCTCACACGAACTAAGACCCTGCAGGCCCAGGTGGCTGCGCTCCGTGTGCGGTTCTACTTCGTCGCGCCACACCCCTGCCACAGCGGACGCCACTGCCCATACAACCAGATCTGGGCCTATGCCCACAGCACCCCGGTACCCGGCCAGCCCGGCCTACGTCGCTTCACGGCAAGTTGAACCTAACCGAGCACAAGCAGCCGAAATCACCAGTTAACGCTTGCCTACGCTGAGAAAGCTCTCACCAACGATTGAGGTACCTCTTATGCGGCTCGTGTGTAGTACGGTCGATGGAGCCCTCCAGCGGCGCCACTGTCATAGACAGCTCACCGTTGGTTGCGCTCTCAAGCGGACTGTCTAGGGGGCGCACCTCCCGACGTGTGATCGCCACGTGCCTGTGGCTCGTGGTCGTCGCCAACGCCGTGGTGATCGTTTGGTTGTGGCTACACGGCGGCGGTGTGAGCCGGGTGCATGGCTCGGCCGAACTCTTCACCAGCCTGGGACGGATCACAGGGCTCGTGGCGGTCTACCTTGCGCTGATCCAGGTCCTGCTGCTCGCGCGGCTGCCTCCGGTGGAGAGATTGGTGGGCTTCGATCGCCTCACGGTGTGGCACCGGCTCAACGGCAAGGCGTGCATCTCGCTCGTGGTAGCGCACACCGTGCTCATCACGGTCGGGTACGCCGGCAGCGAACAGATATCGGTCCCCCGCGAGTTCTCGCGGCTGCTCTCGAGCTACCCGGGGATGGTCACGGCGACAGTCGGCACCGTGCTGATGGTGGGGGTGGTGATCAGCTCGCTGGTGATCGTGCGCCGCCGGCTGCCATACGAGGGGTGGTACTTCGTGCACCTCTCCATCTACGCCGGAATCGCGCTCTCCTACCTGCACCAGCTGCCCACCGGCAACGAGTTCACCACCCACACATCCCAGGCCGACTACTGGATCGCCCTGTATGTGGTGACGCTCGCGCTGCTCGTTTGCTTCCGCCTGGCGCGGCCTGCGTGGGGAGCATTCCGCTATCGCCTGCGGGTGGCAGAAGTCATCAGGGAGGCCCCCGGGGTCGTTTCGCTGCACATCACCGGCCGCCACCTCGATCGCCTGGCCGCGCACGCGGGCCAGTTCATGCTCTGGCGCTTTTTCACACGCGGCCGCTGGTGGCAGGCGCACCCGTTCTCGCTCTCAGCCGCGCCTGACGGACGGTCTCTGCGGCTCACCGTCAAGAACGTCGGCAACTTCACCAGCCGGATCGCCGATATACCCCCCGGCACAGCGGTGCTCGCCGAAGGGCCGTTCGGCACCTTCACGCACCTCCAGCGCACTCGCCCGCGCGTGGCGCTGATCGCGGGTGGCATCGGCATCACCCCGATCCGGGCGCTGTTCGAGGAATTGCCCGCCGCACCCGGTGAGCTGGCGCTGATCTACCGCGTGATCCGCGAGGAGGATCTCGTCTTCCGCACCGAGCTCGAGGAGATCGCCCGCGAGCGGGGCGCCGAGCTCTTCTTCGTCGTCGGCGATCACCGTACGGTAGCCGGCCGCGACCTGCTCTCACCGGGGCACCTGCTGCAGCTGATCCCGGACATCGTCGAGCGCGAGGTCTACCTCTGCGGACCCCACCCGATGATGGTCAGGACCGAGGGAAGCCTGCACGGCGCAGGTGTGCCGGGCCGCCAAATCCACAGCGAGCGATTCGCGCTCGCCGCCTGACGAGGCGAAAGGAAAGCCCATGTCCGAGCAGACCTACATCCAGCACGCTCCCGGCGTGGGCGCTCACCTGCACCGCCTCGAGCATGTGATGGGCATGCCCATCGGCGTGGATGTGTGCGACTCCGATATCGAAGCGAAAACGGTGGACCGTGTCTATCAATGGCTGCGATTCGTGGACGCCACGTTCAGCACCTACCGCGAGGACAGCGAGATCAGCCGTCTGAACCGGGGCGAGCTCGCCCTCGAGCAGACCCATCCCGCCGTGCGCTCCGTGCTCCGTCGCTGCGAGCGCCTACGGGTACAGACCGACGGGTACTTCGACGTACGAGCGCCGCTTCAAAGCGCCGACAAGACCGAAGTCGACTGTCGGCGCCCGATCGACCCATCCGGTCTGGTCAAGGGATGGTCGGTCGCCGGAGCCGCCCGGATCCTCGAGCGGGCGGGAGCCCGCAACTACTGCGTCAACGCGGGCGGGGATGCTCGCCTGCGCGGTTGCTCTTGGAACGGTGAGCCCTGGCGCGTGGGGATCCAGCACCCCACGATCCGCGACCGCGTGGCGACCGTACTCGTCGCGAGTGACGCGGGGATCGCGACCTCCGGAGCCTACGAGCGGGGCGAGCACATCATCGACCCCCACACGGGCAGCCCTTCCGAGGGAGTCCTGTCGGTGACGATCGTCGGTCCCGACGTGGCCACTGCCGACGCGTACGCCACAGCCGCTTACGCCATGGGCCCCAAGGGAGCGCAGTGGTGCGCCGGGCTGAAGGACTACGCGGCGATCGTGATCCTCGCCGAGGGCAACGTCCTGTCCACACCAGCCATGAGCCGCTACCGCGCCGATGCACCCTGACGCACACGTATGTCCAGCCTATTCTCACCGTTCCCGACCGAGGAGGAATTGATGCGCAGAAAGCTCGCCGCCAGCGCCGTGGCGGTAGTCGTCGTCGTGGCGGTCCTGGTGCTGGTGCTCCACCACCAGCAGAAGATCCAGCGCTCCTCGACGCCCGTGCACGTGTCCTCGCCTGGCGGTACGACTTCCACCCCCTCGGGCGGCTCGACACCGCCCACACCCGCGACGAGCAACGTCAGCGGCGTGTTCACCGGGCCTACCGTCGAAATGGAATACGGGCCTGTGCAGGTGGCGATCAACGTACAGGGCGGGAAGATCACAGACGTCAAGGCCATGCAGTACCCAGTGGACCGGCCCCGCTCGCAGTTCATCAACTCCCAAGCCGTTCCGCTGCTGCGCACAGAGGTTCTGCAAGCGCAGAGCGCGAACGTGAATCTGATCTCGGGCGCGACCTTCACAAGCGAAGCCTTCGCGCGCTCACTGCAGGCAGCCATCGAACAAGAGCAGAAAAAGGTCGCGACTCACTAGCTTCCGTCTTTCGATCGATCTCCCAGATGAGCATCCCGGAGCACCGGCCGGCCCGGCGCCGGTCGCGCATTGGCAGGCGCGTGGGCGTCCTCGCGGCGATCCTGCTCGTGGGGCTGGTCGTGTACGCGTTCTCGCGCCTGGACCTTCCCGGCATCGGCCATGCTCTGATCACGGCGACGCCCGGGTGGATCGCGCTGGCGCTCTTGCTTATGGCGGCATCGCTCGCATTGCGCTCGGTCTCCTGGCACCAGACACTGCGCGCCGCGCTGCCCGACACCCCAATCGCATGGTCGCCCGTCGTGCGGGCGACGATGATCGGCGTGATGGCCTCGGCGCTGTTTCCCGGGCGTATCGGTGAGCCCTCACGCGTGCTGGTGCTGACACGCAGGCTCGACGGCCCCACCAGCAGGCTGCTGCCGGTGGTGGGTGGCACGGTGTTCTCGCAGGCGCTGATCAACCTGCTGGCGTTGGCGATTCTCGCGGGGGTCACCTTCGCCGACGTCCCCCTACTCCACGGAGACTTGGCGGGTGTCACGGCCGTGCTCGCGGTCCCACTGGCGATCGGCGCGCTCGTGCTGGCCGGCCCGCGCCTGCTGAGGTTGGGGAGGCGCTCGCGCTCGACGCGAATCGTGCGCACCGCGGAGACGATCGCGCGCCAGCTACAGCTGGCGCGGCACGGGCTCGTTGTGTTCGCGCGCCCACGCTACGGGCTCACCGCCATCACCTGCCAGCTGCTGGCGTGGGCGCTGCAGTTGGCTGGCCTGTTACATGGTCGTGCTGGCGTTGGGTCTGCAGTCCCACGCGGGTTTGGTGAGCGCCGCCGCGATCCTGCTCGCCGTGAACGTCAGCGCGGTTCTCCCAGCGACTCCCTCCAATGTCGGTGTCTTCCAGGCCGCCTGCTTGGTCGTGCTCGCGGCCTACGACATCGGCGCCGGGCCGGGCTTGGCCTACGGCATCATCCTGCAGGCAGTCGAGGGCTGACCGCCATCGGCCTCGGCATCCCCGCGCTGCTCGCCGAGGGCCTGAGCTGGCGGGACATCCGGCCTGCAAGAGCGCGTACAGCCGGCGAGCGTGCGGAGTGACTGTCACGACGAGCGCGTCGTCTGGAGCGCCGCGGCCGGCTCGTACCCGCATCGGTACCGCGGGTGTGGCCGTCGGCTTGGCGATGGCGCTCGTTCTGGCACTCCACATATTTGGAGGCAGCTCAAGCGACGGGTCTGCGTCGGTCCCGGTATCGGTTTCGATCGACCTGAGTCGTCCTGGGGCACGGATCCCGCGAGCGTTCCTCGGGCTCTCGTTCGAGCTGTCCAGCCTGTCCCAGATCGCTCGCTACGCCAACAGCGGAGACTTTGCCACCATGCTGCGCTCACTGGGTGGCGGCGTGCTTCGCTTCGGTGGCGCATCGGCCGATACGCGGGTCGCCTGGACCGATCGACTGACCCCTCGACCTCCGTGGGCGAGCCGAGTCCTGGACGTCGGTGATCTGCGCAGGCTCCGCAAGCTCGCGACCAGGAGCGACTGGCGCGTACTGCTGACGATCGGCCTCGCTCACTACGACCCGCGCACGGCGGCACGCGAGGCGGCCGCCGCGAAGGCGACGCTGGGGCCGTGGTTGGCCGGGATCGAGATCGGCAACGAGCCAGATTCATATGCGCGGCACAACCTCAGGGCCGCTCCGTGGACCGCTGCCCAGTACAACGCCGAGGTGAGCACCTACCGGCGCGCGATCGCCCTCCTCGCGCCGGGGATCCCACTCGCAGGTCCGGGCGTTTCGGGA
This sequence comes from Solirubrobacteraceae bacterium, assembly GCA_035648675.1. GTDB lineage: Bacteria > Actinomycetota > Thermoleophilia > Solirubrobacterales > Solirubrobacteraceae > Palsa-744. The sequence goes on from DASRKZ010000153.1 coordinate 11,693, forward strand.
TCAGCGGCGTTCAAGCGCTGGGGACCGGCCGAGGCGGCCGCGCAGAGGCCGGCCCTGCTGACCGGACACCACTATCCACTGGGCTGTCGCACGTCTCCCCCGCCCACGATCGCCCGGCTGCTCTCCCAGCCGATCCGCCGGGCGGAGGACGCCTCCCTGCGCCGCTACATGTCCGTATCCCGCGCCGGTGCGATCCCCCTTCGCCTCGATGAGACAAACAGCGTGTCCTGTGGTGGGAAGGCCGGTATCAGCGACACGTTCGCCTCGGCGCTGTGGGCAGTGGACTACATCGCTAGGGCGATGGTCGCCGGCGTCGCCGGCATCAACTTTCAAGGCAACCCGGCCAACTGCCGGGGCTACACGCCCGTGTGCGCACCGAGCCCTCAGCAGCTGGCGCGGGGGGCCCTGAGAGCCCAGCCGGAGTGGTACGCGCTGCTGCTGAGCAAAGAACTCATCGGCGACCGCCCGGTGCGCGTCATCGCGTCCCCGAGTCCGGCGAACGTCGACGTCATCGCACTGCTGAGCGACCAGGGGAACCTCCACCTGGTGATCGTCGACGACGACCCCCCTACAGCCAAGCATGCCACCGTCAAACTGCACGTGGGACGCCGCTTTGGAGCTGCGAGGATTCTGTCGCTGACGGCGCCCTCGCCCGCCGCGAGCGCAGGCGTCCGTCTGGGGGGTCGAGCGCTCGAAAGCGACGGCAGATGGCGCGCACCGGCACGCCTGGAGCGCCGCCCAAACCGAGCCGGCGTAATCACGCTGGATGTCTCGCCCGGCAGCGCCATGCTCGTCACGGTGGCCTCTGCTCGCGTCCCGCCTATAGGCGCTCCGGGTCCAGCCACAGGTTGATCGACCATAAAATTAGAGCACTCTCAGATATGAGAAGTCTCACCTATTGACGGTGAAATCGCGCCGGAAATGCAGTAATCATCTGGAACCGTATAAGGGGCCACGCAGCCACGTCTCACATCAACCATGCTCCTCACTCGGGGATTAACATTAATTCACTTCGAGCAATAGTCCGTCCCTCCCGTACCGCCCTGCTGGCAGTCGGGCTGGCGCTTATCGGGGTCGGTGGCGCTCTCGCGATCAATGTGGGCACTGACGACGGGCCTGCTCAGCCAATGGCCCCCTGCGGCAGCTCAGCGGATGGCACTCTGGCCGACACGCTCGGCGGCGTGGGCGCGCGGATCTACGACAGCGAGCACGCGAGGAATGGCTCGGCCGCCGTCGCGATCAGGAGCGTCACGAGCTCGTCGGCCCTCGCGCGAGCGGTGGCGGCCGGCGACCCGGTGGCGGCACGGGCCGCGGTGACGAGCATCGTCTTCAACCACCTGCACATCGTGCGCCTGCGGGTCATCCACGACGGGCGGGTGCTCTCCGATGTCGGCGGGCCGTTCGTACTCGCCCCGATCAGCGGCAACCTTCGCTTGCACGGTCAGCTCGTCGGCCGCTACGTCCTGTCGATCCAGGACGACGTCGGCTACGTGAAGCTCGCCGGTCGCCTCGCGGGCCTGCAGGTCGTGATGCGCTCCGGCGGGCGCCAGGTCATGAGCAGTCTCAGTCCCGCGCCCGCATCGATCCCTCGGCAGGGCACGCTCACCTTCGGCGGGGTCAGCTACGTGACCCACACGATTGACGCCGTGGCGTTTCCCAGTGGTCCTCTGCAGATTTATCTGCTTGCGCGTCGGCCGAGCACGCCGTTCGCCTCCCGCACGTGTTTTCAGATCAAGGTGGCGGCGCTAGGCAATGTGGGCGTGTACGTCTCGCGGCGCTTCGTCCTCTCGAACGGCAGCTACGGGTCGTACATCTTGGTGACGCAGGGACTCACTCACGCTCTGGTGTTCGTGCGGGGCGGCTCGCGACCGCTAGCCGGCAGTGTCCGTCCCGCTCCTGCGCTCCTACCCGACAGCGGTACGGTGAGGTTCCGCGGCCTGTCCTACGGTGTGTTCTCGTTTCCCGCACACGCTGCCGGGGGCCACCCGATCCGCATCTTCCTGCTCGTGCGCTAGTCAATATGGATGCCTGAGACGAGTCGGCTTGAACCCGCAAACATAGGTCATACTGGCCCTGTGCCCAACCGGGTCAAGCGCTTCACCGTATCCGAGCGAGCCGTTCACTGGCTCGCGGCGCTCGCGTTCTTCAGCTTGCTCCTGAGCGGCCTCGTCGTCGGCCGCCGCGGGAGCTTTCACGACGTGATGTATGCCTGGCATCTCGCGTCAGCCGGCGTGCTAGTCGGTGGCGTGGCGCTGATCGTCCTGGCGGGGAACCGGCGCGCGCTCAGGGCCACCGCGCGCGAACTGGGCAGCCTCCATGTCGAGGACCGGGCGTGGCTCGGGGCGATTCCAGCGCGCCTGCTTTCCGGGGCGCCGGAACCACCAGCCGGGCGCTTCAACGCCGGCCAGAAGGTCAACTTCAGCCTCGTCTGCATCATGCTCGCCGTCCTGTACGTCACGGGGGTGGACACGATCGTCGCCGGTACCCACCACAATCTGATATTCGGCGGCCACAAGCTCGCGACGATCGCCCTCTGCGTCCTGGTGGTGGGTCATCTCTATATGGCGCTCGTCAACCGCGCGACACGCCATGCGCTGCGCGGGATCCTGACCGGCGAGGTGGATCGTGAGTGGGCACGCAAGCACTACCCGCGCTGGGAGCCGTAACTAACGGTACTTCGTCGGATCTCCCCGAACGGCGCGATCCAGCTCGACACGAAGCCGACACATTAGGGGCAGCAATCGCTTGTCTATCCCGACCCCCCAGCAATCCAGGCTAAAGGGCGAGTCTTGGGACTCTTGGCGCGAGCGCCGCGATATCGCACAGAGGCGTAAGCGCGAACGTAGTGGGCGTCACCGCCAGCGCCATGACAGCAAGCGCCGCGGGTGAAAGTGAGCGAAATGTCACGCCATAGACCCTAACGGCAGCGGACGGGCGTAACCGCGGATGAGCAAAATCTCATTGAGTCACCGTCGACGCGATCGCCACTGCTCGAGCAGGATCGAGACGCCGCAGACGGCAAGTATCAGCAGCGCGGCGACGGCGACGATCGCCACACCCGGAGCGAGCAGAAGCGCTGCTGCCGCGATCAGCAGCCCGAGCCCGATGTCTACACGAAAGAGGTAGCGGCGTCTGCGCGCTTGGCGGCGGCGCGCGTGCAGGTGGGACATGTCATTCAGCGGCTTGCTCGCGCTCACTGCTTCAGCCGGCGAAAGAGGGAGCGGGGAAGTATTCTCATGACGAGCATGAGCCAGCGTAGGGCGGGCGGAGCCCACACGGTCTGCGCGCGGCCGTCCAGTCCCTTGACCACGACGTGGGCGAGCGCCTGCGGCGTGGTGGCCAGCGGCGCGGGGTCAAGCCCACTGGTCATCCGGGTGCCGACGAAGCCGGGACGGACGACCAGCACGCGCACGCCCATCTCATGCAGATCGTCGGCGAGACCCTGAGCGAGGGCGTCCAGACCAGCCTTCGAGGCTCCATAGACGACATTCGCGCGCCGCGGCCGCTCGCCCGCCACCGAGGAGAGCACGACGATCGTTCCCCCACCGCCGTCACGCAGGTGTCTGGCCGCGTGCATCATCAGCGAGCCGGCTCCCACAAGGTTGACCTGCAGCACGGCGCTCGCCGCGACGATATCCGCCGGCAGGCCACCGCGTGCGCCCAGCACGCCGACGGCGAGGATCACGATGTCAGCACCGCCCAGCGAGTGGAACGCACGCTCCAGCACCTGCTCGTGGTGGGCGAGGTCCAGCGCGTCGAGCTCAAACGTGCTCACTTCGGAGCATCCGGCGCCGCCGAGCTCCCCCGCCACAGCGCTCAGCGCCGCGGCGTCCCGCCCCACGAGCGCCACATCCCGTGGGATGCGTGACTGCAGCTCGTGCACGATCGCGAGGGCGATCTCCGAGGTGCCTCCCAGAACCAGGACACGCCTACCGGCCGAGCCGCCGTTCGCGCCGCTCACGGCGTGGCCCCGCAGAGTCCCAGACGCAACCCCAGGTCAGAGCGGAGAACCCCCTCGGGGTCCACTCTCGCCCGCTGGGCATGGAAGCGGTCGAGCTCGGGGTACATCGCGCTCATCGTCTCGCGTCGCAGCCGGGCATCCTTCGTCAGGTACACGCGACCACCACAGCCGGCGACGACCTCGTCCAGCTCGTCCAGTGTTGCCAACAGCCCGGGGGCGCCAGCGGGCAGGTCGGCCGCGAGCGTCCAGCCCTCGAGCGGGAACGAGAGCGGGCCGCCGAAAGCGGCGCCGAAGCGCTTGAACACGGCGAGATACACGGGCAGCCGCCGCGTGCGCATGAGCTCGAAGCAGCGTTCGAGCGCGACCTCTTGACCGGATGGAATCACGAACTGGTACTGGATCAGCCCGGCTGGGCCATACAGCCGATTCCACTCCCCGAGCGCGTCCAAGGGAAAGAAGTACGGTGCCATCGCCAGCGGGCGCCCGCGCTCGCGACGCGGTGTGGCGCGCCAGCGAAGCGCGTTGAACGTGCGCATGCTCGCCGGGCGCAGCAGGGCGGCGGGAAAGCCACGCGGAACCTCAAACGCCGGCCGGCGCGAAAGCGCTCCGGGATATGCGCTGCCCGCCGCTCGCCGCCCCCGGGCGGCCGGAGCGGCGGGCAGCGCATATCCC
>DASRKZ010000154.1:0-25837 GCA_035648675.1 Solirubrobacteraceae bacterium
GCCTCCAGCGCCCTCAGATCTCCCAATCCCAGGAGCTCGAGCATCTCGCGCAGATCGCGCTCGCCCACCCCCGCGCCGCGGCGGTTGGCCTCGCGCACCCACTCGAACAGCGACGCGAGCGCCCTCGGGGTGTTGAAGTCATCCGCCAGCGCGTCGCCGAAGGCCGCCCTGTGGTGAGCCATATCCGGCGGGCTCTCCTCCCCCATCACGACCCGTCTGAGCGCATCACGGATGCGGTCGATCCGGCGATCGGCGTCTTCGAGCTCCTCGCGTGAGAACGCCAACGGCTGGCGGTAGTGCCCGCCGATCAGATACATGACCAGGGCATGCCGTCCCCAGCGGCCGCCGTCCTCGTCGAGCAGCTCGTGCAGCGGCGCGATGTTCCCGACCGACTTGGCCATCTTCTCGCCGGTGCTCTGGATCATCCCGTTGTGCACCCACAGCTTCGCCAGCTCCTCCCCGCGCGCCGCGCGGGTCTGGGCGGCCTCGTTCTCGTGGTGGGGAAACACCAGATCCGAGCCGCCGCCGTGGATGTCGAAGCCGACGCCGAGCAGACCCTCGGCCATCGCCGAGCACTCGATGTGCCAGCCCGGGCGCCCCTCCCCCCAGGGAGCATCCCACCAGGTGTCCTCGCCCTCCTTCCGTCCCTTCCACAGCGCGAAGTCGAGCGGATCCTCCTTACGGTCGGAGGATGGATGAGCTCCCAATAAATCCTCGCCCTGGTCCATGTCGTCGATCTGACGATGCGAGAGCGAGCCATAACCGGAGTCCGAGCGCACCCGGAAGAAGACATCGCCGCCGGCCGCGTAGGCGTGCCCCGTGTCGATCAGCGTCTGGATGTACTCGACGATCGGCCCGATCGTCTCCGACGCCAGCGGCTCGTGATCCGGGCGTCCCAGACCCAGCCGATCGGTGTCCTCGCGGTAGCGCGCCGTCATCTCCGCGGCCAGCTCCCCGCTCGGGCGGCCCTGGATCCGAGCGGCGTCGTAGATCTTGTCGTTGACGTCCGTCACGTTCACCACGAGCGTCACCGCCAATCCCTCGCTTTCCAGGAAGCGCTTCATCAGGCTGAACACCACGAACGGACGCGCGTTGCCGATGTGGATGCGGCTGTACACCGTCGGCCCGCACGTGTAGATGCCCACCTTCCCGGGGTCGCGCGGCAGCAGCGCCAACAACTTCCCGGTGCGGGTGTCGTGCAGGCGGATCTCGCGCGGCGCCCCCACCTATCGCTCCTCGAGGCTTGCGATCGCCAGCGCGGCCACGCCCTCGCCGCGGCCGACGAATCCGATCCCCTCGCCGGTCGTGGCCTTCACGTTCACGCGCGCCACCTCCAACCCGAGCGCCTGCGCCAGCCGCGCGCGGATCGCCTGACGATGGGGTCCGAGCTTCGGTCGCTCCATCACCACGGTGCAGTCGACGTTCACGATCCGCAGCCCCGCGGCGCTCACCGTCCTCAGGACGCTCCCGAGCAGCTCCAGCGAGTCGGCGTCGCGGTAGCGCTCGTCGCTGTCGGGGAAGTGCTCGCCGATATCTCCAAGTCCCGCCGCCCCGAGCAGCGCGTCGATCACCGCGTGGGTCAGGACGTCGGCGTCGGAGTGGCCCTCCAGGCCGCGCTCGTGGGGAATCTCCACGCCGCCCAGGATCAGCTTGCGGTCCTCCCCCAGGCGATGCGAGTCGTATCCGATGCCGGCCAAGGTCGAGGGGGCGCTCCGGCCAGGCGATTCCGGGGCGGGCGAGCCGTTAGGCGGATCCCGCCGCCGCCTGGAGCCTCCGCGTCCGCTGCCCATCATGCCACGACCGCCCCGACCGGCTCCAGCCGGCGCTCACGGTGCTCGAACACGCACAGCTCGCCGACGCCCAGCTCCTCCAGCAGCGCCAACGCCTGGTCGTAGTCGGCCCCCACCTCCTCAGGGCAGTGCGCGTCGCTGGAAAGCGCCACCTTCGCGCCCGCCTCCAGGCACATCTGCAGGAACACGGGCGCCGGGTAGAGCTCTTTCGCGCGCTTACGCAACCCGGCGGTCGACACCTCCACCGCGATCCCCGCCTCCGCGATCCCATCGAGGGCGAGCTCGTAGTAGCGGCGCAGATCGCCCTCGGGCAACGGACGCTCAGGGTCGGCGGGACCCCAAATCTTCACCAGGTCGGGGTGCGCCAGCACGTCGAACAGCCCACTCCGCGCGGCCTCCCCGAGAGTCTCGAAGTAGCGCCGCCAGATCTCCTCGGCGCTCCGCAGCTCCTCCCACACGCTGTAGTCCTCCATGTCGACCGCCGCGTCGCGCAAGAAGTGCACCGAGCCGATCACGTAGTCGAAGTCGCGTGCCTCCAACAGCGCCGCCATGCGATCCTCACCGCCGGGCACGAAGTCCGCCTCGATCCCCAGCCGCAGGTCGGTCTCTTCGCGCACGAACTCGCAGTACTCGTCGAGGTCCTCCCGAGCCTGCTCGCGCCAGAACGGATGCTGCCACACGTCGAGCGCCTGCTCGAAGCGATACACGTGCTCGGAGACCCCCAGCTCGGCGATTCCCCGCTCCTCGGCCACCGTCCGGTAGCGCTCGACGTTCGCGGCGGTGAAGTACCGCTCGGCGGTCGTACCGGGCTCGTCGGGGCGAAGGTGCATGTGGTAGTCGGTGAGCATCGAGTGCGATTCAATCAGGCCGGCGGGCGATCAACAGCTCGGCGAGCGCGAGGTCCAGCGGAGTGGTGATCTTCAGATTCTCACCGTCAGCCGGCACGACCGCCACCCGCCCCCCTAGGCGCTCCACGAGCCAGGCGTCGTCGGTCGCCTGCGCCAGGACCTCCGCGGGCACGTCCAACGCCCGTTCCAGAGCCGAGCGGCGAAATACCTGGGGCGTCTGCACCGCCCACAGCGCGGAGCGGTCGAGCGTCTCGGACACTACGCCATCGTCACCCACGCGCTTGATCGTGTCGGCGACCGGCACGGCGGCGATCGCCGCATCGAGGCTGTCATCCTCCGCGAGCGCCGCGAGCGTCCGTCGCACGAGCTCCACGGTCAGCAGCGGCCGGGCCGCGTCGTGGACGAGCACCGGATCGCCCGGACCCGCCGCCGCCAGCGCCATGCGCACGGACTCAGAGCGCGTCTCCCCGCCGGCGACCAAGACCACCACAGGCGAGGAACCTTCGATGAAAGTCCCCTGTCTCTTCCCGGGCGCGTCCTCGGAGGGCATCGCGACGACGATCCGGTCGATGCCCCCGACATCGCGCAGCGTGGAGACGCTCCAGTTGACAAGAGGACGGCCGGCGAGCCCGACGAGCGCCTTGGGAGAATCGAATCCCAGACGCTCGCCGCGCCCGGCGGCGAGAATCAGCGCAAGCGCCAAATCTCGGCCGCTACTCGGCCGCGGCGCAGGCCATCTGGCTGGTGGCCGAGTTGGCGAGCAGCTCGTCGAGGTAGTTCTCGGCCTCTTCCTCGTCCTTGTCGAGCGCATACATCAGCTCCGAGGCGAGGATCTTCTTAGAGCGCGTGTACATCTGCTTCTCGCCCGTCGACAGGCCCTTCTCCGACTCGCGCAGCGAGAGGTTGCGCACAACCTCCGCCAGCTCATAGATGTCGCCGGTCTTGATCTTGTCCCGGTTGTGCTTGAAGCGACGGTTCCAGTTCTTCGGCATCTCCGAGACCGTGTCACGGAGCACGTTCAGCACCTTCTGCACCGTTTCCTCGTCGATCACCCTCCGCAGGCCGGCGATCGCGGCATTCTCGGTGGGAACCCTGACGGTCATGTCGTTGTGCAGGATCTTGATCGTCAGATACTCGCGTGTCTCACCGAGCATCTCCATATCCTCCTTCTTCAGCACCTTCCCGGCGCCATGATGGGGATAGACGACCTGATCGCCGAGCTCGAACTCGATGAACTCGACCTCGCGAGTCACCTCGAGCTCCTCGATCAGCGATACCTCTGCGGTTGCTTGTGGCGGAATGGTGTCCTCCTTCGTAACGGCCGACCGTCGGACGGCCCGTGTGTCAAGTTTGTAGGTAGCGGTCCACGAGGTTGATCTCCTGCAGCCTGCGCAGACCCTCGCGGATGTCCTTCGCCCTGATCTCCCCCACGCCCTCGACCGCCTCCAGCTCAGCGTCGGTGGCGGCCAGCAGCTCGTCCAGACCCCCGAACTCGCTCACGATCTGAGCGACCACCAGCCGCGGCAGCCGCGGGATCCGTCCCAGCACGCGGTAGCCACGCGGCGAGACGGGGTAGTCGAGCGTGTTCAGCTTGCGGTCATACCCGAGCAGCTCGGCCATCCGCCCGAAGTCGAGCAGGTCCTGGTGCACGAGCCGGCCGATCTCCTCCAGCGCCGCCGCGAACGCCTCGTCGGAGTTGCCCGACAGGTAATCGCGCACGAGCGCCGCCTTCTCGGCGGCGGTCCCGACCATCGTCTCCTCCAGCTGCATCTCGATCAGCCGTCCCTCGCTGCCCAGCTCGACGATGTAGCGCTCGATCTCAACCGCCATCCGCGTCACCAGCTCCGAGCGCTGCATCACCGTCAGCACGTCATGCAGCATCGCCCCGCCCTCGAACTCCAGCGCGGTCAGCCGCGTGGAGACCTGGTCGAGGCGACTACGGTACTTGTCGAGCGTCGCCAGCGCCTGGTTGGCCTTCGCCAGCACCACCGGGATGTCCTCGAGGATGTACTTCGCGCCGTCCACGTACACCGACACGACCTCACGACGCTGCGAGACGGCGATCACCAGTGCATCGGTCTGCTTCGACACGCGCTCCGCGGTGCGATGCCTCGTGCCCGTCTCGTGCGAGAGGATCGTCGGGTCGGGCATCAGCTGGACGTTCGCCATCGTGATCTTCGTCGCGTTCGCGTTCAGGATGATCGCGCCGTCCATCTTCGCCACCTGGTAGAGGAACGCCGGCGTGTAGTCGATCTCGAGCTTGATCCCGCCCGAGTTCAGGAAGCTCAGGTCCTCCGGCTCGCCGATCACGATCAGCCCGCCGGTGCGAGAATCGAGGATGCTCTCGATTCCCTCACGCAGCGCCGTGCCGGGCGCGATCATCTCCAGAGCCTTCATCAACCCCGGCTCCGGCCTCGCTTCTGTGTCGAAATCTTCGCCGGATCGTAAGGGCACGACCGCCCATTTTAGGGCATTAGCCCATTGTTAAGCCGCTCCCCGCCTGGAGGCCGGCATTGGAAGATAAAGACGGCGCGAAAGATGATGTACTTTTTTAACTGCGTGCCACCATAGTTATACGCGGTTCATATTTTGTATAACAACACCCGCCGTCTTTATCTTCTGGTCGATACTATAGTTACACTCTAATATCATTTCCCGTCGAGAGCACGGTGAGCGGCCGCTGATCGCGCTCTCCGGCGGGCAGCGCGGCTTTCAGCGCCTCGCGGAGCGTCCCGACCTCGCACGCCTCGCCACCGCTGCCCGCGGGCGCGATCACGCCCGCCAACCCGTGCTTGGCCGCCTCGGCCAGGCGACGCTCGGGATGGCCGACCCAGCGCAGCTCGCCCGTCAGCCCGAGCTCGCCGAAGCACGCGCGCGGAGTGGGCGGGTGGAATCCTCTGATCGCCACGCCACGACTCGCGCTCGCGACCGCCAGCGCGACCGCCAGGTCGACACCCGGCTCATCCACGCGCACGCCCCCGACCACGTTCACGAATACGTCCGCGCCGCCCGTCCCCACGCGTCCGTGGCGAGCAAGGATCGCGAGCACCAGCGCCAAACGGTTGCGATCCAAGCCCGAGACCACCCTGCGCGGCTGCTCGAGCTCGGAGGGGGCCACCAGCGCCTGGACCTCCACGAGCAGCGGCCGCGAGCCCTCCATCGCGGCCAGCACTACGCTCCCGGGCGCGCGCGTCGCCTCGGCGACGAACCGCGCCGAGGCGTCCAGCACCTCCACCAGCCCGCCCTGGCGCATCTCGAACAGGCCGGACTCGTTGGTCGAGCCGAAGCGGTTCTTCAGGGCTCTCAGCTCCCGGTAGGGGCGCTCGCGCTCGCCCTCGAACTGCAGCACGCAATCGACGAGGTGCTCCAGCACGCGCGGCCCCGCCAGCGCGCCGTCCTTCGTCACGTGCCCGACGAGGATCACCGCGATCTGTCGCGCCTTCGCCAGCTCCATGATCCGGCCGGCCACCTCGCGCACCTGCCCGACCGAGCCCGGGGCACCGCTCAGCTCGGCGGCGTTCAGCGTCTGCACCGAGTCGATCACGCACACCTCCGGGGCCTCCCCGGCAATCGTGCCGAGGACGGTGTCGAGATCGGTCTCCGCGAGGATCGGGACCTCCAGCGCCGAACGTGCGGGAAGGGCGGCATCCAATACAAGCCGCTCGGCGCGCAGCCTGACCTGCTCGGCCGACTCCTCGCCGCTCACATACAGCGTGCGCCGTCCCGCGGCCGCCAGATTGCCGAGCACCATGTTCGTCAGCGTCGACTTCCCGATCCCGGGCGAGCCGCCCAGCAGCACCAGCGAGCCGGGTACCAGCCCGCCGCCGAGCACACGATCGAGCTCGCCGATGCCCGTCCCCATGCGCTCCACAGGAGCGCTGCCGACCGCGCTCAACAGGCGCGAGGCGACCTTTCCTCCCGCGCCGCTCGCAGCGGCCGCGCGCCTACCACGGCCACCGGCCCCGCCACCGCCACCGCGCCCCTCCGCGCCGCGGGCGCTCGGAATGCGCTCCTCGACGAGCGTGTTCCACGCCTCACAACCGGGGCACTGCCCGAGCCATTGCGCGGTCTGAAAACCGCACTGCGAGCAGACATGGATGCTCCCGCGAGCCATCTCCCCACCCTACGCATCGCCGGGGACGGCTCCCGCCGTCGCGACGGCCCCAGAGACAGCCCAGCTCAGGACTCGTCGGGCGGGGCGAGCTCGGAGTCGTCGGCCTCGGGATCGCTCTCGCCCTCGGGGAGCTCCTCGACGGCCGCGCCTTCGGCGCCGACGCCGACTGGCGTCTTCTGCTTCTTCGGCTTGACGATCGTCAGGCGCACCTCGCCCTCCTCGCCCTCCGGAGCGGGGTTGACGACGACGGTGGCGCCGGGGGTGAGCTGCTCGCGCAGCACGAAGTCGGCGAGCGGATCCTCGATGTAGCGCTGGATCGCGCGGCGCAGCGGACGGGCGCCCATCGAGGGGTCCCAGCCCTTCTCGACGAGGAGGTCCTTGGCGGGGTCGGTCAGCTCCAGCTGCAGCTCGCGTTCGGCCATCGACTCGCGGATGCGCAGCAAGAGCAGCTCGACGATCTGCTTGATCTCCTCCTTTTGGAGCTTGTGGAAGACGATCACGTCGTCGATCCGGTTGAGGAACTCGGGACGGAAGACCTTCTTGAGCTCGCCCATGATCCGGTTCTTCATGTCGTCGTAGGTGATCCCCGTCTCGTCGTCGGAGACCGCGAAGCCGAGCGGGGTGTTGCGGGCGATCTCGGCGGCGCCGATGTTCGAGGTCATGATCACGATCGCGTGCCTGAAGTCGACGGTCCGCCCCTGGGCGTCGGTCAGCCGGCCGTCCTCGAGGATCTGCAGGAGGATGTTGAACACGTCCGGGTGGGCCTTCTCGATCTCGTCGAGCAGCAGCACGCTGTAGGGCTTGCGGCGGATCGCCTCGGTCAGCTGGCCGCCCTCGTCGTAGCCGATGTAGCCCGGGGGTGAGCCGACCAAGCGCGAGACGGCGTGCTTCTCCATGTACTCGCTCATGTCAATCCGGATCATCGACTCGTCGTCGCCGAACAGGAACTCCGCGAGCGTCCGCGCCAGCTCGGTCTTGCCCACGCCGGAGGGGCCCAGAAAGATGAACGAGCCGGTCGGCCGCTTCGGGTCCTTCAGCCCCGCGCGCGAGCGGCGGATCGCCTTCGAGATGACCTCCACCGCCGGGTGCTGGCCGATCACGCGCTTGTGCAGTTCCTCCTCCATCCGCATCAGCTTCTGCGTCTCGGCCTCGGTCAGCTTGAACACGGGGATGCCCGTCCACATCGAGACGATGTCGGCGATCTCCTCCTCGCCGATCGACGGGCGCTCGCCGGACTCGCCGGCTTCCCACTCTTTCTCGAACTCGTGTTTCTTGTTCGTCAGCTTGCGCTCCTTGTCGCGCAGCGCCGCCGCCTTCTCGAACTCCTGGGCCTCGATCGCCGCCTCCTTCTCGCGGCGCGTGGTCTCGACTTCTGACTCCAGCTCGCGGTTGGCCGGGGGCGAGGTCATCGACTTGATCCGCATCCGCGAGGCGGCCTCGTCGATCAGGTCGATCGCCTTGTCCGGCAGGAAGCGGTCGGCGATGTAGCGGCTCGCCAGTTCGCCGGCCGCGCGCAGCGCCTCGTCGGTGATCTGCACCTTGTGGTGCTGCTCGTAGCGGTCGCGCAGACCCTTCAGGATTTCCACGGTCTGGTCGATCGAGGGCTCCTCCACGCGGATCTGCTGGAAGCGGCGCTCGAGCGCCGAGTCGCGCTCGAGGTACTTGCGGTACTCGTCGAGCGTCGTCGCGCCGATCGTCTGCAGCTCGCCTCTGGCCAGCGCCGGCTTGAGGATCGAGGCGGCGTCGATCGCGCCCTCGGCCGCGCCGGCGCCGACGAGGTTGTGGAGCTCGTCGATGAACAGGATGATGTCGCCGCGCTGGGTGATCTCCTTCATCACCTTCTTCAGCCGCTCCTCGAACTCGCCCCGGTACTTCGAGCCGGCGACCAGCGCGGCCAGATCGAGCGTGTAGATCTGCTTGTTCTTCAAGAGCTCCGGGACGTCCGAGTTGGTGATCCGCTGCGCCAGGCCCTCGACCACGGCGGTCTTGCCCACGCCGGGCTCGCCGACCAGCACCGGGTTGTTCTTCGTGCGGCGCGAGAGGATCTGCATGATCCGCTCGATCTCCGTCTCGCGGCCGACGACCGGGTCGAGCTTGCCTTCGGCGGCGAGCTTCGTGAGGTTGCGGCCGAACTGGTCGAGCAGCTTCGAGGACTTCTTGCCCTCACCGGGCGACGCGCCCGAGCCGGAGCCCGAGCCGCCGGACTGACCCTGGCGGCGACCTCCGGGACCGGAGAGCATGCGGATCACCTCGTTGCGGATCTTCTCGGAGTCGGCGTCGAAGTCGAGCAGGATGCGGGCGGCCACGCCCTCGTTCTCGCGGACCAACCCGAGCAGGATGTGCTCGGTGCCGATGTAGTTGTGGCCCAGGCTGAGCGCCTCGCGCAGCGCCAGCTCGAGCACCTTCTTCGCGCGCGGCGTGAACGGGATCTGACCGGAGGTGACCTCCTCGCCGGAGCCGACGATCCGCACGACCTGCGCGCGGACACGCTCGACCGTGATGTCAAGGCTCTCCAACACCCGGGCAGCCAAGCCCTCCTCCTCGCGCAGCAGGCCCAGGAGGATGTGCTCGGTGCCGATGTAGTTGTGCTTGAGCGTCCGCGCCTCCTCCTGCGCGAGAACGACCACCTGTCGGGCTCGTTCTGTAAATCGCTCGAACATGGTGTGGTTCCTTCCTCGAGGGTCGTGCCTCAAGCGCTATTTGGTCCCGGATGTGTCTCCTGGGCAGTCTACCAACCGGTCACCCGGCCTCCGACAGGTCAGTCGCGCATGGCCGGGAACAACACGACCTCGCGGATCGAGTCGCGACCTGTGAGCAGCATCACGAGCCGATCGATGCCCAGCCCGACGCCGCCGGCCGGGGGCATGCCCTGCTCGAGCGCCTGCAGAAAGGACTCGTCGTGGGGCTGCACCTCCTCCTCCCCGAGCGTGGCCAAGCGCCGCTGGTCGGCGAAACGTTCGCGCTGCACATCCGGGTCGATCAGCTCGCTGAAGGCATTGGCGATCTCCATGCCGCCGGCGAACGCCTCCCAGCGCTCTACGAGGCCTGGCTTGGAGCGGTGCTCGCGCGCGAGCGGTGAGATCTCCTTCGGATAGTCGATCACGAACGTCGGCTGGCGCAGACCCCGCTCGACGTACTTGGAGAGCAGATCGTCAGCGAGCTGGAACCACGTGAAGTCCTTCGTCTGCAGATCGAGACCGCGCTCCCGGATCGCAGCCGCCAGCGCCTCGCCACCGGGATGGGCCATCACGTCGATGCCCGTGTGCTGCTCGATCGCCTCGACGAAGCCGATGCGCGTCCATCGTGAGGAGAGATCGAGCTCACCGGAGTAGCCCACGGCGGCTGCCGCGTCGCGCACGAGCGCTTCCAGGCGGCCAGCCTCGTCGTTGTAGTCGGCGTAGGCCTCATACCACTCGACCACCGTGAACTCCGGGTTGTGCTTCGGTGAGAGGCCCTCATTGCGGAAGTCCTTCCCCAGCTCGTAAACGCGCTCCAGGCCGCCGACGAGCAGGCGCTTGAGGTACAGCTCGGTGGCGATCCGCAGGTACAGGTCTCGATCGAGCGCGTTGTGATGCGTCGTGAACGGTCGCGCCAGAGCGCCGCCGTAGAGGGGCTGCAGGACCGGCGTCTCGACCTCGACGAAGCCCTGCCCGTCGAGATAGGCGCGGATCGCGGAGATGATCCTGGCGCGGTCGATGAACAACTTGCGGGCGTCCTGATTGGCGATCAGGTCCAGCTCGCGCCGGCGGTAGCGGGTCTCGACGTCGCTCAGGCCGTGATGCTTGTCCGGCGGCGGGCGCAGCGCCTTGGCGAGGATCTGAAAGCGGTCGACGCGCAGCGACAGCTCGCCGCGGCGGCTGCGCAGCACCGCGCCGTCGACGCCGATCAGGTCCCCGAGGTCGAGCGTGCTCAGCCGCGCGAACGGGTCCTCGCCGAGCACGTCCACGCGCGCGTGCAGCTGGATCTTGCCTGTCCGGTCGATGAGATCGAGGAACGCGGCCTTGCCGGAGCCCCGCCGCGCGGCGATCCGACCCGCAATCCGGTGGGCGTCCTCGGTCTCCTCGCCGTCGGCCAGGCGGGCGTAGGCATCGAGGATCGCCGCGATCGGCTCCGCGCCGGGAAACGAATAGGGGAACGCCTCCGGGTCGGACTCCTTCAGCCTGCGCGCCTTCGCGCGGCGCTCGTCGATCAGCTCGGCCAGGCCGTGCCGGACGCTGTCCACGCTGGGGTCGTCAGGATTGGTCGAAGTCTCGTCGCCGCTCATCGCGGCGAGACTACTTGAGACCGACGTCGATCTTCGTGATCTTCAGCTTCCGCGCGGGACCGCGGGGGACCTTCACGGCGACCGTCTCGTTGCGCTTGTGGCCGAGCAGCGCGCGGCCGACGGGGGACTCGTTGGAGAGCTTGTTCTCATCCGGCTTGGCCTCCGCGGAGCCGACGATCGTGTACTTGACCGACTTGCCCGTCTTTTCGTCCTTCACGTGCACCACCGAGCCGACCTGCACCATGTCCGTCGAGAGGTCCTTCGTCTCGATCACCGTCGCCATGCGCAGGCGCTCCTCCAGTTGCGCGATCCGGCTCTCGACCATCGCCTGCTCGTTCTTCGCGTCGTCGTACTCGGAGTGCTCGGTGATGTCCCCGAACTCACGCGCCTCCTTGATCCGTTCGGCCACCTCGCGGCGCTTCGCGGTCGACAGCAGCTCGAGCTCGTCATTGAGCTTCTCCAAGCCTTCGGGGGTGAGGATTACGTCCTTCGGCATGTGGGCGGGCGGGAATCCTATTCCGGGGTTCGTGGTTTAGGCCGGGGAACAACAAAACCCCGGCTCCGAGCGGGGGTTTTCGCGGCCCTTGGGCTTCGGCGAGCGCAGCAGTATAGATGCTTCAGACGAGCGCGAGCGCAGCAGCCCGATCGAGGCCCAGCAGGCCACTCACCGTCTCGAGCGTCTCCGCGACCTGCAGCGCCGCTTGGAGCTCCTTCGCGGTCTGCCGGTCCAGTTCCAGCCGCTGGACATACCACGGGTAGAACTTGCGTAGGTAGCGCGTCGCGCGTTCCTCGCCGAGGTGCTCGACCGCGCGGTCGATCGTCCAGTCCAGCTCACTCAGCACCTCCTCGCGGGTCGGGCCCTCGCGGCGCGGACCGAGCAGCTGCTCGAACAGCCATGGATTGCCGAGCGCTCCCCGCGCGAGCATCACGGCCGCGGCACCGGTCATGTGAAAGGCCTCCCTGATCTGCTCGGGCTCGTTCAGTCCCCCGGTGAGAATCACGGGCGCGTCGAGCGACTCGACCAGGCGCGCCGCCAGCTCGTAGTCGGGGACGCCTTTGTGGTGGACGGCCGCCGAGCGGGGATGAAATCCGATCGCGGCCACCCCCGCCTCGGCCACCAGGCGGTGGGCCAGCTCGAAGCCGTCGGTCTCTCCGGGGCGCCGGCCCGAGCGCAGCTTGACCGTCACCGGCAGGCCCTCCCCGCCCTCGCGGGCCGCACGCGCGAGCGCTACCGCCAGGTCGGGGTCGGCCAGCAGCGCGGCACCCGCGCCCGTCTTCTGCACCTTCGGCACGGGACAGCCCATGTTGATGTCGATCGCGTCGGCTCCCGCCTCCCTCACGCGCGCGGCGGCCACGCGCATCACGTCGGGGTCCTCACCGAACAACTGGATTGAGACGATCCCGGCGGGACCGCCTACACCGCCGGGGGCGGGCGGGACCGGCTCCTGCTCGCCGGGGTGGATCCGCAGCATCTCGTTGCACGTGCGCGCGTTCCGGTGGTAGATCGCATGCGAGGAGACCATCTCCGAGACCGCCATCCCCGCGCCGTAGCGCTTGGCCTGAAGGCGCACGAACCAGTTGCCGATACCGGCCAGGGGGGCGAGCAGAACGCGGTTGGGGACCTCCAGGGAGCCGAGCATCCAGGAGTCCGTAAGCCGACGAGGCATCGAGCTCATTATGGGCCGATCATCCACAACCACTAGTGCCGAACGACCGCCGGCCGCCAAAGGCGGCTAATCGGCACGATCTGGAAACCGTCGTCGGTGTACGCACGCGCGCCCGTGTAGAGCACGACGCCTCCCAGGAACTGCCCTCCCAGCTTGTCCCGCAGCTTCACCAGGCTGCGCAGCTCGCGAGCGGTTACGCGCGAAGCGGCCTTGACCTCCAGCGCGGCGATTGCGCCGTCTTCGCGCTCGAGCACCATGTCGATCTCGTCGCCGTCATGGGTCCGCCAGTGCCCGCGCGCGACCGGCGCGTCGAGCCAGTCGAGCTGCTTGCTCACCTCCCCCAGGACGAACGTCTCCAGCAGGTGCCCGAACTCGGTGAGCGCAGGTGCCGTGGCTGCCCCCAGCTTGTCTTCGGTCAAGCTCAACAGACGCGCGGCGAGTCCGCTGTCCACGACGTGAACCTTCGGTGCCGCGCCGACGCGCGGCCCAAGCGTAGTGCCCCAAGCTGGGAGCCGGTGAACGAGGAAGACGGTCTCAAGCAGCTTGGTGTAGCTCTCCGCGGTGGATCTGTCCATGCCGATCGCCCGCGCGGCGCTGGCGACGTTGAGCACCTGCGCGGTCTGGCCGGCTAGCTGGCGCAACAGCAGCGGCAGCTGCCGGCGTTGATGCACCCGTGTGAGCTCAAGTACGTCGCGCTCGATGATCAGCTCGATGTAGTCGTCAAACCAGCGTGCGCGATCGGCGGCTCGCGCACGGGCGAGCGCGAGCGGGAACCCTCCAGCAACGACCCGGCTGACGTACTCCTCGCGCACCGTCTGGAGCTGATTTGAATCCACCAGCGAGCCGGGGTCGCTCAGCAGCACCTCCGCGAAGTCCTCACGGATGCCCGCTATCTCTCCCTGGGAGAGCGGCAGGACATCGACGCGATGGGCACGACCGGTGAGCGCCTGGGCCGCCGCCGGCAGCGTCGCATACCGGGTCGAGCCGGTGAGCACGTACCGACCCGGAGAGCCGTCGCGGTTGAGCTCGGCCTTGATCGCGTCGAGCAGCTCCGGCACGTGCTGAAACTCGTCGATCAAGACCGGGGCCTCACCGCGCACGAACAGCGCCGGATCCGCTGTGACCGCATCGCGGGTGCCCAAGTCGTCGAGGTCGATCACCTCCCGGCCCCGAGCCGCCGCGAGCGTCCGCAACAGGGTTGACTTCCCCACCGCACGCGGACCCTGAAGCACGACGACGGACTCGTACTCCATGCGCCGGCTCACCTCCTCGTCCAGTCGGCGCTCGACGATCTCTGCAAGAAGCGCTGCCATGCAGACAGTTTATCGCTTTTTTCCGCAATTCGAGGCTATTTTCTCCCGCAACTCGAGGGGGTCTGCTCCCGCAACTCGAGGGGTATTCCTTCCTGCAATTCGAGGCGGCCCACTTCGCGCAAGCCACACCAGCGGCCGCACCGCCAAGCCGAGGCGCCGTTCGATCAGGCGTTGCGCTCGTGCAACAACCGCAGCCCGGTGAGCGTCAGCAGGTCGTCGACCTCCTCGATCTCCTCCGTGTAGGGCACCACGAGCCGCGCCAGGCCGCCCGTCGCCACCACCGCAGTGCGCTCGCCCAGCTCGTCGTAGAGGCGACGCAGGATTGCGTCGACCGCCCCCGCGTAGCCGAATACGACGCCGGAGCGAATCGCGTCGATCGTGTTCTTACCGATCACGCTCTTCGGCGGCGCGAGATCGACCTTCGGCAGCCGCGCGCCCCGCTCGGAGAGCGCGTCGAGTGAGATCTCGATGCCGGTCATCAGCGAGCCGCCGAGGTACTCGCCCTCGCGGGAGACGACGTCGAAGGTCGTCGCGGTCCCGAAGTCGACGCACACCGCCGGGCCGCCGAAGCGCTCACGGATGGCCACGGCGTTCACCAGCCTGTCGGCGCCGATCTCGCGCGGGTTGTCGTAGCGGATCGCCATGCCCGTCTTCGTCCCCGGACCGACCACCAGCATCTCGTGGCCGAGATAGCGACTTGCCATCGCCGTCCATTCCGGCTCGAGCTGCGGCACGGTGGAGGAGACGATCGACGCTTCCAGCTCCTCGAACGCGCAGCCGCGCAGCTCCAACAGGTTGCGCAGGGCGGCCCCCAACTGGTCGGCCGTCGACTCGCGGACGGTGGCGAAGCGCCAGTGCTCGAGCAACTCGCCGTCGCGGAAGGCCCCGAAGTGGGTCTGCGTATTTCCGACGTCGACGACGAGCAGCATGGCGGACCATTATGCTTGACCGGATGAGGGTCAAGCTGTTTGTACTTCCCGGATCGCATCCATGCGCCGCCGTAGAAGCCGCGCTGGCATTGAAGTCGATCGAGTACGACCGCGTCGACCTGTTGCCGATGACCCAACTCGCGATCGGGCCACTGCGCTACGGCGGCCGCACCGTACCCGGCCTGCGCATCGACGACGAGCGTCTGGTCGGCTCGCGCACGATCATGCGGCGTCTCGACGCGCTCGTGCCCGAGCCCCCGCTGCTGCCCCCTCCGGAGGACCCCTCCTACGCCCAGGTGCTGGAGGCCGAGCGCTGGGGGGATGAGGTGCTGCAGGGCGTGCCGCGGCACATCCTGCCCAGGGTGTTCCTACGCAGACCGGCGGCGATGGAGAGCTTTGCCGCCGAGGCCAAGCTGCCGCTGCCCCGGGCGCTGTTGCGTCCGGCCTTGCCGCTCACGGCCCGCCTGATGGCGTTCAGAAGCAAAACCCACGACGAGAACGCACGCGCCGATCTGGCGGCGCTCTCGGGTCAACTGGACCGCGTCGATGCATGGATCGCCGACGGCCTGCTCGGCGGCGAGCACCCCAATGCTGCCGACCTGCAGATCGGCAGCACGATACGCCTGCTTGGGGCGATCGCGGAGGTGCGACCCCTGATCGAGAGGCACCCCGCGGCCAGATTGACGCGCTACTTCCCGCCGATGGTCGGCAGCATCGAAGCGGGCGTGATGCCCGCCGGGTGGCTGCCGGCGCCCGTCGGCGTCTAGTCAGGACTCCCGCACAAAGGCGCCGATCAGCTCCGCCAAGCGCCGGGGCTGATCCTCGGAGACGTATGTCCGGCTGTCCTCGATCAGCTCCAGGCGCGAGTTCGGGATGTCGCTGGCCAGGCGTTCGGCGAAGCGCCGCTTGAAGACGATGTCCTCGCGCGCCCAGGCGATCAGGGTCGGTCGATCGAAGGTGCGCAGCTTCTCCGCCGCGGCGAGCGTGTCGCGCGAATCGACCCCGCGCAGCAACCCGATCACATCACGGCGGACGTCGCGATCGGTCAGGGACGGCTCGAGCCACCTCCACGTGAGCTCATCGGGAATCGGGCGCTTGCTCAGCAGCCCGAAGCCGAGCGGGGAGCGGCGCAGCGCGGCGACGCGCATCGGCTGGGCGGCGAGCGTCAACGCGCTCGGCACTCGCGCGAGCCATTGCAGCGGCTTGAACGCGGGCGGGAAGAAGTTCTCGTAGGCATCGCACGGCGTCAGCACCAGCCGGCCGATCCGCGCGGGACGCTCGGTCACGAGCAGCTGCGCGATCGCACCGCCGGTGTCGTTGGCCACAAGCGTCACCTCCTCCAGCTCCATCGCCTCCAGAAAGTCGGCGATCAGGTGCGCCATGCCGCGGGGCGAGCGATCGGCCGACGGGGCCAGGGCGATCCGGTGCGAGCCCAGCGGCCAGTCGGGTACGACGCAGCGAAACTCGCCCTCCAGCAGGGGCGTGACCTTGCGCCACAGCTGTCCGTTGACGAGCAGCCCATGCACGAACACGATCGGTCGTCCCGCGCCGGTGTCGCGGTAGCGGATTCTTCCCTGCGGAAGCTCGAGCTCCTTACCAGTCTCCATCGGACCGCGGAGACTATCCATCGGGCGCCCGGCGGAGCAGAGCTCAGGCGTGCAGCACGACGCCCCGCGTGACGCTCACCGCCGCGCCGTGGACGGGCGTGAGCACGATCCGCACCGTCAGCGCCAAGCGCCGGTGGCGACGCAGCGCCGACTTGCCCTTCGCGTTCAGAGGCACGGAGAAGGGCACGCTGCCCGCCTTCAACGACGAACGCAGCAGCAGCCCGATACGCGTTTGCGCCCGGTGCCCCGCCTTGGCCAGCGAGGCGCCGGCGGCAAACAGGCCGACTTCCAGCCGCCCGCCGGAGCCGGCCTGGGACACCTTGATCGACCCGCGCACTGTCGATCCGCGCTGGCTGACGGCGAGCTTGAGCGCCCTTGATCCTCCTTCCACAGGCGAGCCGTGGCTGGATTCGCTCGGCGTCGTGGGGGTGGTCGGCGTTGTGGTCGTCGGTGTGGTTGTGGTCGGCGTGGTGGGGGTTGTGCCGGTGGTGGCGCCTTCCACGATGATTTCGTATTTGGTGTAGTTTGGCCCGGCGCTGAAGAGGGTCGAGCTTTCGAACCTGTAGGTCCCTGGTTGTTCGAACTTGCACGTACCTTCCCAGTTGGTCATGGCGCTTGTAGGCACACCGGTGCAGGCTGGCGCAGAGCCCATCCATACGACGGCCGCCGCGGTGGTCGCGTGGTCGGTGAACTTGACTTCGCCGCCGGCGGCGATCGTGACCTTTAGCGCGGGTGCCGGGTTCGACCCCGAGCCGGCTGTCCAGCACGGCCAGTTGTCCACTTCGCAGTTCTCGTTGACTTCGAGCTTCGCTTCGGACGGTGCGGCGGCGAGCGCGGGCAGCACGGCCACCGCCGCCCCGATCAGCGCAGCGAGGGCGAAAAGCACGAGCATGCGTGGTCTCAAAAGCGTGCGCGGTCTCATCGTAGGACCAAGCTTCGCGTGAGGGTCATAGCCGTGCCGTGCTTGGGCGTGAGCACGATCTTCACGGTGAGCGCGAGCTTGTGGCGATGGCGCAGCGCGCTCTTGGCCCGCGCGTCGAGCGAGACCGTGAAGGACACCGTGCCGGCGGGCGCCGAGGAGCGGACGAGCCGCCCGACGCGCGAGCTGCCTCCTCGTTTGACCTTGGCCAGCGAGGCGCCCTGGGCGAGCAGTTCGACTTCCAGGCGCGCGCCACCGTCGGCGGCGGGGATCTGGACCGTGCCATGCACGGCGTCACCATGCTGAGCGTTCGCCAGCGCAAGCGTCGCGAGGGGGTGACTCCCGGCTGGCGGGGGAGGCGTTTCGATCGAGCCGGGCGTCGTGGCCGTGGAGACCCCGCCGCCGGAGGGCTGGGTGGAGATCGTAGCCGTCGGCGTTGTAGGGGTCGGTGTGGTTGTGGTCGGCATCGTCGTGGTCGGTGTAGTCGTGGTGGGGGTGGTTGTCGTTGGGGTAGTCGTAGTCGTTGTCGTTGTGGTGGAGGTTGTGCCGGTGCCCCCGGGTTTTTCGACGATCACCTTGTATTTCTTGTAGTTGAACGTCCCGTCGTTGAAGAGGCCTTCACTTTCAAATTCGTATTCACCCGCGTTGGCGAACGTGCAGGTGCCACTCCAGCCGGTTTTCGGCGTGGACGGCACTCCCGGTGTGCAGCTTGGTGCGGCGCTCTTCCAGAGTACGTCGGTGAGCGCTTTGGAATCGTTGTCTTCGAAGGAGATCGTTCCGCCCTGAGCGATTGTGAATGGCTGGATTTGGCCGATGTCTTCCGGGTTGTTCCCCTTGACGTTCCAGCAGGGCCATTCGGGGAGGTGGCAGTTCTCGTTGATTTCGAGCTTCACTTCGGACGGTGCGGGCGTGCCGGTAGCGAGCGCGGGCACGATCGCGATGGCAGCTCCGAGCACGGCTGCTACGGGTAGGTAACGCTTACGCAGCTTCACAATCTCAGCCCACCTTTCAATCGAGTACCCAGCCAGTCCCGCGTGCTCGTCCAAAGCAGCCGATGCACGCCCTAACAACCCAGGACTCCGGCCCGGCGCGATCCTTCCCGGCGGCGAGGAGGAGCACAGGCACCTCCACGCGCGCTGCGCCGCGCATCTGCCGGAGGGCTCAGTAGCCGTAGCCGCCGCCGCTCGAGCCGCCGCCGCTGGACTTTTCCGGTTCCGACGAGCTGCCCGTGCTCGCCGCGGGGGTGCTGCTGGAGCTGGTCGTGACGACGCTCCAGGTGCCTACGTCTTTGATGCCCTGACCCTTGGTTTCACCGGCCTGTTTGTCCCCCGTGAAGGTGTAGAGCGGGGTGCCCTTGTAGGTGACCTGCATGGTCCCTTCGGGGCGTTTCACGATCCCAAGCGAGCCGACTTCACCGCCGGGAGTGCCGCTGGACGGCGCGATCAGAGGGTGCCACACACCGACACAGGCGGAGCTGGTGCAGATGAACTTGCCGTTGACCTCGCCGCTGAGGTGATACAGCGTCATGCCCTGACTGTCGACCAGGATCGTGCCGAGCGAGTTGGAGGCGCTCTTCACGAGGACGGCGCTTGACGAGTTGCTGCTTGTCTGCGTGGCGGCCTGTGTGCTGGCGGCTGAGCTCGTCATGTTGCTGGATGAGCTGCTGCCGCAGGCAGCGATCAGGAGCGACGCGGCGATTGCTGGAAGGGAAAGCTTCAGTAGATTGCGCATGTATTCACTCCTGTGAGGATTCGGCACCGTGCGGGCGCGTGTGGGTCCTGCTACTGACAAGGACTCCCGGCAGGCGGTTTCCTTCCGGTCCTTCGCCGACGGGCAACGCCCACCGCGCCCAGGCTCTCTAGTAGCCGTATTTTTCGCTGGGCGTTGAGGTGGCGGGAGGCGAGGGGGAGTTCGGCGAGGTTTCAGCCATCGCCGGCTCTATAGGCGCGTCGGTCGCAGCCGAGATCACGTGCCACGTGCCGCCGAAGCTTTTGACGTTCTCGCCGTCCGCTTGGCCTTTAGCGCTGTCGCCCGAGAAGCGATACAGCGGCAGGCCGTCGAGCGTGATCTGAAATATTCTGTGGGCGCGTCGCAGGATCCCGAGATGGCCGTGTACGCCTGCCCCACTCTTGAGCTTGGCATTGCTCGAGTGCACGGTGAGTGGCGGCCAGAACTTCAGGCATTCGCTGCTCTTGCACAGGAGATGATGCGTCGTCTCGGGGCTCAGCGCATACAGCGTCCGGCCGTGTGCGTCCACCACGATCTGTTCTCCGAACTTTGCGTTCGTGGCCGATCCGACCGTCGGCGCCGTAGAGCTCGAAGCGAGCGCCATCGCCGCGAACGAGCCGATCAGCGCCACCGTCACGAAGGCCGCGCATACGAGCAGACCTGAAGGTCGCCCGCCCCGACGCGACCGCGCTATCTGCCGTGACTCTCGATTCAACATGCTGCTCCCTCCGTCGGTGGCCATTACTGAACCAGACGCCGATAGCGCCATAACCTTCCAGTGAACCGATCCGGGATAGCTACGTCCGAGCAGGAAGGAATCGCAACGCCTCGGCGTCTGAGATTGAAACGGCCAATGCTCGACGCTTGGTAATCGAGGTTGCCGCGACTAATGAGAGGCGCATCGCGATGGGCACATTCAGGACTGGGCCACTCGGCGTGAGCCTGGGGTTGATCCTCGCCGCGAGTGGCTGCGGCGGGGGTACCTCGACGACCAAGGCGCGGGAGGCCGTCACCCAAGCGAGTAACGCTCCACAACCGGCAGCCGCCGCTCCAGTACGGCATCTGTCAATCCTCTCGCCTCGGGTGGGCGCGCACACTGCCGCTACGCTGACGGTGCGCGTCAGGCTCACTGGCGCTGCGACAAGTGGCCTCCAGCGGTTTCAATATGTGCTCGATCATCGCCTGACACGTTCCGGTTCGGATCGGCTCACGTTCCACGACCTCGCGCCGGGGCGCCATCGCCTCGAAGTGATCTTGGCCGGTGCCAGCCCGAGCCGCGCCACAACGACGTTCACCGTCCGCGCTCCTACGCCGTCCGCGAGCCCAGTACCGGCTCAATCCCAGCCGACAGTATCCACACCCATTCCGCCACCCACCAGCAGCACTCCGCCACCGCGGACCCAGCCACCGACCAGAACCACGGCGCCCGCACCACCGAAAGCGAATCCACCGCAATCAAGCGGCGGCATACCGCAGGGACCGAACGCGGGCGACGGCGACGGCGATAACAACGGCGCCCCGAGCGACGGCGACGGGAACGTCTAACCCGCCGGGCTCGACCCTCGAGCCCGGTCTAGGTAATCAACGCGGAGATTGCCTGCTCGATCACCGAGCGCTCCTCTGCCCAGCGCCGGCTTGGGGCTGCACCGACGATCACCGACGATGCGCGACGGCCATCCACGAGGCACGCGATCTCCACGTAGCGGGTGTTCGTGGAGGTCGTGTAGGCATCGCGGACACACGAGCCGTGTCCGCTGCGAAATCTCAGACCAGTGGCGGAGTCCACCGCCGTCACATCCTTCTCTCCCTCGGCGACATTGTGGCGCGGGCGGAATGACGCCCAGCTCGCCTGCGCCTCCTGGCCCTGACGCGGAGTCAGGTTGAGATATCCGAGATATTGGCCATGAGTGTCGAGCAACGCCGCGGTCGCGGTGCCCCGATCACCGGCGAGCGCACGCCAGCCGGGTGGATAGACCATCGTTGCCCCGCTTGACAACCGCGCGCGGGGCCAGGTGTTCGGCGCCGCCGCCGGCCGCAGCCACGCGAAGGCGGCTATCGCTGCACTGGGCGAAGGGCTCACCTGCCGCGTCGTAGCTGCCTCGGCGAGCGGGTGCGGCCCGCCAGTGCTCGCGCCGCAGCCGCCTCCCGCCGTTGCCAGTGCGAGCAGCCCGACGAGCAGCGCCCTATTTGTTGCCATCCCCGTCGCTGGGTCCGCCTTTGTTATCGCTGTCGCCATCCCCCGCGTGTTCACCCTGCGGGATGCCGGAACTCGACGATTCAGTTTTCGGTTCAGCCGGCGCTTTCGTTTCTTCCGCGGGCGCTTTCGATTCCGCGGGTGTCGCCGGCGTTGAGGATGACGAGGAGGTTCCAGAGCTTGCTGACGAACAGTGTCGTTTCGTTGCCCTGGCTCGTTGAGGTCATGTCCCACGGTCCCGCGATCTGCGGGCCGGAGATCGTGCTCACAGGCTTGCCGCTCGAATCGAGCACGATCAGACACCCGAGTGCGCGGTAGCCGACTTACCGTTCGTCGTGGGCAGGCTCCCGACGACGACATAGCCACCGGGGAGCACGCTCAGCGCCGTCGTCAGCCCGACTCCTCCGGGGCAGCTACCCGGCAGCGAGCTTGCGCTGATGGTCGAGAACAGCGATGGCTTGCCGGCGGGGCCGATCTGCATGATCGTGGTGCCGGTCCCCTGATTGTTGGCCTTGTCGTTGAAGTTGCTGACCAGCAGATCACCAGCTGTGAGCTTGCCGGTGCTCGTCGGCACGAGCACGAGTCCGTAAGGGTTGATGTCGGGGGAAGACGGCTGTAGGGCAGCGGCCAGCGCATAGCCGCATCGCGCGCTTGCACGCTCTAACCACCGAAGGACTCCAGCCCGGCGGGATCCTTCCCGGCAGTGCCCGGATCGCACCACCCGGCCGTTCGCGTCCGATCCGTCAGACGGCTCACGCCGCACCCGCCAAGCGGTTGAGGCGTGAATCCGGTCGCCCTCAGCGCTACAGTCGCAGGGCGGGATCGACCGCCTCGTTCGCCCGAGGCTCGCTCCGCCAATCCAATGCGCACCCTGGACCCGCAGTCGCTGACGCAACACGTGGACCGCCTCTATCGCGCCGCGTGGGCGCTGTGCGGCTCGCGCGAGGACGCGGAGGATCTCGTGCAGGAGACGTTCACCCGCGTGTTTGCCCGACCGCGAATGTTGAGCGGCGATGACGAGCTGTACTACCTGATGCGCGTCCTTCGCAACACATTCCTCACGAGCCGACGCACCGCGAGCCGGCGGCCGGTCACCGTGGCGACACTCGAGGACGTCGTCATGGCGGACCCCCGACAGCTGGGCCAGCCCGAGCAGGCGCTGGAGATGCAGGAGGTGTACGCGACGATCGCGGCCCTGCCGGAGGACCGTCGGCTCGCGCTGGTGGCCGTGGATGTGCTCGGCCTCTCCTACCGGGAAGCCGCCCGCGCGCTCCGGGTGCGGGAGGCGACGATCACGACGAGGCTGTTCCGGGCGCGCAAGCAGATCGCGCGCGAACTCTCGCCCGCGTTGGATTCGCCCGCTCCCGCGGCTCGGGAACCGCAAATCCAGGGGACACGCAGGGAAGAGACGCGGCCCGCCGGAGTCTTGGAGAGTAGAGGGACACCGTGACCGAACCACCCACCCACATCGAGGATGAGCAGCGACAGGTCGCCGAGCTCCTGCGCTCCTTCGACGCGCCGGCGCCCGCGTCGCTGCACGAAAGCGTCGAGTCACTGATAGCCACGCGCCGGGCTCCCACGTGGCGAGACCGTCTCCTCGCGCGGCGCGCTTCCGATCGTCGCTCGCGCTCCTTGCCGGTGGGACTCGTTGCCGCGAGCGCCGCGGGGGTCGCGGCTGTGGCGATTGCGATCGGGGTAGGCCTCGGCGGCGGAGGCTCCACCGCTCCGAGCCTGCGCCAGGCCGCCGCGCCGACCCTGCGTGCGGCGACACTCCCCGCACCGCCCGAGAGCGGCGCGAACCATACTCAGCTCGCCGCCGAGGTCGACGGCGTGAAGTTCCCCTATTGGGGAGAGCGCTTCGGCTGGCGCGGCACCGGTACGCGCAGCGACCGAATCGACGGGCGAACGGTCACGACGGTCTTCTACGCGGATGCCCGCGGCCGGCGGATCGGCTACGCGATTCTCGCGGGAACCCCCGCGCCGCGGATCGACGGCGGCGTGGTCACCTGGCGCGGCGGCGTGCCCTACCGGCTACTCATCGAGAACGGCGCCTCGGCGGTGACCTGGCTGCGCGACGGCCATCTCTGCGTGGTATCCGGCCACGGCGTCTCCGGCGCCACACTGCTGCGCCTGGCCAGCTGGAGCGACCCTGGCGCGACCGTCTCCTGAGCGAGCGACCGTCTTCTGAACGAGCAGCGGGAAGGTCTGCCACGGAACGGGGTCTGTCGTGTTGATGGGATCGATAAGCACGGCGATGACGAGGAGGGGATGCGTATGACGGGAAAGAGATTTGGCACGCTGCTCGCCCTTGCGGCAGCCGCCACGGCGCTGGTTCCGACGGTCGCCTTCGGCGTCGGCGGTGCGCGCTCGGCCGGCAGTCATACGGTGACGCTCAAGAACATCGCCTTCCACCCCGGCAATCTCAGCATCAACCGTGGCGACAGCGTGACCTGGTTGTGGCGCGATGAGGAAGAACACAACGTGACCAGCCACGGTTTTCACTCGCGCACGCAAACGCACGGCTCCTACACAGTGCGGTTCACGCATAGCGGCACGTTCGCCTACCGCTGCACGATCCATGAAGCCGAAGGCATGCGGGGCAAGATCATCGTCCACTGATCAGCAGGCCAAGGGCGGACCGGCCCAGCGCACACCCTCGTCGAGCGGGAGTGTCGCGAGCGCGTCGGCCAGGGACCGGCCGCCGGGCGTGGCCGCCTCGAAGTCCAGCTCGAGCGCCGGGATCAAAACGAAGCGCCGGCTGAGCAGCTGCTCGTGCGGCAGCGACATACGCTCGTCGCGCAGCTCGAGCTCGCCGAGCAGCAGGATGTCGATGTCGATCGCGCGCGGACCGTGGCGGACCTCGCTACCTTTCCGGCCCAGCTCGCGCTCCAGGCGCTTGACCGTATCGAGCAGCTCCAGCGGCTCCAGCGCCGTCTCGATACGCAGGCAGGCGTTGAGGAAGCTCGGCTGGTCGAGCACCTCCCCGACGGGGTCGGTGTCATAGAGCGAGGAGGCCGCGAGCACTCGCACGCCGGCCGCGAGCAGGGCATCCGCAGCCTCCTGGAGGTGCAGCCGGCGGTCGCCGACGTTGGAACCGAGGCCGAGTAGGCCGACACGGGCGGGCATGCCTGGAACCGTATCTATGCGACCGCCGGGTCGGCGAGCTCCTCGTGCAGCCCGATCCGCCCGTGCAGACGGCGTAGCGGCCGCGGCGCCCACCACGTGCGCTCGCCGAGAAAACCCATCAGCGCGGGCACGAGCAGCGCCCGCACCACCGTCGCGTCGATCAAGACAGCTAGGGCGGTGCCGACGCCGAACTGCTTGATGAAGAAGATATGTGAGGTGGCAAACGCGCCCACGGCGACACAGAACAGGAGCGCGGCGGCGGTGATCAGACGCCCGGTGCGCTCGAGTACCGCCGGCAGGACGATCAGCGCGACGGCACCCGCCGAGAGGCGAGACCGGATAGGCGCGCGATCATTGACCTGCCTCGTGCATCGGCCTCATGAGCACAAGGACGTTCGCCTACTCCTCGGCCTCGCGCCAGATCTCGACCGAGACCTCGTCCACGCTCAGCGGAATCGGCGGCTCCGGCTTGGTCGCCTTCACCCACACGCCCTCCAGCTCGTAATCGCCGAGCAGCCGGTCCGCGACCACGCTGCACAGCCGCTCGAGCGTCTTATGGGAGCGCTGCTGGACGATCAGCGCGACCAGCTGACAGACCTCCGCGTAGTCGATCGTGTCCTCCAGCGCGTCCGTCGCGGTGGCATCCGTCTCGCCCACATCCAGCCGCAGGTCGAGCACCAATCGCTGGCCCACCTCGCGCTCGGCCTCGCTCACCCCGTGATGGGTGTACAGCGACAGCCCCGTGATCTCGATCGTGACCGACTCGGCCCCCCCCTCGGCCTCCTCGTCGAGACCACGTTCCTCGTCCGACTCGTCCTCGCCATCCTCATCGTCCCCGCCGTCGCGACCCTCATCCAGCTCGTCCCTCAGCGCTCCCTGATCCTCCGGGTCGCCGTCCCGCTCGTCGTCGTCCCGCCGCTCGCCGTCCATCGCCCGCCCAAGGTAGCAGCCGCCACCGCGAGCGCCTCGCGCACCGGGGCGACGTCGTGCACTCTAAAGACGCTCGCCCCGCGCTCCAGCGCCAGCACGTTCGTGGCGAGCGTGCCCGGCAGCCTCTGTCCCGCCTCCAGCGGCTCCTCCAGGCCGGCGGCGTCGGCGGCGATGCGGCCGAGGAAGCTCTTCCGCGAGGTGCCGATCACGAGCGGGCGGCCCAGCGCGGTCAGCTCATCCAGGCGCCGCAGCAGCTCGAGGTTATGCGCGACCGTCTTACCGAACCCGATACCCGGATCCAGCAGCACTCGCTCCTCCGCCACACCCTCCCCCACCGCGAACTCCAACCGCTCCTCCAAGAACGCCTTCACCTCGGCGACCACATTTTTATATTGAGGCCCACCCGCC
>DASRKZ010000155.1:0-20109 GCA_035648675.1 Solirubrobacteraceae bacterium
CGATCCGCCGTTCTGGAGACCGAGCTTGGGCAGGGACTTCAGCGGCGGCCCTCCCTTCGCGGGAGCGTTGACGGAGTAGTAGACGCGCTCGATATCGGATACGAGCCACGCGCCGCCATTGTCTCGCAGCCACTCGATCGACCGGACACCGAAGCCGACATTCGAGGGTGCGAGCATCGCGCTCGTGTAGGAGACCAGGTTGACTCCCACAAAGAGGAAGAAGGCGAGCGCCACAGTCCGCCGGACGGCCAGCCTTCGCCGGCTGGGCCGGCTGGGCCGGCTGCGCCGGCGAACAGGGCCGGGTCGGGGTCGCGGTCGCGGCACGGCGCTCGGTCTTGCCGTACCTCGCGGCAAGACACGACCGCCGGCTTCGTAAGCGGCGATCCGGGCCTCATAGCGGGCGATGCTCCCGCGATCGACCGGGTCGATGTGCAATGCACGCGCCAATACCTGGTGTCTATTCGTCCTCAGCCAGGACGGCCCTCCATGCAGGCAGCGGTTAAGCAGTCACTATGAGCAGATTCTCATTTTATCGCCTGCACTTGTGGCGGTAAGAGTGTTCTCACTGCCACCTTATGTGATGCTTACGCTGACCAGCGAGATTTGCGCCATGGTGAAGCTGACGGCGAGGGTCGCGATCTTGCTGGCGGCCGTGATGGTGGCTGCCGGTTGTGGCAGCCAGTCAAACGCCGCGCCGTCTAAGAGTGGCCACCCGTCGAGGAGTGCAGCGCTGCGGCCCGTGTCGAGCGCGCCGGTTGTAACGGAACCTGGCCAGCCGGGACCCGTCTGGAAGCCGGTTGCGAGCATCGGTGCTCAGCCCGCCGCTTGGATCGCTCTGCGCTCCGGTGTGACGCTGCTGCGTTTTGACCAGCGGCTGGTGCACCTGGCTCTGCACGCGGGATCGGGCGAACCTGGAGGTCAGGGCTGGGCCTATGGGGATCACATCGGCGCGAGCGAGATTCACCGGGTGCTGGCCGCCTTCAACGGTGGCTTCAAGCTGAGCTATGGTCCCGTCGGGTTCCTGGCGGACGGTCGCGCCGCTGTTCCACTCACGGCGGGATTGGGCTCGATCGTGACCTACCAGAACGGCACGACGGACATCGGTGCATGGCAGGAAGGCGTCCCAGCCAGCGGGCTCGGCGTCGCCTCGGTGCTGCAGAACCTGCACCTGCTGGTGGACCGCGGTGTCGCCTCCCCCACGATCCATAACTGCATCGAGGGCTGCTGGGGCGGAACGCTGGGAGGTGGGCCCTACGTGGCCCGCTCGGCGCTGGGGATCACCGGTGAAGGTCAGCTCGTGTGGGCCGCCGGCGAGAGCCTGTCGCCGGCCATGATCGCGCAGGCGTTGGTCGATGTGGGTGTCGTGCGCGCGGTCGAGCTCGACATCAACCCGGAGTGGATCGCCGGATATCTCTACGTACATCATGGAGCTGGGCCGACCGGTGTGCCGGTAGTGCCCGGCCAGCAGGGAATCCCAGGCCGGCTGCTCACGCCCTACAACCGCGACTTCTTCACGATCCTCGCCAACTGACACATGAGCGAAATCGCCGTAGCGCAGGAGCTTCCACGATGCCATAAACGGATGGCCCGTCGGTCCGCTCACCCGTGGGCGCTCGCGCTGGCGGTGGCGCTCCCGCTGACGGCGGTCTATCTGATCGTCTCACCGCCGGCGGGCGACCTGGCGGCGGCCACCTATCGCAGCGCCCTGTTCGGGCGGGTGGGCTTCACCACTTGGGACACCGGCTGGTATGCGGCACATGGCCACTGGCTGCCGGGCTACTCGTTGCTCTCGCCGGCATTGGGTTGGCTGCTTGGCGTGCATCTGCTGCTCGTTGTGTCGGCGATCGCGGCCTGTGTGCTGTTCGGGATGATCGCGCGAGAAGTGTTCGACGGGACCGCGGCGCGTATTGCCGCGATCTCGTTCGCGGTCGGCTTCTGTGTAGAGCTGCTCTCCGGGCGCGTGCCCTATGACCTGGGTTTCGCGGTTGGGCTCGGAGCTGTGCTCGCGCTGATACGCGGAGCCGCGCCACTCGCACTGGCCCTCGCCGTGGTTACAAGCGTCGCGAGCCCGGTGGCGGGGGCCTTCCTGGCGCTCGCCGGGCTTGCCTATGCGGTAGTGGACGCGCGTCGTGGCCTGGCGGTCGTGGCGGCTACCTTGACACCGATCGTCGTACTGAGCATTGCATTTCCAGAAGGGGGCTATGAGCCATTTGCTCCATTGGTCTTCTGGATGAGCCTCGCCGGGGTGTTGTTGATCGCGCTGCTGCTTCCCCAGGGACCGCTGAGTGCTCGCGGACGACGAATCGTGCGCGCCGGAGCCGCCCTGTACGCGCTCGCGCTGATCGGCTCGTTTGTGATCGCCACACCTGTCGGCGGCAATGCCGCACGGCTGGGGCCGACGCTCGCGGCGCCGCTGCTCGCGGGGGTGTTGTGGGAGCACCGGCGCGCGGCGCTGCTGGCGCTGGCGCCGCTGTTGGTGTACTGGCAGCTGATCACGCCGATCGAAGACGTCGCGGCAAGCGCGGGAAACCCATCGGCGAGCGCCTCCTACTATGCGCCGCTGCTCTCAGAGCTGCGGCGACTGCGTCACGGGACGCCGACGATCGTGGAGGTGCCGATCACAGAATCGCACTGGGAAGCGGCGTACCTGGCCGGGCATGACGGAATCTCGCTGGCGCGCGGCTGGGACCGCCAGCTGGACACGCTCTACGGGGCGATCTTCTATCGCCCGACGCTGAGCCCGTCCGCCTATCGCGCGTGGTTGGTGGAAAACAGGGTCTTCTATGTGGCGCTGCCCGATACTCCGCTGGACAGCGCGGGGCGCTTGGAGGGGAAGCTGGTGGCCGGCGGACTACCGTATTTGCATGAGCTATGGCACTCGGCTCACTGGCGCCTGTTCGCCGTCGACTCCACCCCGTAGATGACCGATTCCGTCTCAGCCGCAAGCTCGCTCGAGGAGCCGGTCAGCGGGGCTGCCGGCGCTGCCGGCTGAGCCGCTCGTCACATAACGCCAAGAGCGCGATGCGTGACGAAAGACGAACGCTTGTGTGCCCGCTTCCGGTGTGCGTACGCATACCACGGCGAGGCTGGAGTTTGACCGTGAGACGTACACGCCGTGTACCTCGGAGGCGCTGCCGTCGTTGGCGGTGAACGACGCCATGATCGCCGAGCGCTCGGACTTGGTCGCCGGCCGGGCGGACGAGCCGGCTGCGAACGCGGCTGTAGCTGCTGTCACGGCCAGCGCCATGACAGCAGGCGCAACGAGAGAAAGTGAGCGAAATGTCACGCTATAGACCCTAACGGCAGCGGAAGGCCGTGACCGCGGATGAGCAAAATCTCATCAGGTCACGCTCGGCGCGATCGCCATCGCTCGAGCAGGATCGAGACGCTGCAGATGGCGAGTACCAGGAGCGCCGCGACGGCGACGATCGCCACGCCCGGCGCGAGCAGGAGCGCTGCTGCCGCGATCAGCAGCCCGAGACCGACGTCTACACGAAAGAGGTAACGGCGTCTGTTCGCTTGGCGGCGGCGGGCGTGCAGGTGGGACATGTCCTTCAGTGGCTCGGTGGCGCTCACTGTTTCAGGCGGCGGAAGAGGGGGCGGGGAAGCATGCGCACGGCGAGCATCAGCCAGCGTAGAGCGGACGGCGCCCACACGGTGTGAGCGCGGTGGTCAAGTCCGTTCACGACGTCGAGCGCGAGCGCCTGCGGTGTGGTGGACAGAGGCGCGGGTGACAGGCCTCGTGTCATGCGGGTGTGCACGAAGCCAGGGCGCACCACCAGGACCCGCACGCCCTGATCGTGCAACGCGTCGCCGAGACCCTGCGCGAGGGCGTCCAGACCGGCCTTGGACGCTCCGTAGAGCACGTTGGCGGCCCGGGCGCGCTCGCCAGCCACCGAGGAGAGCACGACGAGTGTCCCCGCGCCCTGCACGCGCAAGCGCCGCGCGCTTCCGATCAGCAGCGAGCCGGCTCCCACCATGTTGACCTGGAGCACCTCGAGGGCGCCGGAGGCATCGTCGGGCAGACCACCGCGCTCGCCGAGCACACCCACGGCGAGGATCACGATGTCGGCGCCCCCGAGCTCGTCGAATGCCTCGCCGAGGACCTGCTCGTGACGCTCGAGGTCCAGGGCGTCGAGCTCGAATGTCAGTGTCCGTTCACAGCCGGCGCTGGAGAGCTCCTCGGCCGCGCGGGCCAGCGCGTCGGGATCCCGTCCCACGAGCGCTACCTCGCGGGGAGCCCGTCCCTGCAGCTCGCGTACGATCGCGAGGGCGATCTCCGAGGTGCCTCCCAGCACCAGGACACGCCTGCCGCCCGAGCCGGCGCTCACGGCGCGGCCTCGCACAGTCCCAGACGCCGTGCGAGATCCGAGCGGAGAACCCTCTCCGGATCCACCCTGGAACGCAGGGCGTCAAATGGATCGAGCTCCGGGTACATGGCGAGCATCGTCTCACGTCGCATCCGGGCGTCCTTCGTCAGGTACACGCGGCCGCCACATCCGGCGACGACCTCATCCAGCGCGTCCAGTGTTGCCCGCAGCCCCGGGGCGCCGGCCGGTAGGTCGGCCGCCAGCGTCCAGCCTTCGAGCGGGAACGAGAGCGGACCGCCGAACGCGGGGCCGAAGCGCTTGAACACGGCGAGATACACGGGCAGCCGGCGCGTGCGCATCAGCTCGAAGCAGCGTTCGAGTGCGGCCTCTTGACCGGAGGGGATCACGAACTGGTACTGGATCAGACCAGCTGGGCCATACAGCCGGTTCCACTCCCCGAGGGCGTCGAGGGGAAAGAAGTACGGCGCCATCGCCAGCGGGCGCCCGCGCTCCCGCCGTGGTGTGGCGCGCCAGCGAAGCGCGTTGAACGCGCGCATGCTCGCCGGGCGCATCAGGGCGGCGGGAAAGCCGCGCGGAACCTCGAACGCCGGTCTCCGCGAGAGCGCTCCGGGATACTCGCCGCGCGCCGCGCGCCGCCTCCGGGCAGGCGGAGTGGCTACATCGGCCGCAAGCGGGTCGGCGCGGCTGACGATCGCGCGTCCCATCTTCGACCCGTCCGCGAGCAGGTCGAGCCAAGCCACCGAGTAGCGGTGTCGCTCCTCGCCGCTCATCAGCTCGAGCGTCTGCTCCAGGCCGTCGGTGCGATCCACATCGGCCGCCACCCACGGGGTGCAGAGCGGCTCCGCGCGGAGCGTCGCCTCCACCACGACACCCGTGAGACCCATCCCTCCGAGCGTCGCGTAGAACAGCTCGGGGTCGGTCTCGGGCGAGACCTCCGTGAGGCCGCCGGCGGGCGTGCAGAGGGAGATCGCCGCCACATGCCTGGCCAGGCCACCGTCGCGGTGGTGATTCTTGCCGTGGACGTCGCTCGCGATCGCGCCCGCGAGCGTCACGTGCCGGGTTCCCGGCACGACGGGCAGCGTGAGCCCGTGGGCAGAGAGCCCAGCCATCAGCTTGGCGATCGTCACGCCGGCCTGCGCGGTTACCAGCCCGCGCTCGCCGTCGATCGAGACGATCCGGTCCAGACCGGTCATGTCCAGCACATCGCCGCCATCGTTCTGAGCGGCATCGCCATAGCTGCGCCCGGCGCCTCTGGCAATCACGCCCGCGCCCGGCCGCACGTGCGACGCGAGCGCTTCGACGACGTCCTCGACCCCGCGTGGCTCCAGTACCCGGCAGCGGCTCCGCGTCGTCCGCCCCCACCCGCACAGCGAGCGCTCAACGGCCACGAGCGGCGAGCGTGCCGTCAGCTCAGCGACCGACATAGACACCACCGAGGAAGAGGAAGGCCCAGGCGACGCTCAAGGCCAGTAGCGTTCGGTCGCGCAGGATCACCTCCTCCGGCGCCTGGCCGGCGCCGGCGCCGATCAGGCTCGCATAGCGACCCAGCCACAGCACCAGCGGAGCTATCGACAGCCCGTACCAGACGACATGGGACGGTCGTGTGAACGCCCACCCGGTGTAGGCGCCTACGGCCACGATGGCCGCCACCAGGAGCGTCAGACGCAGATGCCCGAGCGAGTAGCGCCGCAGAGTCGCCCGCACGGGATCGGACCCCGCGTGCTCGCGAAGCTCGGCATACCGCTTCCCGACAACCAGATAGATGGCACAGGATGCCGTCACGATGACAAACCAGCGAGACAGGTAGATGTCCGTCGCCACACCTCCCGCAATCGCGCGCAGTACAAAACCGGCGGCGATCGCCAGGATGTCGAGGACGACCACGCGCCGCAACCACAGCGAATAGCTCATCGTCAAAGCGAGATAGCCGCAGGCGACCGCGCCCAGGCCGGGTGTGATCGCGGTCGCGGAAGCGATGCCCACGAATGCCAGCACCGCCGCGACCCGCAGAGCCGCCCCGGGCGAGAGCTCGCCGGCAGCCACCGGTCGCGAGCGCTTGCGTGGATGCAGACGGTCCTGCTCACGATCGCGCACGTCGTTGAGGAGATAGGTCGCGCTCGAGAGCAGGCACAGCACGAGAAACGCCCCCGCGACCTGCGCCGCGACCCCTGGCTGGTCGATCACGCCCGCGGCGCACGGCGCCGCCAGCACGAGCAGGTTCTTGCTCCACTGCTGCGGACGGCACGCCCGCAGCAGCACACGGGCCGAGGGCCGGGTGGCGGGCCGCAGCTGGGTCGGCGCCTGCACATGTGTGTGCAGATCACTGGGGCTGAACTCGGGATCACCGGGGCTGAACTCGGCTCGAGTCTCCTCGACGCTTGCTATCGCTTGAAGTGAATTAATGTGAGCTCTCCGATCGAGGAACGCGATTGGCGTAAAGATGTGGCTGCACTGCCCCCCAATACGGTTCCACATGACTACTGCATCTCCGGCTCAATTTCACCTTCAAGAGGTGAGACTTTTCTTAGTGAGAGTGCTCTAATTTGACGGGCGATCAATGTGCGGTTGGACCCCTGGGCACTTAGAGTCTGGGAATGGAGTCCGGTACGGCCACCCGTCACACTCTTGCTCCTCAGGAGCACCGTCCGCCCGGGCGTTCTGGAGGAGGAGCTCTGCGACGGATGCGACGGATCGCGCTCGCCGCCGCGCTGATCGCGCTCCTCCCCGCCGCATACTCCTATCTGCACACGATCGTCGAACCGTCCAACTCGAGTCTCGGCGTTCGCTCGGTGGAGTGGCTGCGCGAACATGGGGCGGCCGGGCTCGTGTCGCAGATCGAGTCGACCTACTACTCGTTGACAGCGCCCAGCAAGGGTGGCGCCACGCTGCGGGCGCTGCCCCAGGTCGGCTACGGAGCCGCCGCTGCGGCGCGGGCGCAACGACTGCAGGCGCAGCGTCTGGCCGCCGCGAGCTACCGCCCCCCGCGGGTCGCTCCCCTGATCCATCCGGCGCTGGGAGGCGAGGGCGTCTGGCGCGCCACCCGTCCCGGGCTGGGGACGAGCGCCCCGCTGCTGATCACCACGCTGCGCAATCAGCCCGAATACCCGCGCGTGGTGGCCGGCTTGGCGTGGATCGACACCAAGCGCACGACGGTGACCCTCAACCCCGGGCGCCAGGAGCCATCGGTGTCGATCCCGCGCGGCTCGATGGACGTGCCCCAAGCACGCCGGGGCAAGCTGCTGGCGACGTTCAACAGCGGCTTCAAACTCTCAGACTCGCACGGCGGGTTTGTCCTGAACGGCCACACCTACGCCACGATGCAAGACGGGCAGGCCACGATCGTGGGCTACAGCGACGGCCGTGTGGATGTGATCGACTGGCAGTACGGTCCGCGCGCACCCAGCTCGGTCTCGTTCGCCCGCCAAAATCTCCCGCTGCTCGTCAACCAAGGACGGCCCAGCCCCAATCTCGAAAGCAGCGAATGGGGCGCGACGGTCGGCAACGCGGTCCTGGTGTGGCGCTCGGGCGTCGGCGTTGACCGCCACGGCAACCTGATCTACGCCGCCGGCGAAGATCAGAGTGTGGGCAGCCTGGCCGACACGCTCGCCCATGCCGGCGCCGTTCGTGCGATGGAGCTCGACATCAACTCCTACTGGGTGAGCTTCATCACCTACGGCGCTCCCGGCGCGAGCGCGCCCGTGAACCTGCTCTCCGGCATGGAACGCCCCGCGACCCGGTATCTCACGCCAGACGATCGGGACTTCTTCGCTGTCTACTCCCGCTAGCGCAGCCTCTGCCGATGGGCAGGTGGCGCCGAGCTTTGACGGCTTGCGCCCCCTCACCGCCAGGCACTCACGCGGGGTGCGCGGGGAGGTCGTCGCCTGCGGGTTCGGGCTGGGTCTGCTCACGCTGCTGATGTGCGCCGTGCACATCCGCCACGGGGGCTTCTACTACGACGACTGGAGCGTGCTCGCGCTCGATCGTTTCCCGCCGCCGGGCGGTCTGCTGCATGGCCTCTGGCTCGACTACGGCCAGCGACCCGGGCAGGTTCTCTACTACGCTGCGCTCGACAAGGCCTTCGGGCTGCGGGCTGCGCCCCGGCTCGCGCTCGCCGCCGCGATGGCCCTGATCGAGGCGACGTGCCTCTACGCGCTGCTGCGACACCTCGGTCTCGCCGTGCGCCATGCCGTCGCGATCGCGGCACTGTCGCTCACATTCCCGTTCAGCGACAGCGTCTGGCTATGGGGCATCCTCTCGCTCACGAGCCTCGCGATCGCCGCCTCGCTGCTCGGCGTGATCCTCGCCCTGCGCGCGTTCGAAAGCTCAGACCTCCGCGCGCGTGTAGCCCCGGCAGTTGGCTGGGTTGCCTTGAAAGTTGACACCGGCCACGCCGGAAAGCATCGCTCGAGCGATGTAGTCGACTGCCCACAGCGCCGAGGCGAACGTGTTGCTGACGCCGGGTTGCCCACCGCAGGAGACGCTGTTTGTCTCGTCGAGGCGAAATGCGGTCGCGCTGGCACGCGACAGGGACAGATAGCGGCGCAAGGAGGCGTCCTGCGCCCGGCGGATCTGCGCGCTGAGCAGCCGGGCAATCGTCGGTGCGGGCACCTGGCGACAGCCGAGCGGATAGTGGTGCCCCGTGAGCAGGGCCGGCCTCTGTGCGGTCGCCTCGGCAGCTCCCCAGCGCTTGAATGCCGCCGAGCCCGAAACACCGGGGCCCGCCAGCGGGATCCCCGGCGCGACACGGGCGATCGCTCGCCGGTAGCTGCTCACCTCGGCGTTGTACCGGGCGGGGGTCCACGGAGCGGTCCTGAGGTTGTGCCGCGCGTATGAATCCGGCTCGTTGCCGATCTCGATGCCGGCCAGCCACCCCCCGAGCGCCATCTTCGCGGCGGCCGCCTCGCGTGCCGCCGCGCGCGGGTCATAGTGAGCGAGGCCGATCGTGAGCAGAATCTGCCAGCCGCTCTCGCTTGCGAGCTTGCGCAGGTGGCGAAGGTCGCCGGCCTTTAGAGCGAAGGACGCCCAAGCCGGCCGTGGCGTGGCCACGTCGGTCCAGGCGACTCGCGTGTCGGCCGATGCGCCGCCGAAGCGAAGCACGCCTGCTCCCAGCGAGCGCAGCAGGGTCGCAAAGTCCCCGCTGCCGGCGTAGCGGGCGATCTGGGGCAGACTTGCCAGCTCGAACGAGAGTCCGAGAAACTCTCGCGGGACCCGCGCCCCGGGATGACGTACGTCGATCGAGACCGATACCTGGACCGACGCAGATTGGCCCTTTGGGCGGCCTTCAAACAGGTGGAGTGCCAGAACGACGGCGATCGCCAAGCCGATCGCCACACCCACGGTGCCGATGCGGGCACGAGCCGGACGCGGTGCTCCAGACGACGCGCTCGTTGCGGCGGTCACTAGGCGCGCCCGCCGGCGGAACGCGCCCTTCTGGAGCGTCGATTATTCGTGGCACGATGTCTCACTGTGCCGTCCCGATCTACGCGACGGTCAACAGCCAGATAGTCAGCGGCTCGCCCGTGAAGCTCGTCTCCTTGAACGAGCGCACAACGTACCTGTGCGCCCCGATCTGCGTGCACCCGGACAGCGGCAGCGACAGCTTCGCGGCGACTGGAAGCGAGGTGCGCACGTGCCCGCGGGCGCCGCGCACCACCACGTCGGCGGCGTCCAGTTTGTCTCGCCTGGGTTCGATGCGCTATCGCACCGTGGAGTGCGCCAAGCGGCGAACAGGATTGCTGAGAGCTGACAATCACTTAATTGGCAGATTCGCGCCCACGCCTAACGGACCTTGAAAGACCTGGTGAGAATCACCTTAGGACGTACGGGTGGTGCTGGAATCTCGCGGCTTGACCGGGTGAAAATCT
Organism: Solirubrobacteraceae bacterium; assembly: GCA_035648675.1. Lineage (GTDB taxonomy): Bacteria > Actinomycetota > Thermoleophilia > Solirubrobacterales > Solirubrobacteraceae > Palsa-744. The sequence goes on from DASRKZ010000155.1 coordinate 10,196, forward strand.
TCTCAGGGTTCGGCGAGCAGCGACGCCGCTCCGGGGACGCTGCCGAGCGATACGAGTCGTGCCAGCGCCCCGGCCCTGTGCTTGAGATAACCGCCGAAGAACGCGATTGTCACTCGCTCGACGATCCCGAGCTGTGGCTGCTGATTGGAGTACGGCGGGAGGTGTTCGGCCCCGAGCAGGCTGAGCAGATACTTCGGTCGCGGTGCGATGTCGAAGAACGCGTTCGTGGCGCTCGGCGGGTTGATGGTATCGGCCGTCCCCTGCGTGGCCAGCAGCGGCGGACTGCCGGCGGGAAATGTGAATCCGCCGATGCCCGGGATCTCCGCGCCCGACAGGATCACCGCGGCGCTGACCCGCGGGTCGCGGTAGGTCGGATCGTAGGCCACTGCCAGGGCTGTGTCGCCGCCGTCGGATTGGCCTGTGACGGCTACCTGCGAGGGATCGATGAGTCCGTAGAACGGGCCCGCCTTGGTCCTGGTGGCCGCCAGCATTTCTGAGATGACGAAGCTCATGTCGGCTGGCTGATTGGTCAGGTCCGACTCGTCCGGCCCGCCGGGAGCGTCGGCGTTCTCCAGCGGGAACACCGGCGCCGCGACGACATATCCGGCTCGTGCCCAGCTCTGCAGCAGCCGCGCGTAAAGGGCTGGGGTGACGGCAAAGCCATGCCCGAAGATGACCAGGGGGAATGGCCCGTCAGCACGCGCCGCGGGGGCGCTCGGCCGATCGGTGCCACTGGGGGAGCCGAGCGCCGGGTAGCGGACGTAGGTGAGCAGCGGTCGTGCCTCGGACGTCCCATTCGGGAGCTCGATCGTGCGGCTGGCGTCGACGAGATGCAGTACCCGTAGTCCAACCGCGAATGAAGACGGCGGAGGCTTAGCGCCCGGGCTGCTCTTCACGCTCGTGCTCCGACCGGGAGCAGTGCCGGCCTCGCCGTGCCGCTGCGGCGCCGGGCCGCCGGTCGTCATGACGACGCTCAAGGCGACGGCCGCAGCTACGAGCGCGACGGCCGCGAAGGCGAACAGACGCTGGCGTCTGATGGCCCGCCTGCGCCTGGCCCGGTCGTGCTCCGCAGCCCTTCGGCGGGCTGCTCGTTCGCTATGCACGCCATAAACCCTACCCAAGACCTCCTGACCGCTCCCAGCATTTCCTGTCGTGCGATGAGAGCATTCTCACCGCACGTTTAGTTGGTGCGTAGGCCGGTAGGCATCAATCTGCTGATGGGAAGAGACACCCGGCATGTGTATGCCCGTCGGCGGCTTGGTGTGCTGAGCGCTGTCGTGGTGCTCCTCGTCGCGGGCGTGTATGTCAGCGTGAGCGTTGGTCAGCCGGACCCGCCGCGTGCACATGCGGTGAGCGTAAAAGCAAAAAGGATGCGCTTGGCGGCAACCTACGCACATGCCACGCCGCGGCTGGTGGTGAGCGAGCCGGGGCAGCCCACGACGAGCTGGAAGGTCGTGGCGCAGGTTCACGGGCAGCCCGCCGCGTGGATCGCCCAGCGCTCCGGTGTGACCCTGATGCGCTTTGACCAGCGCCTCGTTCACCTCACGCTGCATGCCGGGTCGAGCGACGGCGGCGTGAGTGGTTGGACCTACGGTGACGAGATCACCCCGCGCGAGATCCATCTCCTCGTCGCTGCGTTCAACGGCGGTTTCAAGCTCACCTACCGCGACGTCGGGTTCTCCTCGGGCGGTCATGTTGCGGTGCCGCTCAAGGCGGGACTGGCGTCGATCGTTACCTACACCGATGGCACGACGGATATCGGGGCTTGGCGCGCGGGCGTGCCAAGTGCAAGCAAGCCCGTTTTTTCGGTCCTGCAGAACCAGCTGCTGCTCGTCGATCGCGGCGTCGCGGCGGCGAGCGTCTCGAACTGCCTGATCACCTGTTGGGGTGAAACGATCGGCTCCAACACATTCGTTGCTCGCTCCGGGCTCGGAATCAACGCGAGCGGCCAGCTCGTGTGGGCCGCCGGAGAGCACCTCTCACCAGCGGGCCTCGCCGCCGCGCTGATCGAGGGTGGCGCCGTGCGCGCGATCGAGCTCGACATCAACCCCGACTGGGTCGCGGGCTACCTCTACGTTCATCACCCCAGCGGACCGTCCCCCGTGCCGGTCGTGTCGGGCCAGCTCGGAATTGCCGGCGAGTTGCTCGAACCCTACAGCCGCGACTTCCTGGCGATCGTCGCGAACTAGTATTGTCATGCATCCGACGAAGATGAGAAACCTCTATCCAAATACATAACGTGAACTTAGCTGGCCTGAAGAGAATTGACGGATCTTCACGACTTCCAAGGACTGGGATGCGCGCGTCGGCGAGGCTGAGCTGGTCGCACGCGGCGCTGGGTTTTGCGACCTGCGCGACCGCATAATTGAGCTGGCAGAGCCCCAGGCGGAGCACACGATCGTTGACGTGGGCTCTGGCACGGGTCTTCTGTCCTTGGCTCTGGCCAAAAGAGCCGCTCGTGTGTGGGCGATCGATAGCTCGCCCGCGATGTGTGACTATCTACGCGTCAAGGCAACCAGCGCAGATCTCCACAACGTCGAAACCGTGCCGGCCTCCGCCGTCAGCCTTCCGCTTGTTGACGGGATCGCCGATCTCGTGGTCTCCAACTACTGCCTGCACGAGCTGCGTCGCGCCGACAAGTATCGAGCTCTCGCCGAGGCCAGGCGTGTCCTGAAGCCGGGCGGACGCCTCGTAATAGGCGACATGATGTTCTCGCTGAACCCAAGCCAGACCCGTGACCGTCGCGTTGTGATCGTCAAGTTGCGCAAGATCGCACGCCGAGGACTCCCTGGCATCTGGCGGTTGCTGAAGAACGCCGCCCGGCTCCTCACTGGACGCTGGGAGCATCCTGCCAACGCCGCCTGGTGGCACGAGGCGTTGACGAGATCCGGCTTTCATCATGTCAGGGTCGAAATGCTGGCTCACGAGGGCGGCATCGCAATCGGGGAGACACCTGCTAACCAGTCGTGAAGCGCCGCAGGCCGGGCTGGCCGCGCACGGGGGTGCTGTGGGCGTAGGCCCAGATCTGGTTGTTCGGGCAGTGGCGCCCGCTGTGGCAGGGGTGTGACGCGACGAAGTAGAACCGCACACGGCGCCCAGCCACCTGAGCCTGCAGGCTCTTGGTCCGTGTGAGCGATCCGTCCACGCTGTTGAGGACGAGCACCGGAAGGTCGTCGCGTGAGATGAGTCCGATGATGTCGTTGATGTTGGCGGCAGCGACCTCGAAATGGGTCCCGTCGCGGTGGGCGCGCAGATAGCGGCTCAGCGCCGGTGTGCTGAAGTCGCTCAGCAGCGAGTCCGTGCGGGCGCGGCGGATCAGGTAGGCGTCCTTGCTCAGTGAGGCTGTCAACAGGCCGAACCCGACGCATACCAGGACGATGCGAAGTACCACGACTCGGCGGCGTCTCGTGCTTCCCGAGCTGTGGCGAGCGTCCAGAGCGTGGCGCCAGAGCACGCTCAGCGAGCACCCGAACACGGCACAGACGGCCGGTGCGAACGCCTCCAGGTAGCGGGCCTGTAGACGTTCCATCGCGCTGAAGGCGAGCAGCCCCGTGAGGAACCAGATCGCAATCCCCACGGCGAGCCGTCCCGAGGGGCCGCGGAGGACCATTCGCAGGTGCTCAGAGCCCCGCGCGAGCAGCGTGGCGAGCGCCAAGAGCGCGAGCAGCGACGTGGCGAGCAGCGCGACTCCGATCAATGTCCAGTACTGCATCGGGCCAGCGCTCAACAGGCGCAGCGGGCCGGCGCCGCCCGCGGCCGTTCCGCTCGCGCCATGACCGGACAGGCGCGCCAGGCCGTCGTATACAAGCGTGACGTGCCAGATGCTCCCGTTGGCCGACCCGATCGGAAATGGTCGCCGGCTGGTCGGTGTCAGCGCCGCGATCGCAGTCCACGACAGCGCCACCGCGAGAAACGTCACGCTGGTGGCCAGCGCGACGCGCACGCGGGTCCCGGGCGCGGCCGCCCACAGCCACAGCAACGCCAGCGCGGGGAGCGCGATCAGCATCTCGGCGAGCTTGACGTTGAAGGCCACGCCCATCACCGCGGCCGACAGCAGCGACCAGCGCATGCGCCCGCTCTCCAGGGCGCGCCACGACAGCCACAGCGCGGCGACCTCCAGGGCCGCGAGCACCGAGTCCATCGTGTCGCTGCGCGCGGTCAGCACCGACACCGGCAGCACCGCGAGCGCGAGCGAGCCCGCCAGCGCCGCCGCGAAGCCGAACGGGCGTCGCAAGGCGCCAAACAGCAATCCGCAGGCGGCCACACCACCCAGCGCCTCGGGTAGGTGCAGTCCGACCAGGTCGAACCCCAGCACGCGGGTGGCAGCCACCTGCAACCACAGGTCGACCGGTGGCTTGTCGATCGAGACGGTCCCGCTGGGCTCGAGCGCACCGAAGAAGAAGTTGTGCCAGGAGTTGCCCATACTGCGCACGGCCGCGTCGTAGAAGACGTTGCCCGTCACATCCTGAATCTTCCACAGACGCAGCGCGGTAGCGAGAACGAGTATCAGGCTCAGCGTCAGCCATACCGTCCAACGTGCGCGTGTGGGAGTCTCTGCTGACCTGATCGCCAGGTCCGTGCCCGTGGTCACGCCTGCGCGATTCGGGCTGAGATCATGCGGCCAGCTTCAGGCGCGTATCTAAATCGTGGATGAGCTTGCGATGAGAAACCGCTTAGTAAGTCACGCTCTCATCCTGAGAGATATCTCACCAGCGTCTTAGCTGGGATTTTGTTTCTGACGGCAATAATGACTGCATGATCACACCGCCTTCATCTAACGCAAGAGATGCCGGGCTGCGCAGGCTCGTGCTCGCCAAGCGCTGGCTGCTCGCCTGCAGCGTGACTTTGACGGGAGTGCTCACAGCGGTCGCGGCCAACGCCTTTCCGGGCAAGACAATCAAGTCCTCCGGCGCCCGAGCGGCCAACGCGGGGCATTCGAGCAAGATCCCTACGCCTCAGCACACCCAAAGCTCGTCCAGTGCGCTGAAACCCCCAGCGCAAGCGCCGCAATCCACGACAACCCAGGAATCCGCGCCGGCTCACGAATCGACCCCAGCTCCAGAATCTGCGCCGGCCCACGAATCGACCCCTGCTCCGGAATCTGCGCCGTCCCAGGAATCCGCGCCGGCTAAAGAATCAGCGCCAGCCCAGGAAGCGCCGGCTGAATCCAGTGAACCCGCCCCCCAGCCGGCGCCAGAAGCACCAGTGGTCTCGGGTGGGTCCTGAGGAGCGCTGAGTGATGACACCCGTGCTGGGCACCGTCGGTCCGAGTGTCTACTGGTACCTGACGCGTTCCACCGGCGTGGTGTCGCTGGTGCTGCTGACCGTGACGGTTGTCCTCGGCGTGGTTGACGTGAGTCGCTGGAGTACCCCGGGCTGGCCGCGCTTTGTGTTGGACTCTCTGCATCGCAATGTCTCGATGCTGGTCCTGGTGTTTCTCGGCCTGCACATCATCACCGCGGCGCTTGACAGCTTCGCGCCGATTTCCCTGCTCGATGCGGTGCTGCCGTTCATCGGAAGCTACCGGCCGTTCTGGCTGGGGCTCGGAGCGGTCGCTTTCGATCTGCTAGTCGCGATCGCCATCACCAGCCTCGCACGCCAGCGCCTGGGGCATCGCGCTTGGCGGATCACGCACTGGCTGGCATACGCGTGCTGGCCAATCGCTCTCCTGCACGGCCTCGGCACCGGCAGCGACGTCAAGAGCGCATGGTCGCTGATACTCACCGCGATCTGCGTGATCGCGGTGGCGATCGCGGTATGCGCGCGAACGCTCCCCGGCTGGCCTGAGCACCGCCGCGTGCGCGGCGGTGCGCTGGCGCTCACGGCGATCGCCCCGATCGCCCTGATCCTTTGGCTGCCGGGCGGCCCGCTCGGGCACGGCTGGGCACGCCGCTCGGGCACGCCGGTAACGCTGCTCGCCTCCAGCTCTCCCAGCTCCTCCTCGCCGGTCACGGGGACCGCGAGCGTGAAGACGAGCAATCCAAGTTCACAGTCGAGCACGCTGAATGGCCCTTTTCAGGTGAGCCTCTCGGGTAGCATCAAACAGGGTTCCGGGCCGGGTCCGGGCTTGGTGGCCGTCAAGATCGCGACCAGCTTCAGTGGGCCGCCCGCGGGGCGGCTCGATATCGAGATCGACGGTCGACCGGTGGGCGAAGGTGGCGTTTCGCTTGGCAGCAGTCACGTGACGCTTCGCAGCACCTCCACGGCCACGGTTTATCGCGGTCGGATCGTCGCTTTGAACGGCAGCCGCTTGGTCGCAAGCGTGCGCAGCAGCGAAGGACACGACCTCTCGCTCCAGGTAAACCTGGCGGTCAACACCGGCGCGGGCACCGTCAGCGGGACGCTCGCCGCTGCTCCCACCACGAGCGAAGGTGGCGAATGAGCACCCAACAGATACAGGCTGTTCGCCTGCCGCGTCTGCTCAACGGCATCCCGGATCAAGGCCAGATGAGTCTGCGCGAGCACCTGGAGATCCACGGCGAGCTCCCCGCCGGCCACGGTAGACGGCACAAGCGACGAGATGGGGCTGGGCTGCTCGAGAGTATCGACCGGGCGGGCCTATGCGGTCGCGGGGGCGCCGCGTTCCCTACCGCGCACAAGATGCGCGCGGTAACCAAAGAACGACGCCGAGCGATCGTCGTCGCCAACGGGGCCGAGGGCGAGCCCGCAAGCCTCAAGGACAAGCTGCTGCTGGAGGCGCTGCCCCACCTCGTGCTGGATGGCGGATCGCTCGCGGTCGCGGCGGTGGGCGCGAGCGAGCTCATCGTCTGCATCCCACGGTCTGCGAAGACCGCACGCGACAGCCTCACTCAAGCCCTGAGGGAACGTGAGAGAGAGCGATATGACTCTGTGCCGGTGCGCGTGGAACTCGTGCCGGACCGTTACCTCGCGGGACAGGAGTCGGCGCTTGTCAGTCACCTCAACCGTGGTCCCGGCGTACCGACTCTGACACCCCCGATGCCTTTCGAACGCGGCGTCCAGAAACGCCCGACGCTGATCAACAATGTCGAGACGCTCGCGCATATCGCGCTGATAGCCCGCTATGGGTCTGAGTGGTTTCGTGAGCTGGGCACCCCCGGCCAGCCAGGCTCGACGCTCCTGACGATCTCAGGCGCAATCGAATATCCAGGTGTCTATGAGATCGAGCACGGCGCGCCGCTGGGAGACCTGATCGAGGCCGCCGGAGGCGCGACGAGCGAGATCAAGGCGCTGCTGCTCGGCGGCTACTCCGGCACCTGGTTACCCGGCCTGCTCTCCTACACGCTCTCCCTTTCCGCAGAGCAGCTCGCGCCCTACCGCGCAACGCTCGGGCCGGGCATAGTCCTGGCGCTGTCTGAGGACGCGTGCGGGGTCTCAGAGACAGCGCGGGTCACTCGCTGGCTTTCCGAGGAGACGGCCGGGCAATGCGGGCCATGTGTGCACGGGCTGAACGCGATCGCGAGCGCGGTCGAGGAGCTCCAAGGCGGAACCGCCGCCTCTGGGACCGAGCAGCGCATCGCTCGCTGGGCCTCGATGGTGCAGGGGCGCGGCGCCTGCGCGCACCCCGACGGCGCAGTCCGCTTCGTTGCAAGCGCGCTGAACGTCTTCGCAGAGGAGTTCGCCGAGCACGCCCGCCACGGACCATGCCCAGCATGCGCCCGACCCTCCGAACTACGACTGCCGGCGGCACCCCCGCTGCGGCCGCGTGAGTTGATGAGTTGATGAGCACCCATTTGCGTGTCAACCCGATCACCTGCGAGGCGCACGGCCTTTGCGCCGAGCTGCTGCCCGAGATGATCACCCTCGACGACTGGGGCTACCCCATCATCGACGGGAGCCCGGTCGCGCCCGAGCTGCTCGATCACGCCCAGCGGGCCGCGGCCGCATGTCCAACTCTCGCGCTCCTAATCCAACGCCGCCAGCCCCAGCGCTGAGCGGCGCACATCAAAGTCAGTATGCGGCGCCCAGCCCGGATGTGAGCGGTTGCACCCTGGGGTTCTAGGTGTTAATGATGTGCGTTTAGCCAAGGGGTGAACTGGGGGACATAGAGGATGGCGAGTACCACCCCGGCGACGAGCGCCCCGGAGAGAGATAGGATTAGTCCGGCGCGGCCGGTTCCGTAGCCGTCTAGCTCCGGGTGAATTTCGTGTTTCCTCGTCAGTGCTTTGGGCAGGTCTGACAGGTGACCCAGTACGTGGATGGCAGTGACGGCGATCCACACGAAGAAGCTCGCCTTATGGATCAGCAGCAGAGATCCGCGGGAGCTCGGTCCCTCCAGCAGCAGGGCGACACCACTGGCGAACACGACTACCGTCGAGGCGACGACGATCGGGGCGAGCAGGCGCAGGATGGCCGGCGGCGCGCCCTTGCTCCGGTAGCGAGGGTTGGCGGTGTAGTAGCGGACGAACCGGTAGCCGGTGCTCGCCATCTTCAGGGCGACGGGCGGGATCAGCAGTAGCCCGAGGAACATATGCTCACTCAGCAATGGCCTGATCCTGAGGATCGTTACGCCGAGGGCCGCGAGCAGGACCAGGAGGACTGCCCCGGTCGCCGCGGTGAGTCGCTCGTTGCCGGTCGTCCCGCCAGCGGTCAGACGTCTGCGCCAAGCGGGAGGCGATGCTGAGGCTGGCCGGGATGTGTGGGCCTCTGGCCCAGTGAGATTTCGTTCGTGCCTTGTGCCCGCTCTTGTCTGGTCATCGACTGCCATCAGGGTGAGTCTGTGGGTCGTTGCTAAGGACCCGGTAATCGAATGATGAGAGATTTCATGTAATTGCCGCAGGCCGCAAAAGCTCGTGTTTTATGGGTCTATGCTGGCGTGATGCAGCACTCCGTTGACCGCGCCGAGGAACAGGCGGTGTCCCCGGCGATCCTGCTGGTGGAGGATGAGCCGGGGATCGTCGATTTCGTTCGGCGGGGCCTGCAGGCCGAGGGCTTTGCCGTGGAAGCCGAGCTGGACGGGATCGAGGGCGAGCGGCGCGCCCTAAACGAGAGCTTCGACTTGATCGTGTTGGACTTGATGCTTCCCGGCAGAGGCGGCCTTGAGATCCTCGCCGCTCTGCGCCAGGCCAAGCCGAGCCTCCCGGTGATTGTGCTGACCGCCCGCGGTGAGACCGAGGATCGCGTCGTGGGGCTGGATGCGGGCGCGGTCGATTATCTGGTGAAGCCCTTCTCCCTGGCAGAGCTCGCGGCCAGGGTGAGAGTTCAACTGCGTCTGGCGGCGCAGTCCACAACAGGGACGCTTAGCGCCGGCGACATCGAGGTGAACATGTTCACCCGTCAGGTGCGCCGGGGCGGCGAGGACGTACGACTGTCAACGACGGAGTTCGAGCTGCTCGTGTATCTATTGCGCCATCGCGGGCGCGTGCTTTCGCGGGAGCAGATCCTCGGCACGGTGTGGGGGTATGAACACGACCCCACCACGAACGTCGTGGATGTCTATATCGGCTATCTCAGGCGCAAGCTGAACCGTCCGGATGACCCGGTCCCGATCTTCACGGTGCGCGCGGTCGGCTACCGCTTCGGCGATGGCGCTTAGCGGCCCGGCTTCCACGCCGCCGTCCGGGAGGGTTACTCCCGCAAGCCTGCGCCGGCGTCTGACCGGGATCGGGCTGCGCTGGCGCCTGGTGGCGTGGGTCGCGATGGTGATGCTGATCTGTACCGGGATCACCTTCGTGGCCGTCTATCGAGGTACCGGGACCCAGCTGCGTCACCAGATCGACCAGGAGCTCGCGGGCGACGCGAGCGAGCTATCGCACACCCTCGCCTCCTCGGACGACCGTCGCTCCGCGCAGGTGGCACAGCGCGCGACGCGCTACGTGCGCGCTCAGCCGTTCAGCGCGAGCTCGACGTTGCTGTTCGCGATCGTCCCAGGAGTGGGAACGAGCACCAACCGCCCCGAGCTCTTTGCCCATGCGACCCCCGACAACGGTGAGACA
>DASRKZ010000156.1:0-9039 GCA_035648675.1 Solirubrobacteraceae bacterium
TGCAAGAAGGCCGCCGGCGTCGCGGCGCGTCCCCGCGGGGTGCGCTTGATTAGCCCCTGCATCAACAGGTACGGCTCGTAGACGTCCTCGATCGTGTCCTGCTCCTCCCCCACGGCCACCGCCAGCGTCGAGAGCCCCACCGGGCCGCCGTCGAACTTCATGCAGATCGCGCGCAGGATCTCCCGGTCCAGCCGGTCGAGTCCGCGCTCGTCGACCTCCAGCAGCTCCAGCGCCGCCTCCGCGGCCGCCGCGGTCACCACCCCCTCCATGCGCACCTCCGCGAAGTCGCGCGCGCGCTTGAGCAGCCTGTTGGCCACGCGCGGGGTCCCGCGGCTGCGCGCGGCGATCGCCACCGCGCCGTCGTCCTCGAGGCCGATCTCGAGGATCCCCGCCGAGCGCCTGACGATGCTCGCGAGCTCATCCACCCCGTAGGGCTCCAGCCGCGCCTGGATCCCGAAACGATCGCGCAGCGGCGTCGTCAGGAGGCCCGTCCGCGTCGTCGCTCCCACGAGCGTGAACGGCGGTAGCTCCAACGTCACGACGCGCGCGCCGGCGCCCTGACCGACCGTGATCGGCAACCGGTGATCCTCCATCGCCGGGTAGAACGTCTCCTCGAGCGTGCGCGAGAGACGGTGGATCTCATCGACGAAGAACACGCTCCGTGGCTCCAGCGCGGTTAGAAACGCCGCGATGTCTCCCTTTCGCTCGAGCGCCGGCCCGGCGGTCTGCACGAACGGCACTTCCAGCTCCGCCGCCACGATCTGCGCCAGCGAGGTCTTGCCCAATCCCGGAGGCCCCGCGAGGAGCAGGTGATCGAGCGCCTCCCCCCGCGCGCTCGCCGCCTCGATCGCCACCGCCAGCTGCTCGAGCAGCTGGCGCTGGCCGACGAAGTCCTGTAGGCGTCGTGGGCGCAGCGAGCGGTCGAGCTCGTCCTCCTCGACCAGGTATGGAGTTTGGATGCGGGCGGTCTCGGCGGTCATTGTGCGCGCGCCGTCCGCAGTGCTTGCGCCAGAAGCTCCTCGGCGCTGTTCCCCTCCGCGCCCCGCAGCAGCTCCTCCGCCTCGCCGGGCGCATACCCCAGCTCGATCAGCCCGTCGCGGGCCAGCGCCATCGGCCCGTCTCCCCGGCGCGTCACGATCGGACCGCTCGCCGCGGTGTCACCGACCTTCTCGCGCAGCTCGACGATGATTCGCTCCGCCGTGCGCTTCCCGATCCCGGGCACCGCCTGAAAACGAGCAGCGTCCTGTGCCCCGATCGCCGCCATCAGCTCGCGCGGCGTCCCCCCGGAGAGTACGGCGAGCGCCACCTTCGGACCGACCGCCTGGACGGAGAGCAGCATCAGGAACAGGTCGCGCTCCTCCTCGGAGTGGAAGCCGTAGAGCGACAGCGCGTCGTCGCGGACGATCAGATGCGAGTGCAGCGTCGTCTCCTCGCCCGCGGCCGGGACGTGGCGGAGCGTCTCCGCCGAGACCGCGGCGCGGTAGCCGACGCCGGCGCAGAGGATCACCACGTGATCGGTGCGGCGGACCGCCACCTCTCCCTTCAGCATTCCGATCATCCCGCCGCCCCCGCGAGCGCCCTCGACAGCGGCGCGCAGTTGACGTGACAGATCGCAACCGCCAGCGCGTCAGCCGCGTGATCTGGCCTTGGCGGCGCCTGCAGCCCGAGCAGCGCCTGCACCATCCGCGCGACCTGCTCCTTGTCCGCGCGTCCGTTGCCGCACACGGCACCCTTGACCTTCTGCGGCGTATAGCTTTCGCACGGCACTCCCCTGCGCCCCGCGGCCAGCATCACCACCCCCCGCGCCTGCCCGACCGCGAATGCCGTTTTCACGTTCTGCCCGAAGTACAGCTCCTCCAGCGCCATCCCCTGCGGCTCGTGCTCAGCCAGCAGCGCATCCACCGCCGCGTGAATATCGGCCAGTCGCCGCTCCTGAGCCACCCCCGCGCGCGTCTCGATCACGCCGCCGTCGAGTGCCACGAGCCGGCCAGCCGTGCTCCGCACCACGCCGTAGCCCGTGTTCGCCAAACCGGGGTCGATGCCGAGGACGATCATGCTGTTTGATTCTGCGGGTCACGCCGGACGCCTGCCTTGCGCCGCCCGCCCGGCCCCGCGGTGCCGATCCGACGCGGTCCTACACGACCTCCAGCCGGAGCTGGGGGTCGAGGCGACGCAGATCGTCGGGGTCGCTCGTGACCACGCCTTGGTCGTGCGTGCGAGCGCAAACGACGACGCTCGCGTCGACCACATCGCTGCAATCGCGCCGTCCGAGGAGCAACCCCACCACAAACGCCGTCCGCGTATCCAGGGGAACGACACGTGTCTGAGGATGCTTGAACAATCTTGTCAGGCGCACCTGCCGACGGCCATCACGAAATGCCTGCGCCGCGACCCCGGCGGGAATGTGGATAATCGCATCGGGCATCTCGCCGACCCGTTGGATCAGCACATCGACAACCTCGTCGCCCCGTTCGAGCGCAATCAGTGAGCCCGTGTCGAGGGTGAACCCTCTCAATCGGACTCCGACATGGCCAAGAACCGATCAGCCCGTGCGTATGCCTCGGCGCTCGGCTCTCCGTCTTCGGCGATCAGGTCTGCCGCGAACGCCGTGAGGGTGTCCGCCCCGTCGGTCGCAAGGAGTGGGTTCACCGCGACCAGCGCCGCAGAGATATACCCCGACACGCTCGACGCCTCGCCTTTTGCGACAGCCTCTTGCGCCTGCTCTACCTGCTCCGGTGGTAGGGAGATCGTGATCTTCGTCACCCTGGTCATACCAGGATCATACCGCGTCTCCAGGTCGGCGGGGCGTACGTTAGGAAGTGCCATACCCCTATATCCGACGCCACCCGCCAAACGGGACAGCTGACCCGCAGGCGCAGGTACCCGACGGGGACCGTGAAGCCGACACCTACTCCCACAAACGCCACGGGGCCTCGCCCGCGGCCCACAGGTCGTTCAGCGCCACCGCGTCCTTGTACGTGTCCATGCACTCCCAGAAGCCCTCGTGCTTGTATGCCCTCAGCTCGTCCGCTTGCGCCAAGCGCTCGAGCGGCTTGCGCTCCAGCACGCTGTCTGGCTCCAGATAGCCGAGCGCGTCCCGCTGCATACAGAAGAAGCCCCCGTTGATCCAGTGCTCCGAGCGCGGCTTCTCACGGAAGCCCGTAACCCTCCCGTCCTCCCCGTCGAGCTCGGTCACCCCGAACTGGAGCTCCGGCCGAACGACGGTCATCGTCGCCGTCGCGCCATGCTCTGTATGGAACTCCAGCAGCGCCCCCAGGTCGATGTCGGCCACCCCGTCGGCGTAGGTAACGCAGAAGCGCTCATCACCCGCGAGCCGCCCCTCCAGCAGCTTGATCCTGCCGCCCGTCGGCGTCTCCAAACCCGTGTCCGCGCACTCCACGCTCACGCCCTGCGGCCACTCCTGCTCGGCCGCGAACCTTTCGATCAGCTCGCCCTTGTAACCGGTGGCGAGCACGAAGCGGCGAAAGCCCTGCACCGCGTAGAGCTGGATCACGTGCCAGACGATCGGCCGGCCGCCGATCTCCACGAGCGGCTTCGGGATCTCCTGCGTGTGCTCCTGCAGGCGTGTGCCGCGCCCGCCGCAGAGGATCACGACAGGCGGGCGGCTCTCGAGGGCGCTCATGCTCCGGGGACTACTCCCATACCGAGAGGGCGGCCATCCCGGCGACGGCGGCCATCAGCCGGCGACGCGCTCGAGCACATCCGCGGGCACGTCGAAGTTGGCGTGCACGGCGTCCACGTCGTCGAGCTCTTCGAGCGTGTCCACGAGCCCCATCAGCTTCCGCGCCTGGGCCTCGTCGATCGGCACGAGGCTCGACGGCCGATAGGCCATCTCGGCGCTCTCGGCCTCCACGCCCCCCTCCTGCAGCGCACGCATCACCGCCGAGAAGCTGGCGGGCTCGGCCACGACCTCGAAGACCCCCTCGTCGGTCACGACGTCCTCGGCGCCGGCCTCGACGGCGACCATGAGATCGTCTTCGGAGTAGCGCTTGGAGTCGATCACGATCGAGCCCTTCTTCTCGAACAGGTAGGCGACGGAGCCCGGCTCGCCGAGGTTGCCGCCGTGCTTGGAGAAGGCGTGCCGGACGTCGGCGCCGGTGCGGTTGCGGTTGTCCGTGAGCGCCTCCACGAGCACCGCGACCCCGCCCGCTCCGTAGCCCTCGTAGAGGACCGCTTCGATCGCCTCCGCCTCGCCGCCCTCCCCCGTCCCCTTGGCGATCGCACGCTCGATGTTCTCCTTCGGCATGCTCGCTTCCTTCGCCTTGCGGACGGCGTTCTCGAGCGTTGCGTTGGCGTCCGGATCGCCGCCCCCGTCGCGCGCGGCGACGGTGATCGAGCGCGCCAGCTTCGTGAACTGCGCGCCCCTGCGCGAGTCGACGATCGCCTTCTTGTGCTTGATGCTCGCCCACTTGGAGTGTCCGGACATATCGAGGAGTCTACGAATCCGCCGCACGCTATACACTGCTATACTTGTATTGACACCATGGCTACTCCAAAGACCAAGCAGAGTGTCGCGTTTCGCTTCGACCGAGTTACGGTGGCGCGCCTGAAGCAGCGAGCGCAGGAGACCCATGCTCCTCAGACGGCGCTGGCCGAGCGCTACATCGAGGAGGGTCTGCGCCACGACGAGCACCCGCTCATCTATTTCCGCACCGGCGAGGCCGGCCGCCGACCCGCGCTGCTCGGCACGCGACTGGATGTCGCGGCCGTCATCACGACGATCAAGCAGAACGAGAACTCGGTCGAGGAGACCGCCGACTATCTGGAGATCCCACTCGAGCACGTCGATGCGTGCCTGCGCTATTACGCCGACTACAAAGACGAGATCGACGCCTGGATCGAGCGCTCCAACGCGATCGCCGAACGCGAGCGTGAGCGCTGGCAGCGTCGCCGGCAGGCGCTCGCGTGAGGCTGCTGCTCGACGAGATGATCTCCCCCCGGATAGCCCGTGAACTACGAGCGGATGAGCACGACGTGCAGGCCGTAAAGAAGGACCGACCCGATCTGGCCAGTCGCAGCGACCGCGAGCTCGTCCGCCAGATGGCCGCCGAGCGCCGCGCAATCGTCACCAACGACATCGCGGACTTCCAAGGCATCCACGATCAGCTCCTCGCCGCCGGTGATGGGCACCACGGGATGATCTTCACCTTCGACACGACTATGCCCCGCACCAAAGACACGATTCCACAGTGGGTGCAGGCGCTCACCAAGCTACTGGCCGATCATCCCGATGACGACTCGCTGCGCAATCGAATTCACCATCTGCCCTGAGTAGCGGTGTAGCTGGAAACTCCACCGCACGACGGTTAATGGCGACTTGTCTACGCCGGAATACGAGTGAAGTCGCGCACTCGGTGCTCAGAGGCCCGTTCGTAAAGAGTCTCTGGTGCCATGTCGACGCCGTTGGGCCAGACAATGGTGCCGATCTCGGGGTCAACGCGGACTTGGGCGAAGAAGGCCTGGTCGGCGAGCGGCTCGAACACGCGACGCCAGTTGCGCCCGGTGAAGTCGATGTCGCCGACGAGCCCGTCCTCGAAGGTGAGGCGCAGCTGGTGATCGCCGATGACTTCGACGCCGGTCACATCAACGAGCTTATTCACGGTCGTGATTTTAGCGCAGCGGGTCGATCGGGTTCAATGGATATTCGCTGAGGGCGAGATCCCAGTCGGCTCGCAGCTCGTCGGTGTGTAGCCCGGCCCAGGCCTGCACGAGGCGGAGTTGCCGCCTGGGAAGGTCGCCGACAATGATCTCACCCGTCAAGTCGAGCGACGCCCTGTACTCGCCATAGCGGGCGTGGAAATCCGGTCGGCCGTGATGGCTCTCATCCCAGTACATCGTGATCGTGATCCCGTAGAAAAAACTGATTCTCGGCATGGGCGCTTCCTCCGCTCAGATGGAGCGAAGGAACCTACGCCGCACTTGGGACGGGGAATTCTCGCGGGTCGGGTTGTGCTCACCGCATCAGCCTCGCTGAGCCCCCTCCCCCTTCCCGGTCATCCGCCAGGCTTTAGCCTGGTTTCACTACCGAGCTTCCCCGCTCGATGATACTGGTCAATCTTGCGAGCCACTGCGCGCGGCGATCCAAGACACGGGGCCCGGCACTGAGCGCCTCCACAACCGGGAGCGACCCCAACCCAGGCCCACCCCCGATGCACTCGAGCATGCTCGTCAGGCCGGCCCTGACCCTCTCCTCCCAGCGCTGCTCTCCCTCATATGCCGGGGCGGCGACCGAGGCGATCCTGATGATCGAGTCATCGAAGGCCGCGAGAAAGCAATCTTCGCGATCCTCGAACAGCTCATAGAACGTCCCCCGCGAGACACCCGCACGACCAGTGACCCGCGCCATCGACATCCCCGCATAACCCGACTCCGCGACAACTTCCACAGCCGCCGCGAGCAGCCGACCGCGCTGCACCTCACGCATTCGCATACGCGCTGCGCCATCCCGGCCTCCCGACGCGGGAGACCGGCGGCGCTGCTCTCCTCCGAGCAGGTCATCGCAAAGCTGCTGGTGAACCTCGTCGATACCGACAAGACCAACCAAAGCCCCCTGCGCTCGAAGACGATACGCCTGGTGATCGCAGTTAGCGCACTGGTAGTCCTAGACCCTCTCCCCCTTCCCCGTCAACCGCCAGGCTTTCGCCCCCCGCGGATGATTCTTACTCTCGTTAAGGATCAGCCCCTGGTCGCTGAGTAGTAGGAGCAGCCGTGAGATGTGCCCGGTGTCGTGCAGCCCGACACGCTCCGCGATCTGCCTGTTGCCGAGGCAGGGCTCGGTGGAGATGACCCGGAGGATCATCAGCGCACGCTCATTCAGACGTGGGACCGCGGGATTCCTCACAGCCCGTGGCGCCGAGCGCCGTGCTTTCGGCGTGGGGCGCTTGAGCTCCCTGGCCGCCGCGGTGTGCCCGAGGTAGGGCATCACGATCATCGCCATCAGCGGGTTGCATAGCGCCCGCAGCGACCCGGCGGGAGCCGGGGAGATGTTCCCGGTCGGAGAGATGCCGCGCGCCCGCGCATCTCGTGCGGCGGTGACCCGCTGGAGTACACGCGAGTGGACCACGTTGAACACCCCACCGACGATGCCCTCCGCCGTCACGGGCGGGTGCTCCCTGCCGGCTCTCCCCTCAGAGCGTCCTCGGTCGACGGCATCGATCAAAGAATCGAGCACACTGGCGCGGCGCTCATGTACCCGCGGGCCGACCGTGAGCGCATCGACGATCACCAGGGAGCAGAGGTCGGGCTCGCGATCGAAGCAGGCGAGTAGCGCGGCCAAGCCGTCCCTGATCTGCTCACGCCAGCCCTTCCTCCCGAGATAGGCCGGGGTAACCTCGGCGGCGATCTGAGCGACCGCCTCGTCGAACGCGGCGAGGAAACAGTCTTCGCCGCCGTCGAAGAGCTCGTAGAACGTCAGGCGGGAGATCCCCGAGCGGCCCGTGACGAGCCCCGCGAACGCCGAGGAATACCCCTTCTCGGCGAGCACATCTACGGCGGCGCTCAACACGCGTGCACGATGCGCCTGAAGGCTCCGCGCCCTCCGCGCAGACACCGCTCCTGGAGTCCGCTCCTTAGTGGCGGGCATGGCCGGCCTGCAAGTCGATCCCCTCCTGCACCTCGGCCCCCCTCGCGGTGAGCGCCCACGAGTTAGGCATCCCCTTGGCCTGCCCCGCACCGCTGTTCTCGATCAACCCGAGCTTCCGGAGGCGCGCGAGGAGCTTTGAGATCTGCCCCTGGTCAGAGATCCCCGCGGCATCCGCGACCCCGCGGTTACTGATGCCGGGCTGCTCGGCAACTACGGCGAGGACACGGAGCGTGCGATACGTGATGCGGATATCGAGATCGTCCAACGGGAAGCCCACAAGCCGTGACGGCGCACACCGCGCTCTCGGCGCCAGACACTCAAGCTCCTTCCGGGCGGCCGCGGGCCCGAGATAGGGCAGCACAATGACCGCCATCAGCTCGTTGAGGAGCCCAACCAGCGGCTGGTCATCGTGCTCGAGTAGTCGCGCGAAAAGCACGCTGAGCACGGCGCCGACGACACCCTCGGCCGTCAAAGGCGGCAACTCCCGGCTGCCTTTCACCTCCAGGCGTCCTTGGTCGACGATGCCGGTCAATCTTTCGAGCCACCGCGCGCGGCGCTCCAGGACGCGGGGCCCGGCGCTGAGCGCATCGACGACCAAGAGCGACCCCAACCCAGGCTCATCCCCGATGCACTGAAGCACGCTCGTCAGGCCGGCCCTGACCTTCTCCCCCCAGCTTCGCTCCCGTTCATATGCCGGAGCAGCGACCGAGGCGATCCGCGCGACCGCATCATCGAAGGCCGCGAGAAAGCAGTCTTCGCGGTCCTCGAACAGCTCATAGAACGTCCCCCGCGAGACACCCGCCCGACCCGTGACCCGAGCCATCGACATGCCGGAATAACCCGCCTCCGAAACAACTTCCACCGCCGCAGCGAGCAACCGCCCGCCCTGCACCTCACTCATCCGCGCATGCGCCGCGCCGTTGAGACGCTCTCGTGCGTCCGACCCAGGCAGCGGCCGGGAAACTCGTCTTCCCGGTTTAGGTGTTAGTGGCACCGCGCCTATCTCTCGACCGATGAGCCCGAACACCGTCTACTTCCTCTTCTTAGCCTTCTTCCTCGCCGCCGGGCCGTACCGCTTACGCACCTGGCGCTCACAGCCCGCGCGCTTGCCCTTCGCCTTCCTCTTGCAAGCCTTCAGTGCCGCGGTGAGCTTCTGCGCCCTGGTCAACGCCTTCGCCTTCGCGCAGCCCGTGACGGCGATCTTCGTCGACTCGTGGATTTCCGCGCCGTTCTGCCCGACGAACGCTGTCGGCATCGCCAGTTTGCTGGTGCACAGGTTCCCGTTCGCCGCGAGGGCTGAGAACTTCCCCTCGGGTAGTGTCAGCTCGAAGGAGCCGACGGGCGCGTCGGGGACCGTCTTGAACGTGCTGCTCGTGATCCCGGCTTTGCTGATGAACGTCGAGCCGACGAGGTCCAACGTCACACCGTAGCCCTGC
>DASRKZ010000157.1:0-15421 GCA_035648675.1 Solirubrobacteraceae bacterium
GAAGCCAGGAGCCCTGATGTCGCCCGGCAGCAGCGCGCCATCAAAGCCCGAGGAGGAGGCGTTTTCGGCGATGGATGTGCCCGTGCCGGTGCCCGTGGCGCCCACCGGAGATCGTGTGGAGGGGCGATCGAGGATTACGACGAGCGCGAACGCGAGCACGACCGCGGTCGCGACGGCGAGCAGAATGCGGGAGTAATGACCCATGTGCGAGGTAGCGTCCCATAGCGCCGGCTCGAAGTAGGAAATTGCAGGTCTTACGGCGTATCTATAGCCGATGCGCCTCGATCGAAAGCCCGTCAGGGCGTGGCGGCGTTAACGACTTCGCAGCTCGCGAACCCATCATCTGGTAAGATTTCCAGGTAGTCATTCCTACCAGGGTGGTTCGATCATGCTGAGCACGGTTTCTGAGAAGGGTCAGATCACTGTCCCGAAGCGCCTGCGCGAACGACTCGGCATCCACCCGGGAGACCGGCTCGAGCTCGTCGAGGAAGCGGGGCGGCTCGTCGTCACGAAGACCGCGCCGGCGGATGCCGATCCGGTCGAGGCCGTCTTCGGGATCCTGAGCCTCGACGTGAGCACCGACGAGGCGATCCGCGCGATGCGTGGCGACCCCGAGCCTGAGTGATCACCGCTGTTGATTCCAGCGTCCTGCTTGACGTCTTCGCTAACAACGCGGAGTTCGCCAGACGGTCGGCAAGTGCGCTCAGACGCTGCATAGCCGAGGGGAGCCTGATCGCGTGCGAGGTCGTGTGGGCCGAGACGGGGGCCTGGTTTCCGGATGCGCACAGCGCCGAAACGGCACTCTCGACGCTCAGAGTCGTGTATTCCCCCGTCGCTGAGGCCGCTGCGCTTGCAGCCGGCCGCTCGTGGCAGGAGTACCGCAAGGCCGGAGGACCACGGGAACGCGTAATCGCGGACTTCCTGATCGGCGCTCACGCCGCCGCACAGGCCGACCGGCTGCTCACCCGCGACCGGGGGTTCTACCGGAGTTACTTCGCCGAACTGCCGATCCTCGACCCCTCGGAAGATTCCAACGAGTCACCGGAGTCGCCCACTCCTGTTCCTCGGGGATGAGCCTGTATCGAAAGCGCTGCTTGTCGCCACCCAGCTCCGACCGGGCCCTCGCTCCGCGGCGCCTGGTGTCTTGGCTCGTCACCCTTCTCACGGCGATTATGGCGCTATACTTTCTGAAGTCTCCCTGAATGCCGACCCCGATTTAGGAGTTTCCCGATGAGCCCGTCTTCAGCGGAGCTTCTCCGCCAAGTCAAGTCACAGATCGACGAGGTCGATCCGTCAGAGGTCAACGAGTTGATCGACGAGGGCGTCGCCGTGATCGACGTGCGCGAGACCGACGAGGTCGCCGCGGGACATCTCCCCGGCGCGGTCCACATTCCCCGCGGCTATCTCGAGTCGCGGATCGAGGGTATCGTGCCCGATCGCGACGCGCACGTGATCCTCTACTGCGCCTCCGGCAACCGCTCCGCCTACGCCGCCCGAACGCTCACCGAGGATCTCGGCTACACGAACGTCTCCTCGATGACCGGTGGGATCGCGCTCTGGAAGGACCGCGGCTACGAGGTCAAGACACCGCGCACGCTCACCCCCGAGCAGCGCGAGCGCTACTCGCGCCACACGCTCATCCCCGAGATCGGCGCCGAGGGTCAACAGAAGCTGCTCGACGCCAAGGTTCTGCTGCTCGGCGCCGGCGGCCTCGGCTCGCCCACCGCGCTCTACCTCGCGGCGGCCGGCGTGGGAACGCTCGGGATCGTCGACGACGACGTCGTCGACCTGTCAAACCTCCAGCGCCAGGTGATCCATACGACCGACCGCATCGGCGTGCCGAAGGTCGACTCCGCCGAGGAGTCGATCAGGGCGCTCAACCCCGACGTGAACGTCGTCAAGTACCCCGTGCGGATCGACGCCTCGAACATCATCGAGATCATCGAGGGCTACGACGTGATCGTCGACGGGGTCGACAACTTCCCCACGCGCTACCTGCTCAACGACGCCACCGTGCGCCTGCAGATCCCCGTCGTGTCCGCCTCGATCCTCGGCTTCGACGGCCAGCTGTCGGTGTTCAAGCCCTACGAGGGCCCCTGCTACCGCTGCCTGTTCCGCGAGCCTCCTCCCGCCGAGCTCGCGCCCTCCTGCGGCGCCAACGGCGTGCTCGGCGTGCTCCCCGGGACGATGGGCCTCCTCCAGGCGACCGAGGTGATCAAGCTGATCCTCGACATCGGCGAGCCCGCGATCGGACGCCTGCTCCTCTACGACGCGCTCGGGGCGACGCTCACCGAGGTGAAAGTCCACCGCGATCCCGAGTGCCCCATCTGCTCGCGCCCACCCGAGGAGATCACCGACGAGGAGCTCGGCGTGTTTCCCGACTACGAGGCGTTCTGCGCCGCCGCCGGGTAGCCTCCCGGACATGGCGACAATCAAGATTCCCCCCGTCCTCCGCGCGTCCGTCGGAGGCGAGAAGCAGGTGCAGGCCGGCGGCGAGAACATCGGCGAGGTCCTCCGCGATCTCGCCTCCAGCCATCCGGCCACCCAGGATCAGCTGTTCTCATCAGACGGTGAGCTCAATCGCTACGTGAATGTCTACCTCAACGACGAGGACGTCCGCGTGCTCGACGGGCTCGACACGGCCGTCGGCGACACCGACACTCTGGTGATCCTCCCGGCAATGGCCGGCGGCTGAACCTGCGATCGGCATGAAGCGGGCAAGCGCCCGACCCGTCGATCTCGAAGACCTCGCCGCGCTCACCGAGCCCGGCTGACGCTAAGTCGTCCGCCGCCTGGGTCTGCTCTCACGAGCCAAGACGCCGCAACGTGCAGGCCCTACTCGGCCGCCGCACGAGACGTTATTCTAAGGCCGCCCTGTGATCTGCCGATCTGGTGATCGGGATTCGTCCGTATGCCTATGCATCCGTATGGCCATGAATGTCTGCCTATCTTTTGCCGATCGTAAGCGCTACTCGTGTCGGCCTGAGCTCCGGTTGAGGGGTCTCCGGCGTTTCTTGGTCGTGGCGTTGACGCTTGGCGGTCTTTGTATGGCGCCAGCGGTGGCGGGCGCCGCGGGTCCAGAAGTGGGGCTCAGCATCCATCAGGCCTCCGGCTCGCCTCTGAGGTACTTCAAGTTCAACGCACTACCGGGCGCGGTGACGCGTGCCGGGTCGCTCACGGTCACCAATCCGACGGGTCGTACCGTGAAGGTCCGCCTGGACCCCGTCAACGGGCTCACCGACAGCATGCTCGGCGCTGACTACGCGCTCGCCGGCAAGGCAGGCAGTGGGGCGACGAGCTGGATCGAGCTTGGCGCTCGTCGTCTGACGATCGGAGCGCACAGCAGCAGCAGCGTTGCGGTCGCCATCCTCGTCCCGGCCTCGGCCAAGCCTGGGGACTATCTCAGCGGCATCGCCGTGCAGTCCCAGGAACGCGCGCAGGTCGCGCGAGCGGCTCACGGCATGGTGATCGGGGAGACCTACCGCTACGTCGTCGGCGTCGAGGCTAGTGTGCCGGGCCCGCGCCGGGCCCACATCCGCTTCACCGGTGCGCGCGTGGTGCGCTGGCCGGCGTCGGTGGTGTTCCTGCTCTCGGCCACCAACGACGGCAACGTCATCCTCAAGAACGTCTATGGCGACGCGAGGATCACGCAGGGCAGCCGGCAGGTGATGTCGATGAAGATCCCACCAGGCACGTTCGTCTCGCGCACGGCTATCGAGATCCCGGTGTCGACTCCACACGAGCACCCAAGCGCGGGCACGGTCTATCGCGTGCGGGCCAAGCTCGTCTACAGCGGTGGCGTCGCCTACCTCGACACGTACGTGACGTTTGGCCGCCACGCGGCTTACGTACAGTCGCAGTACACGCCCCGCCGCAGCCGTGGCGGCGGCGGAGGCGTCTCGACGGCGGCGCTCGGCGCCGCCATCGCCGGCCTGCTGGCGTTTGTTCTTCTGGCCTTGTGGTGGCGGCGCCGGCGACGCCAACCGCTGAGCCGGAAGGCGACGCTGGCGCTGCTTCGGCGCCGGCTTGCCGATAGTGGCAGGCACGGGGTGCCGCTGAGCCTCATATATTTTGATGTCGTGGCCTCACGGGGCGTGGAGCGCCGGCTCGTCAAGGTCCTCCGGCCGGCGCTTCGAGGCGCCGACGCGATCGGGGATCTGGGGAACGGACGCCTGCTGGTGATCCTTCCCGAGACAAGCGACGAGCTCGCGCGAAGCCTGGCGAGCGAGCTCACCGCAGTGCTTCACCGAGCGGGTCTCGGACACATCGTCGGCCCCACCCACGTAGTGACGGCTGACGCCGGACTCGACGCCGAGCAGCTGATCGCCCAAGTCAACAATCAAAGAGCCGCTAATCAGCCAACCGGATATCGCGTGGATGGGAAGCTCGCCTAGCGGGGGAGTCCCAACCTGCCGTTGGCGCCGTTCGATGAGCACGGCGCTTGCCTCGCTGGCCGCGCTCACCACGCTGTTGTTGCTCGCGCCCACAGCGTGGGCGAGCGGAGCGATCCCCGACCCGGGCTATGTGACCAACGGCGAAGTCAAGGCGATCGCGCATTCCGGCAGCATCACCTACATCGGCGGCACCTTCACCGAAGTCGGGCCCGCCACCGGTCCCGGGGTGGGGATCAACGAATCTACCGGCGCCGACTTGGGGTGGGCGCGGATCTGGGGCAGCGGCGGATCGATCTCCGCGGTGGTGAGCGACGGCTCGGGCGGCTACTACATCGGCGGCAGCTTCAGCGAAGTGGCAGGCCACCCAGCCGAAAACCTGGCTCACATCAGGTCAAACGGCGAAGTCGACACGGGCTGGCTGCCCAAAGCCAACGGCGAAGTCAAGGCGCTGGCGGTCTCCGGCGAAATCGTCTACGTCGGCGGCTCCTTCACAGTCATCGGCACCAACAGCGCAGCTCGCAACCGCATCGCCGCGCTCAAGGCAAGCGGCGTCGCCGGCGAAGGCGAAGCCACCACCTGGAACCCCAACGCCAGCACCGCAGCCAGCGCCGTTAATGCGCTGGCGGTCTCGGGCACCTCGATCGTCTACGTCGGCGGTAGCTTCGAAACCATCGGCAGCACACCCGAAGCACGCAACCGGATCGCGGCGATCAACACAAACGCCACGGCCACCGTCGCTGCCACGGATACCACCTGGAACCCCAACGCTGCCAGCGGCGAAGTCAAAGCGCTGGCGGTCTCGGGCACTTCGATCGTCTACGTCGGCGGTAGCTTCGAAACGATCGGCAGCACCCCCGAAGCACGCCACCGGATCGCGGCGATCAACACGAACGCCACGGCCACCGTCGCCGCCACCGACACCACCTGGAACCCCAACGCCAGCACCGCAGCCAGCGCCGTCAACGCGCTGGCCGTCTCGGGCGAAATAGTCTACGTTGGCGGTACGTTCACGACCATCGGTAGCACCCCCGAAACACGCAACCGCATCGCGGCGATCAAAACGAATGCCACGGCCACTGTCGCCGCCACCGACACCACCTGGAACCCCAACGCCAACGCCGCCGTGAACGCGCTGGTGCTTTCGGGCGAAATCGTTTACGTGGGCGGTACGTTCACAGTGATCGGGACCAACAACCTGACCCGCAATCGCATCGCCGCGATCAACACGAACGCCACGGCCACCGTTGCCGCCGAAGCCACCGCTTGGAACCCCAACGCCAACGGAGCAGTCCTCGTGGTGGCGATAGCTGGCTCGGGTGCGAGGCTGTACATCGGCGGCGCCTTCACCTCGCTCGCCACCGGCGACAGATCTGGCTACGCGTCGTTCACGTTCGGGGGACCGACGGCGCTGTTCAGCGTCAGCGCGGGACCCTACACCGCCGGTGTCACGACGGTCACATTCACGAACGAATCCACCGACGCCATGGGCTCGATCACCGCCTATGAATGGACCTTCGGCGACGGCGGCACCGCCCCCACTGCGAGCTCGACCCACGAGTACAGCGCGCCATGCAGCCCCTGCACGATCACCCTCAAGGTGACCGACGCGGAAGGGCTGAGCGCCGAAGTGAGCCACACCATCACGGTCGCCGAAGGAACGCTGACCTTCTTCACGACCTCGCCGACGCTGCCGGTGCTCCCTAGCGTGGTGCTCAACGGCGAACCCCGGACTACTACCACGACGATGAGCAACTTCACCGTTGACGACGCCAGAGGCGGCGCCGGAGCGGGATGGAACGTCACGGTGGCCAGCCTTGCGACCGTGGGGACGACAGTGAGCGAAAAGTTCAAGGAGTACTGCAACTCCGCATCGCCATGCGGTCCGAACGCCGCCGAACGCTACGTCAGCGGTGGCCGTGAACTGCCGGCCAACTCGCTGACGCTCAAGAAGATCGCCGCGAGCTTCACCGCGCTCCCCGGCGCAACCGGCAGCGCGCCCGCACTGGAATGCGCGTCCGAATGCCACATCGATCACAGCACGCCGGAAAAGGTGGCCAGCGCCGCCGCGGG
Source organism: Solirubrobacteraceae bacterium (assembly GCA_035648675.1). Lineage (GTDB taxonomy): Bacteria > Actinomycetota > Thermoleophilia > Solirubrobacterales > Solirubrobacteraceae > Palsa-744. Next base: position 6,465 of record DASRKZ010000157.1, read on the forward strand.
AGGCGCCGGCAAGGGCGGGTGGCAGACGACCGGCTTCACCGGGGCGAGCCTCTCGCTAGCCACCCCGATGAACCTCTACGTGCTTCCCAACGCGAATGAAGTCTACCGGGTCGACATCGTCTGGACGCTGAACAGCGGGCCGTAGTCAAGGGCAGACCTGGATAAGGACTTTGCCCGTCTGGAGATGGACGAGGCGCCGGCCGATCCTCGTTGGCGCCGTCTTTCGCCCGCTGCATGTTCCCATGCGTCCAGAGAAGCAGCTAAAGAGCCACCGGTCCGATGCCGATAGCCAGGCCATCAAATCCACGGAACGTAAGAAACGACCGAAGCGACGGGGATGTGCTGTCGACGCGGAGTCGAAACCAAAGGGACCGCAAAGCAAATGACTTCCACCAGACCAACGATCACTCTTCACAGAGCAATCGCCGTTGCCATAGTCGGCGCCGCGCTGGTATCGCTGTTCCTGCTCCTGACCGCCAAGGCCGAAGCGAACAACGACAAAACTTACTTCACCGTGACCGCGGGAGCGCTGGAATTCGCCACAGCGCCGGCACTGCCGTCGTCCCTCACCGGCGTGACGCTCAACGGCGAAGCCCAGAATACCCACACGAACATGACCAATTTCAAGGTCAAGGACGCGCGCGGAACCGGCGTGGGCTGGCATGTGTCGGTGAGCAGCGCTAAAACCGTGGGGACGACAGTGAGCGAAAAGTTCAAGGAGTACTGCGAATCCGCATCGGTCTGCGGCGCAAACGAAGCCCATCACTACGTCACCGGCGGCAAGGAACTGGAAGCCAACTCGCTGACGCTCAACAGCACCGCCGCGACGTTCACGCCGAGCGATGCCAACGTGCCCACCTACACCGTCGAATGTAACGCCGGCTGCACCATCGACACCCCAGAAGGCAGCCCCCACAAGGTCGTCTCAGCGGCCGTAAACAAGGGAATGGGCAGCTACGAAACCGTGTTCAGCAACGCCGAACCCCACGGTCTCATGCTCGCCACCCCGATGAACCTGGCCACGCTTCCCAACGCGAATGAAGTCTACCGCGTGGATGTCGTCTGGACGCTGGCCACCCTCCCCTAATCCTGTCTAGCCGGCGGCGACCGTCTCTGAGGCCGGCTCACCCGCGGTCTCCGCTCGCGCCCCCGGCACATGGCTCATCGCGTGCTCGGCCAGCGCGGTGATCGTCAGCGACGGGTTCACGCCGACGTTCGCCGGGATCGCGGAGCCATCGCAGACGAGCAGGTTCTCGTAGCCGTAGACGCGCTGGCGGGCGTCGATCACGCCGCGCCCGGGGTCGGGGGCGATCACGGCGCCGCCGAGGATGTGGGCTGTCGTGGGGACGTTGAAGAGCGCCTCGGTGACGGAGCTCTGGGCGACCCCGCCGGTGCGCTTGGCGAGCCATTCGGCGGCCTCGTTGGCGATCGGGATGAAGGTCGGGATCGGACGCTCGGGGTCCTGCTCGGTCTTCAGCCAGAACGTGCCGAATGGGCCCTCGTGGGGACGTAGCGCGATCGCGTTGTCGAGCGTCTGCATGACGAGCACGATGATCGTCCGCCGCGACCAGTGCTTGGGAAACAGCACCTGGAGGAAACGCTTCGGGTGGAGCGCGATCTGGGAGAGCCACTTCAGGGGTCGCGTGACGCGCGTGCCGTCGCCGACGAGCAGCGTGTTGAGACGGTGCATCGAATCGCCGTCGTCGCCATAGGTCACCGTCTCGATGTGGGTGTTCGGATCGGGATAGATCGAGGAGGTGATCGCGACGCGTTTGACCAGATCGTCCGGGTAGTCCTCGGGCACCGTCACGGCCAGGATCGACTCGCTGTTGGTCCTGACCAGCTCGCCGAGGCGCGCGGATATCCGGCCGAGCGACCCTTTCAGGCGGCAGCGCTGGAGCAGCTTGTTCGTGCCCAGCGGCCCGGCCGAGACGACGACTCCGCGCGCGCGCTGGACCTGGCGGTCCTTGCGCAGCCATGCGCCGGAGCGCACGCTTTCGACCTCGTAGCCGTCCTTGCCGGTGCGGTCGCCGAGCGGGCGGACGTCGATGACCGTGCGTTCCGCCGTCACGCGCGCGCCGCGCTTCTCGGCCAGGTAGAGATAGTTCTTGACGAGCGTGTTCTTCGACCCGTGCGGGCAGCCGACCATGCAGCGACCGCACATTCTGCAGCCGGTGCGGTCGGGGCCCTCGCCCCCGAAGAACGGGTCGGGGACGGTGATGCCAGGCTCACCGAAGTAGACACCGACGGGCGTCTTTTGGTAGCTGTCGCCCACGCCGAGCTCCTCGCCGAGCTCGCGCAGGAGCTGGTCGGCGGGGTCGTCGTGCGGGTTCTGGACGACGCCGAGCATTCGCTGCGCCTCGGCGTAGTGGGGGGCGAGCGCCGACTCCCAGTCGTTCATGTCCGCCCATTGACGATCCTCGAAGAACTTCTTCGGGGGAACGTAGAGCGTGTTGGCGTAGCCGAGGCTGCCGCCGCCGACGCCGCAGCCGGAGACGACGGCGACGTCTTTGAACGTCGTCATCTTGAAGATGCCCTTCATCCCGAGAAAAGGTCTCCAGAGGTAGCGCTTCAGATCGGCGGTCGAGCTGGGCAGTTCGTCGTCGGCAAAGCGCCGGCCGCACTCGAGCACGCCGACGGAGTGGCCTTTCTCGGAGAGGCGCAGCGCCGAGACGCTGCCGCCGAAGCCGGAGCCGATGACCAGCCAGTCGAAGTCGAAGTTGCCCTTCATCACCCATGACCATCCTAGTGATTGCACGAGTGGCCGGCGAGGGTCGCTATATTTCGTGAAGTAATGGCTGCCCAGCCGCTCAGAAACAAGCCCTGCGGGGGTCGGTACGTGGACATCGTGCAGTCGATCGGCAACACGCCGCTGGTCGAGCTGCCCCGTCTCTCCCCGAAGCCGGGCGTACGGATCTGGGCGAAGCTCGAGTCGCGCAACCCGACGGGATCGGTCAAGGACCGGGTGGCGAAGGCGCTGATCGAGGACGCCGAGGAGAAAGGCGCGATCGCGCCGGGTCAGACGATCCTCGAACCGACGTCGGGCAACACCGGCATCTCGTTGGCGATGATCTGCTCGCTGAAGGGATACCGGTTGAAGGTGGTGATGCCGGAGAACGTGACGCCCGAGCGTACGCAGCTGCTGAAGATGTACGGGGCGGAGATCGTCTACTCCGAGGGCTCGCTCGGCTCGAACGGGGCGGTGGAGAAGGCATTGGCGATGGCGGCGGAGGACTCCTCGGTGTACATGCCCTACCAGTACGGCAACGAGGCCAACCCGAACGCCCACTACAACGGCACGGCGCTGGAGATCCTCGAGGAGCTCGACGAGGTGACGGCGTTCGTCGCGGGGCTCGGCACGGGGGGCACGCTGATGGGCAACGGCAGGCGGCTGAAGGAGACCTTCGGCGACGCCGTGAAGATCGTCGCGGCCGAGCCGATGCAGGGCGAGCCGGTGCAGGGGCTGCGCTCCCTGGACGACGGATTCATCCCGCCGATCATCGACATCTCGCTGCTCGACCGGAAGATCTTCGTGACCAACCGCGACGCGATCATCTGGACGCGGAAGCTGCTCGACGAGGAGGGCCTGTTCGCGGGCGTCTCCAGCGGCGCGATCGCCAGCATCGCCGTGCGGATCGCGGGGGAGCTGGATGAGGGGAACGTCGTGTTCGTCGTCTGCGATGACGGCTGGAAGTACCTCTCGAGCGGCATCTACACGCTGCCGGTCGACGAGGTCGAGAACCTCGACTCCACCGTTTGGTGGTAGATCGCGCACGCGTCGTAAGTCCGCGAGGTGGGGTGTGAGGCTTTGGAGGCGGGGGGGGTGTGTTGTGAGGCTTTCTAAAGGGCGTGGGGTTGTACATGCATTTTTTGGCCAGTGTGTAACTATAGTTATACACTGCCCACGTTTTGTATATAGGATCCCCGCCCCTTTATCTTTTCGTAGATACTATCGTTACTCCATGGCCGTCTTATTTCCTCTTGGGGCTTGAACAGCTATGAACATCTCCTCCGAACTGCTTGACGAGATCGTCGCGCACGCACTCGAGGACTCGAAGAACGAGGTCTGCGGCGTGGTCGCGGTCGAACCCGGGCAATCGAATAGCGAGGGGTCGCCCACGGAGAGCGGCCCGCCGGCGCGGGCGGCGCGGTCGGCGCGGCCGGCGCGGTCGGCGCGGGCGGCGCGCGTGTATCGCGCCACGAATGTCTATGCGAGCCCGCTGAAGTTCCAGATCGAGGGCAAGGAACTGCTGGAGCTGTGGAACGCATGCCAGGAGGTCGGCGACCTCGGCGCGATCTACCACTCGCATGTACGGAGCGAGCCCTATCCGTCGCAGACGGACATCAACTTCGCGGCGAACTGGCCCGGCGTGGAGTGGATCATCGTGGGGCTATCCGACGGCGAGGCGCCGGAGGTGCGCTCCTACCTGGTCGAGGACGGCCGGGTCCGGGAGGTAGCACTGGAGGTGGAGTAGGTGGCGGGCGACGAACCCCCGGCGACGGCGCCGGCGGCAGACGACGGGCAGCCACTGGTCTGTCCGGGGTGCGCGCGCGAGTATCCACCGAGCGAGCGCTTCTGCGCGGCATGCGGGATGCCGCTCGTGAGGCCGCCAGGCGAGGCGCAGCCGGCGGTCAGCGAGCGCCGGCGGAAGGCGCGGAAGATCAAGCCGCAGTACGCCGAGGGGGAGCTCGTGAAGGTCGCCCGCGCGGAGAATCAGATCGAAGCCGAGTTCATCGCCGCGATGCTCCTGGAGGAGGGGATCCCCAGCATGCTCCGCAGCTCGATCGCGGGGTACGCGCCGGTGGTCGGTGCCCGCGATGTGATGGTTCCCGAGTCAGGAGCACAGGCGGCGCGCGAAGCGCTCGCCTGGGAGAGCCCTCGGTAACCCGGTCGAGGCGGTCGATGGGCAAGCGAGGCAAGGACGCAGCGTCGCGCCGCTCGGCGGCCGCCTAGACGAGGGCGGGCTGGGCGGCTTCGCTGGTGATCGCGCGGATCTCCTCGGAGGCGCGCTCGAACTCGGCGTCGGAGAGCACGGGGGTGCCCTCGAACGGGAGCTCACGCTGCAGCTCGACCCAGGCCTGGGTCGCGGTGTACTCGTCCTTGACCTTCACCGTGACGGGCCGCGGGATGCGGTAGGTGCGCAGGAGGAGGACGTGCAGGGGTTGGTGGCGGCGCCAGCCGAGGCGCTTCTCGGCGTAGTCGGTCGTCCACACGTAGAAGGGGGAGAGCGCGTCGACGCAGCGCGGGTCGGCGATCGTGAAGTGACCGGCGACTTCGGCCCAGGCGCGAATTCGCACCCGGTCGGGCTGCTGGATACCGCCGGCGGCGAACGCGTGCGGCGGCGGCTCGCCGTCGCTCCAGACACCCTCCTCGAGCGCGCGGCGGAGCTCGGGCTGATGGGATTCCCGTACGAGGTCGCCTGGCTGGTGGTCGAACGTGGGGTACAGGAAGAAGCGCTCGTGGGCGAGCCGGAACGGCTTGCCGGGCTGGCGGATGCCGCCCTTGCGGAGTGTTATGAGCTGCTCACCTTCAGCGAGAGCACGGACGGTGACAGCCCATTCTTTGAAAGCAATTGGCATAGAAAAACGAAAGCAGGATTACGGGGGGAACGTCTCGATCAAAACCCTGCCGGCTCTTGGCGTCGTCTGAAGCAGTCGAGTGGCTGGGCCCGTTAAAGATACGAAATCCAGGCGGAAATCCCAAATTATGCTTATTTGCAGGGATTTTTCGGGCCAGATAGTCGATTTGGCCCGCAGCGGATGCTCGGGCGGCGCCTACAACCGCCGGCCGGCGAGTCCCTCGGCGGCCTCGATCAGTGCGGCGTAGTCCTCCTCGCCGTGCCCTCGGCCGAGCGTGGCGGTGAGCAGATCGCGCGCGTGCGCGGCGGCCGGGAAGGGTACGCCCGCATTCTGGGCTTCCTCGAGGCACAGGCGGACGTCCTTGAGCATGTGGGCGGTCTTGAAGAGGGTCGTGTAGTCGTGCTCGCGCATCGAGCCGGCCTTCGTCTGAAGCTGGGCGGACGCGCCGGAGCCGGTGGCGGTGACCGCGACGAACGCGTCGAGGTCGACGCCGGTCGCCTGGGCGAGCAGGAGCGCCTCGGCGAGCGCCGCGGCGTTGGCGGCGCCGAGGGCGTTGTTGATCAGCTTCAGCATCTCGCCCTGGCCGAGCGGGCCGACGTGCACGATCAGCTCGCCCATCGTCTCGAGCAGGGGCAGCGCGCGGGCGAAGTCCTCGGGGGAGCCGCCGGCCATGATCGTCAGCGTGCCCGCCTCCGCGCGTGGCGAGGAGCCGGTGACGGGGGCGTCGAGCATCCCCAGCGAGTGCTCCCCGAGGGTGGCACCGATCCGCCGCGAGGCGGTGGGAGCGATCGTGGACATGTCCAGGCACAACACTCCCTCCTCGGCTCCCGAGGCGACGCCGTGCTCGCCGAGGAGGACGGCGGAGACCTGGGCTTCGTCGACGACCATGCTCACGACGATGTCGCTCACGCGCGCCACCTCGGCGGGGGTGGCGAGGGCGACCGCGTCGTGCTCGGATGCCCACCGCTCGGCCTTCCCGGGGGTGTGGGTCCAGACGGTCAGGGGAAAGCCGGCGCGGGCGACTCGCGCGGCCATGCGCGAGCCCATGATTCCGAGGCCGAGGAAGCCAATCCGCTCAGGCATGGCCCGAGCATACGACCTCAGCTTTCAGGCTGCCGCCAGCTCCCGATTCTCGGTGTCTGCCAGGTGCTGATGGGAGGGGCAGTAGCCGTTATGCGGCAGGGGGACGCGTTGGCAGGCTGCGCCTTTGCGTGTCGTCGCGCGGCACTGCGGCGCTTCGCCCCCGATCGAGGCGTAGGCCGTGAGGGGGCTCTCGAGGAGGAACTGCTGGGCGAGGCCGATGTAGCGGGAGACGATCCGGTGGACGCGAGCCTGCTCGCTCATCGGGAAGCGGGTACGGATGTCGCAGAAGAGCGTCCGTTCGGGGCGCGCGAAGTAGTGGCGGTCGACCGCCATCCGCTCGACGACGGCCTCACAGGCGTGGAGGACGTGCTCGTGGTTGACGTTCTCGGCGATTCCTGCCTTGGGGACCAAGATGTAGGGAGCAAGCTCCCGGTAGATGGCCCGACTGAATTGATACATGGCGACCCCTCACCCTTTCTATCGAACCGGTTTTTGGAGCACACCAGCCGCTCCTGAAGACTCCGGTACTCCTAAGACATTCCACGAACCGAAACACGCATGGGAGGGGAAAGGATCGAGCTTTGCTGAGAGGAGCCAAAGATTTAAAGATCTTTATGAGGACCCCTACCGGGGTCCGGGGTGGCGTTCGCGGTGAGATCGCGGGGGTGCGTGGCTGTCGGCGGGCTGGGATGTAGCCAGGGAGTCAGGCCCAGGCCTGGAAGGAGCCGCTGCTGTCGCCTGAGATCACGTAGTGACGGTGGTCGAGCGAAGGGTCGCGCTCGGGGTGATCCAGACGCTGATGGGCGCCTCGGCTCTCGGTGCGCTCGAGCGCGCTCCGGGCGAGCAGCCGAGCTAGCGGATGAGGATCGTCGAGCAGCCGCCGGAGACCTTCGGCGGAGCGGACGATGCCCGCGTTCCTCCACAGCGCGTCGCGGGTGCGGGCATCGGCGGGAGTGATCGGGGGCAGCGCGCGGAGCGCATCGATCTCTTGCGGCGTCGTCGAGGGGGAGGTGGACGCGGGCTCGGAGAGTGCATGGAGAACCGCGCGGCGGGCGAATACGAAGCACTCGCTGAGGGAGTTGGAGGCGAGCCGGTTGGCGCCGTGGAGGCCGGTGCAGGAGGACTCTCCGACGGCGTAGAGCCCGGGAACGGTCGAGCGCGCGTGGAGGTCGGCGACGATCCCGCCCATCATGTAGTGGGCCGCCGGCGCCACCGGGATCAGCTCGCGCGTGGGGTCGAGCCCGGCCTCGCGCAATGCGGCGACGACGTTGGGGAAGTGCGCCGGATCGATCGCGCGCATGTCGAGGCCGACCGAGCTCCGGCCCGTCTCCTGTAGGCGCAGTGCGATCGCGCGGGAGACCTCGTCGCGGGGGGCGAGCTCGTCGACGAATCGCTCACTGGTGTCGTCGTGGAGGGTCGCGCCCTCGCCGCGGATCGCCTCGGTGACGAGGAAGCCCTCGCGCCCGGCGAGCCCGATCACGGCGGTGGGGTGGAATTGGAGCAGCTCGAGGTCCGCCAGCGCCGCGCCCGCGGCGTGGGCGAGCAGGAGACCGACTCCTTGGGAGCCGGGCGGATTGGTGGTGCGCGCCCACAGCGCCGCGGCGCCGCCCGTGCCGAGCACGACCGCGGGCGCGGCGAGGATCCGACCGTCGTCGCAGATCAGCCCGCGACAGCGGGGGTTGGTGGGGTCGCCGTCGGTCCAGAGCGCGCGTGCACGGGCGCCCTCGAACACTTTGATCCGCGGCTCCTCGGCGACGAGCGCCGACAGCTGGCGGACCACGCGGCGGCCTGTCGCGGAGCCCCCCGCGTGCACGACGCGCCTGACCGAGTGCCCGCCCTCCAAGCCGAGCGCGAGGTGTCCCCTGCGGTCGCCGTCGAAACGCACGCCCATCGCCTGGAGGTCTCCCACGCAGGCGGGCGCCTCGCGCACGAGGATCTCGGCCGCCGAGCGTCTCACGAGCGCCCGTCCCGCGCGCTCGGTGTCGGCCAGGTGCAGCTCGAAGCTGTCGTCCTCCCCCAGCGCCGCGGCGAGCCCTCCCTGCGCCCAGTAGGAAGCCGTTTGGGCCAGGGGAGTGGCTGAGATGAGCACGACCGTGGCGCCGTCTCGTGCCGCGCAGAGCGCCGCATAGAGCCCGGCGGCGCCGGCGCCCACCACCGCGATGTCGGCCTCGAAGACTGGTCCGGCCTGGGCGGAGCTCACTATTTCGAAGCTTGTGGAGCGAAGAGGGGGTTCGTGGCCGGCGGGGCTTCGCTCGGTGCGGTGGTCTTGGCGTGGGGGGTCGTTGCCTGGGGAG
>DASRKZ010000158.1:0-3265 GCA_035648675.1 Solirubrobacteraceae bacterium
ACCCGGCCCGTTCGCAGGAATCGCCGGACGATCTCCGAGCAGTGCTCGTGGGTGTGCTCGCAGCGATCGTGCTGCTCGCAGCCATGCTGCTGTGCGCCGGCTCGGCGGGCGCAGCGACGCTCGTGATCGCGGGAGCCGGAGACGGCCATGGCGTGGGCATGAGCCAGGAGGGCGCGCTGGGCTATGCCGAGCACGGCTGGTCCTATGGGGCGATCCTCGCCCACTACTACACGGGGACGGCGCTGGGAGAGGCGCCGGCGGGAGCGAAGGTGCGCGTGCTGATCGGGAGCACCGTGAAGCGGCTGCCGCTGGAAAGCTACGTGCGCGGCGTGATCTCCGCGGAGATGCCCGCGGAATGGCCGGCGGCGGCGCTGGAGGCCCAGGCGGTGGCGGTCCGCACGTACGCGCTGACGGCACACGCGGGGGGCTCGAGGTTCGACGTGTACTCGGACACGCGCTCGCAGGTCTACCGCGGGCCGGCCGCGGAAACGGCGAGCACGAACGCGGCGGCGCTGGCGACCGCGGGGGAGATCGTCACCTACGGGGGCCAGCCGGCGATCACCTACTTCTTTGCGAGCAGCGGCGGCCACACCGAAGACGTGCAGAACGCCTTTCCGGGCGCCGCCGCGGAGCCGTGGCTCGTGGGCGTCCCCGACCCCTACGAGGGGGGACCGGGGCATAGCTGGAAGTTGAGCCTGAGCTTCGCCGAGGTGGGCGCGCGCCTCGACGGTCTCGTGCGGGGAGCGTTCCGCGGCATCGAAGTGGTGAGGCGCGGCTCCTCCCCGCGGATCCTGACCGCGTACGTGCTCGGCTCGGGGGGGCGCACCCTGACCTCGGGCGACGAACTGGCGGCGCGGCTGGGCCTGGGCGACACGTGGGCCTATTTCAGCGTGAGGCGGGGGAAGAGCGTGGTGGCCGAGCCCGACCGCGGCGGGCAGTCTCCGCCCGGGAGCCCCCCGCCGGTGGGTCCTTCCCCGGCAGGCGGCACTCCGCCGCCAGTTCCCGCCGGCCCGGGGGGCGGCGCGGAGGGACCGGTGGGCACCCCGGCCGCGACCCGCGCGGGCGGCGTGGTCGCGGGATAGCTGGGCGACGATAGCGGGGAATATGGCGAGCCCCCGCGGGGGGTGAGACGAGGCGCGGAGACCGCGGCAGGACTGGTGTTCGGGGAACGAGCGATTTCGACACAGGCACATCCCCGATGAACGCGGCTACGGTGTCACCGACAGATGCCCGCTCCACTCCTGATCGCAGACGTGCCCTGGCTGCTCTACCGGGCGTTCTTCTCGTTGCCGAAATCGATCGTGGGCGCGGACGGGAGACCGGTGAACGCGTTGCTGGGGACGGTGAACGCGCTGCTGTCGGTGATCGAGGCGAAACCGCCGCGGGCGGTGATGGCCTGCATGGGCGCCGAGGAGGCCGTGTACCGCGTGAAGCTTTACCCCGGCTACCACGCGCAGCGAGAGGAGATGCCGAGGGAGCTGGCCGTGCAGTGGAAGCAGGCGCCGGCGCTGTTGGAGAGCCTCGGCTGGACGGTGAGAGGGAGCGACGATCTGGAGGCCGACGATGTGATGTTCTCGTTCGCGCTCGCCGAGACGGGGGCGGGCGGGAGCCCGAACGACGACTGGGGCAAGACCGGCAAAGGACACGTGGCCGGCCGAGCGCTGTTGTTGACAGGTGACCGCGATCTGTTCCAGGCGGTGAGCGACAGGGTCGCCGTGGTGACGCCGGGGAAGGGCGGCTTGGCGCCCGTCGAGATCGGCCCGACGGAGGTCCGCGAGCGCTACGGGATCGAGGGGGAGCTGGTGCCCGACTTCATCGCCCTGCGCGGCGACCCCTCCGACGGCCTCCCCGGCGCGCCGGGCATCGGTGCGAAGACGGCCGCCGAGCTGCTGCGCCGCCACGGCTCACTGGAGGGAATCTTGAAGGCAGCCGAGGAGGCGGAGACCCCGCGCGTGATCAGAGAGGAGAGCGCGATGCGTCCGCGAGTGGCAGCCGCCCTACGCGAGAACGAGGAGCTGTTGAGGACCTTCAAGCAGATCGCGACGCTGGTACCGATCGAAGGCATCGTCCGCCCCCCGGATCAAGTCACGGACTTCGCGGGCGGAGCCCAAGTGGCAAGGGATCTAGGAATGAAGCGTCTGGCGACGCGGCTGGAAGGGATGGCCGGCGCAAGTGGCTGAGAGCGGCTCAGGCGGGCGGGAGGATTACTCCTTGGACGACCGCAGGGCTAAGCGAGCGAGATAACGGCGGGTAGTGTTGAGCTGGTGTTGGCCCCTGTAAGGACGCGCCGGTGTCGTGCCTTTGCCAATCTTTCGCTGGCGGCAGCGAGCGCCGCGTGCGCACGGGTCATGATCAGCTCGTCCTCGCGAGCGCCCGCCGCAAGGATCTCATCCCGGCGCTGCTGGAGGGCGCCCCAGAGATCGTCGCGATCGATCAGCACACGGCCCTCGCGCAGGACATCGGCAAGTAGCGGTGGCTGTGCCTCAGCCTGTTCCAGCATGACGACATCCACAGGCGTGCCCAGCGCGCTCCGCAGACGCATCCGCAAATCTACCTGCGCCATCACCCCGGAGCGACGGTGGACGATCAGCAGATCCACATCTGAGATCGGCGTGTCCTCGCCGGTCGCGGTCGAGCCGAAGAGGACGGCCAGACGCACGTCGCGCTCAGTACGCAGGGCGGCCATCAACTTGCTGAGCAGCGTCCAGTGACCTCGTAGATAGGTCTCCTCCGCGTGCGACAGTTCGAGCTGGCCACCGGCCACCCGGCGGCCACGTAGCAGGCCGCCGTTGATGTACCGGCGCAGCGTGCGCTCGCTGCACCCAGTCCTCTTTGCTGATTCGCCTAGAATCCACCCCATGAGTCCAACCGACGTTTCCATGAGTCCAACTACGCCACCGGTGTGTCCAACTTGGCAGCGATTTGATCTGCGGCGCCCTACGGCGTGAACTTGACCGTGAGCACGTCGCCGTCGGCCATCACGTAGTCGCGACCCTCGACGCGCAGGGTGCCGCGCTCCCGCGCACCGGCGTAGCCGTCGGCGTCGAGGAGCTCCTGCCAGGAGATCACCTCGGCGCGGACGAAGCCCTGCTGGATGTCGGAGTGGATCTGCCCGGCGGCGTGCCACGCGGTGAGACCGTCGCGCAGATGCCAGCACTGGGCGGGCTTTGCCTCGCCGGCAGTGAAGAACGCGATCAGGCGAAGCAGTGCGAACGCCTCGTGCACGACGCGGGTGACAGGTGGGTGGGAATCCGATCCACCGGGT
>DASRKZ010000159.1:0-16349 GCA_035648675.1 Solirubrobacteraceae bacterium
CTCCGGGAGCGCCTCGAGGTGGTGCTCCTCGAGCGACTCGAGACGCCGCTGGAACTCCTCGGTGAGCTCATCGGGCCCCAAGAGACGCGCGTGCGCGCCGAGCCCGAGCACCCACGAGACGAGGCCGCGGGGGTTGGAGTAGGAGGTGAGGAAGACCCGATCGCCCTCGGACACCCCGACGGGGGCGTCGGCGATCGCGTCGGCCTCGGGCACGCGGATCTCCCCGTAGCGGCCGAAGTGGCGTTCGATCTGCCAGGCGATCCGCTCGGAGATGAGCACTTCGGCCACGCCCCGCTCCTCGCCGAGCTGCCAGTCGGCGCGGTTGGCGTAGGCGCGGGGGTCGAAGTCGGAGGGACGGCGGAAGTCGTGCTCGGCCTTGGTGGCGTAGGAGACCTTGCCGCGGATGCGGGTGAGGCGGAAGACGCGGATCGCCTTGCGCTCGTGGGCGTAGCCGAGGAGATAGAACTGGCCGCCCTGGAAGAGGAGGTGGTAGGGGTCGACGCGGCGCGAGCCCACCTCGTCGCGCTCCATCGTGTAGTACTCGAAGACGATCGTCTTGTTGCGGAAGATCGCCGTCTCGACCTTCGCGAGCCGCGCCGAGAGCTCGTGGCCGCCGGCGGAGGCGGTGATGCCGAGCGCGACCGATTGCTGCTCGGGCGCCCGCAGCGGGCTGGGCCGTCCCCAGGTGATCTGCTGGAGCGCGAGCCGCAGCGGCTCGGCGTAGGCGAATTCGCCGTCGAGCAGGCTGAGCGCGGTCTGGAGCGCCGCGAGCTCCTTGTCGGAGAAGGCGATCGCGGGCAGGTGGAAGTTCTCGGGCCGGAGCGAGTAGTTCTCCTGCTCGGCGGCGCCGTCGGCGGGCCGCTCGACGGTCAGCTGGATCCGCAGCGATTCGAGCTCGGAGCGGTCCGCGTAGAAGCGCCGCGCGAAGGCGTCCTCGTTCATGCCGCTGTATCCCTCCACGTCGCGCCGGATCTCCAGAGCCGTGACGGGCCTGCGCTCGGCCATCAGGTAGGAGATCAGCGACAGCTGGCGGATCAGCTTCTCGGTGTCCTTTGCCATCGGACTCCAAAAGATAGAAGCCCACGGCGAGAGGGTTCTCGCCCGGCGCCGCGGCGTGCGCTATTTGCGGGTTTTCAAGCGGCTTCGCGCGTCCGCTCGGCGGGCTCCCCGCCGCGCGCGGGGAAAAACGCCCCGCCGCCGATCGCCCGGTCGAAGCTCGACCAGCGCCTGCCGGGGGCGAGCTCCTTCTCGAGGCGATCGAAGCTCCCGAGGCGCCCGCCGAGGTTGTCGACCATGTGCACGAGCGTCGCCTCGCGCGTGCAGGGAACCACCGGGCTGCCGTGCTCGAGCGCGCCGTGGTGGGAGAGGATGATGTGCCCGACCGCCTGGGCGAGCTCGGGTGGGAAGCCCTCGATCTCCTCGATCGCGCGGCGGATGCGGTAGTAGCCGAGCGCGATCTCCCCGTGCAGCCGGCCGGCGTCGGTGAGGTCGATGACGCTCCCGTCGGTGTAGGCCTCGAGCTTGCCGATGTCGTGGAGGAGCGCCCCGGTGACGGCGACGTCGCGGTCGATCCCGGGGAAGGTGGCGCTGATCGCGCTCACCGCCTGGGCGACGCCGAGGCAGTGCTCGAGCAGGCCGTGGCGGTAGGCCTGGTGGTAGTACTTCGCCGCGGGGGCCACCTTGAAGCCGGCCCACAGCTCGGAGTCCTCGCCGAAGACGCGATCGAGGAGGATCCGCAGGTGGGGCTCCTGGATCGTGGCGAGCAGCTCGCGGACGTCGTCCTCCATCTGCTCGACCCCGCGGGTGGGCCCGTCGAGGAGATCCTCGGGCGAGAAGCTGCCGGGTAGGGGCTCCTGGAGGCCGCGGAGGTTGATCTGGGGGCCGAAGCGTGGATGCACGGTGTAGCGCCCGCGGACGTGCACCGGGGCGCCGGGCCGGAGGAGCTCCTCGCTGCCCTCCAGCTCCTCCCACACCATCGAGACGACGGCGCCGGTGCGATCGCCGAGCTGCAGGCGCAGATACTCGCCGCCGTCGCGCCGCTGACGGCGCTCGGCCTCGCGGACCAGCAGCACCTGGTCGATCTCCATACCGTCGCTGAACTCGTTGACGAGCATGGCCGAAGGTATAGAGACGAGCGCGGACGGCAGCGCCCCGAGAATCCCAGATGCCCATGTTTCCTAGGAAACGTCCTCGTACCGGATGGACAATAGGAACCTCGCAAGTTTGCCTTTTGGTACCTATACGTACCTTCATGTCATCCCTAGTCTTGTTTGGTGTAAGAACAAGTTTTACATGGAGTCATTCCACAGTCGGATAACCCCCAGGAGAACGTGAGAAGAGCAATGGCGACAGACACGAACATCAGAGTGGTCAGCTGGAACGTGAATGGCATCCGCGCCCGCTGGCCGCGCCTGGAGGAGCTCCTGAGAGAGCAGCAGCCCGATGTGGTCTGCCTGCAGGAGACGCGCTGTCCCGACAACCGTTTCCCCTACGGGAAGCTGCGGGACCTCGGCTACGAGTCCCAGCACAGCCCCGGGAACAGCAGCGGCGGCGTCGCGATCCTGGTCCGCGCGGACCACGCGGTCGACTGTCGTAACGGCGCGCTCGACCGCGACCATAAGCTGGCGGAGGGCCGCTGGCTGCAGGTGACGGTCGACGGCCTGGAGATCAGCTCCGTGTACGTGCCCGCCGGCTCGCTGGACGAGGAGACGGACACGCAGGGTAAGCTCGCGTTCCTCGAGGCGATCGCCCGCCATCTCTACGACGAGCAGTCCCGCCCGCGGCTGATCACCGGCGACTTCAACGTGGCGCCGACCGACCAGGACGTGTACGAGCCGGGTTGGCTTGACAGCTGCAACCACACGGGCGCGGCGGAGCGGAAGAGCGTCGAGGAGATCATCGCTGAGGGCGAACTAGTCGATGTCTACCGCCGGCTGCACCCGGAAGACCGCGGCTACACCTGCTGGGACCAGCGCGAAGGTCACTACGCCCGCGACTACGGCCTCCGCATCGACCTCGCCCTCGCGAGCGAGCACCTGACGCCGTACGTGACGCGCTGCGACGTCAACCACACCTATCGCCAGGGGAAGAAGCCTTCCAACCACGCCCCGCTGGAGATCGAGCTCGGAGCGGTGGCGGCGTAGCGCCCGGCACTTCAACCCCGCGGACTCCGGGCGATGGGGGTCGTCTGTACAGAGGGAGAGCCCGCGGGGGTTGAAGTGGTGCTATCTCTGAGGCATGGCGGAGAGCGTCGAGGGCCAGTCCGAGGAGGGCAGCGCGGACCCCGGGGGCAGCGCGGACCCCGGGGGCAACGCAGCCGTGATCGGGAGCGCGGGGACGGTCGCGAGCGCGGGCGTCGTCGGGAGCGCGGGGACGGTGAGTCGTCGGGCGGCGGCCGCGTCGATCCCGCGCTGTACCTCGGCGCCTTGGCCGCCGTCGGCGCTTGACCGGAACCGCAGGCACCGCTAGGATACAGAGACGAATCGGAGAAACCATGGCAGAGACATCGCGTAAAACCGTGACCATCGCCAAGCGGCGCTTCGAGCTGCGGCGAGACCGCATCGAGAGGGCCCTGAGAGAGACCCTGCCCGAGCCGATCACCAGCCACTACGTGGTGATCGGCCGGCGGCGCTACCCGCCCAAGCAGGCGATCGGCCTCGTCACCGGACTCGACCGGGCGGACTTCACCACTCATCAGGCCCGGCGGATCTTGACGGGATTGGGTTTCCCAGCCGGCCGACGCTCGCGACCACCCAGTCCCGAGCCGGTCGCGCACCCCGCGAGGCGTGGAGCGCAGGCGATGCGGACCCGGCCGACCGCCGAGACCCTGGAGCCGTTCGTCGGCCAGTGGGTCGCGACGAAGGAGGGGGAGGTGCTCGTGGCCGCACCGGAGCCGAGCGCGGTCGTGGGCTGGCTGGCGGAGCACCGCCGGCAGGCGGACAGCATGTTCCGTGTGCCGAGCGATGAGCTCGAGGCCGGCGGCTTGACGCCTTGGTGAAACACCCGTTTCAGGCCCTCCCCGGCCAGGCCGGCCGCGCCCGTCCGGTCATCGACCTCGTCGTCGAAGGACTCGAGCTCGCGCCGCAGGCCTGCCTGCTGGACACGGGGGCGAGCGAGGTGCGCATGGGCCGGCATGTCGCCGATCTGGCGGGCATCGACCTCAGCTCCGCGATCCACACCGAGATCGTCGTAGGCGGCCTGCAAACGAGTTGCCTGAGCGCAAGCGTCCAGCTGGAGCTGCGCGAGAAAAACGAGCGCCACGCGTGGACCCCGACCGTCTACTTCTGCGATCCCTGGCCCTGGGCCTTCGGACTGCTCGGACTCGGCGGTCTCGGCCCCTTCGTCGTGACACTGAACACCTACCGGGAATGGCTTGAGTTTCGCCCCCTCAACCTATGATCGGGACTCGCCGGTCACAAGTGCTATCTCTGCCCACCATGGCATCTCCACCCTTTCGCCTCTCCATCCTCGACCAGTCTCCCGTCTCCGAGGGGTCCTCGGGCGCGCAGGCGCTGCAGAACACGATCGACCTGGCGCGCCTCGCGGATCGGCTCGGGTACCACCGCTACTGGGTGGCCGAGCACCACGGCGGCCCGATGCTCGCCGGGCCCAGTCCCGAGGCGCTGATCGGGCCGATCGCCGCCGCGACCACCCGCATCCGCGTAGGCAGCGGCGGGGTGATGCTCCCCCACTACTCACCCTTCAAGGTCGCCGAGACCTTCAGCCTGCTCGCCGGTCTCTTCCCCGGCCGCATCGACCTCGCGCTCGGGCGCGCCGCGGGCACCGATCCCCTCACCACCTTCGCGCTCCAGCGCGATCGACGCCAGGGCTCCCCGGATGACTTCCCCCAGCAGCTCGAGGAGCTGCTCGGGTATCTCAACGACCGGCTGCCCCCGGACCATCCCTTCGCGCGCCTCGCCAAGACGCTACCCGGCCGTCCCGAGCTGCCCGAGCCGTGGCTGCTCGGCTCCTCCCAGCAGAGCGCGATCTGGGCCGCCGAGCTGGGACTGCCCTACGCGTTCGCCGACTTCATCAACCCCAAGGGCGCCGAGATCACCGCGCTCTACCGCGAGCGCTTCGCCGAACACGAACACTCAGGCGTGAAGCCCCGCGTCGCCGTGGCCGCGTGGGTGATCTGCGCCGACTCCGACGAGGAGGCCCTGCGGCTCGCCGCGAGCGGACGCATGACCTTCACGCTCCTCCGCCGCGGGCAACTGATCGCCGTGCCGCCACCCGATCAGGCGGTCGAGTTCCTCGCCGCCGACGACCGCTCGGGGCAGCCGCAATCGGAGCGGCGTGCCATCGTCGGCTCACCCGCCACGGTCCGCGCGGAGCTGGAGGACGTCGTCGCTCGCTACGGAGCGGAGGAGGCGATCGTGGTGAGCATCACCTATGACCACCAGGCGCGGCGGCATTCGTATGAGTTGCTGGCCGAGGCCTTCGAGCTGTGATGGGCGATGACGCGATCAGGCGCATGACCCTCCACGGTCATAGCGTCGCCTATCGACAGGCCGGCAGCGGACCCGTGGTTGTGCTCGTCCACGGGATCACCTCGAGCTCGGCGACCTGGGAGCGGGTGATTCCCGACCTGGCCCGCCGCTTCACGGTGATCGCTCCGGATCTCGCCGGTCATGGTGAGTCGGACAAGCCCAAGGGGGACTATTCGCTGGGCGCCCACGCGAGCACCGTGCGCGATCTGCTTCGTGCCCTCGGGCATGAACGCGCGACCTTCGTTGGACATTCTCTTGGGGGAGGCATCGCGTTGCAGCTCTCCTATCAATTCCCCGAGCGCTGCGAGCGGCTTGTGCTCGTCGACAGCGGCGGCCTCGGCCGTGAGGTGAGCCTGTTGCTGCGGGCTGCCACGCTCCCCGGCTCCGAGCTCGTCCTCCCATTTCTCGCGGCCACGCGACTGCTTGACGCCGGAGCGCTCGCGGGAAATCTGCTGGGCCGGTTGGGCCTGCGCGTTCCGACCGACCTTGAGGAGATCGCCCGCGGACACTCGACGCTGAGTGACAGCGAGGCGCGCGCGGCTTTTGTCCACACGCTTCGCTCTGTCGTGGAGCCCGGCGGACAGCGGGTTGACGCCTCAAACCGGCTCTATCTGGCCCAGCACATCCCGTTCCTCTTGATCTGGGGCGAGCGCGACTCGATCATCCCGGTCTCCCACGGACGCGCGGCCCACGAACAGGTGCCCGGCAGCCGCCTGGAGGTCTTCGCGCACTCCGGCCACTTTCCGCAGCTCGACGAGCCCGAGCGATTCCTGGACGTGCTGGTCGACTTCATCGACTCGACCGACCCGGCCGCCCTTGACATGGACGGCTTGCGTCAGCGGCATACATCCAGCTGAGCCGCTCGTAGCTGCTACAGAGGTGCTACAATCGTCGCATGGCGACTGAAGTTCCCTCCAGAGAGCTGCGCAACAACACGGCCGACCTGCTGCGTCGAGTGGGAGCCGGCGAGCAGATCGTGGTGACCACGCGTGGAAGGCCCGTAGCCACGCTCGTACCCTTCGAGCGTGGCCGGAGGAGTTGGATCTCACGCAAAGAGCTCGTCCGGCGCCTCGCCCTCGTC
Organism: Solirubrobacteraceae bacterium; assembly: GCA_035648675.1. Classification (GTDB taxonomy): domain Bacteria; phylum Actinomycetota; class Thermoleophilia; order Solirubrobacterales; family Solirubrobacteraceae; genus Palsa-744. The sequence goes on from DASRKZ010000159.1 coordinate 6,571, forward strand.
CAGGCAGACCCGGGTCTGCGCGACGATCTCGCTCGACTCGCCGGCGAAACGACAGATGAGCTCGGACCGATTGCGTGACAGAGGAAATCGGCGATGCCGGCGACTCAGAGACGCTCGGACAAACACAAACACCGACACGCGGTCTGCTGGATACGAGCGTGTTCATCGCGCTTGAGACCGGGCGCTCCATTCAAAGCGACCTCCTGCCCGAAGAGTCGGCCATATCCGCTGTCACCGTCGGCGAGCTGCAAGCTGGTGTCCTGGCGGCAAGCGACACTGACGTGCGCGCCCGCAGGCTGGCAACGCTGGAGACGCTCAGCGATATCGAGGTCCTCGCAGTCAACGAGACCGTGGCAGCTTCATGGGCCTTGTTGCGCGTGCATCTCGCCGAGTCCGGTCGCCGGCTGAACGTGAACGATCTCTGGATAGCCGCGACGGCGCTCGCGCACCAGATACCCGTCATCACCCAAGACGACGATTTCGGCCCGGTCGACGGCGTCGGTGGCCTTCAGGTCATCCAGATGTAGCCCAAGCCTCGAGCGGCCCTACGGCTCCAAGCGGTCCGGCTGACCGAGCCCGGCGATGCGATGCAAAGGCCTTTGTAGCATTAGATGAAGTAATGATATTATCATTGCATCATGAGTCGTCTTACCGTTTATCGCACTCCCAGCTTGGACCCGATCGAGACGGAGGTCCTCCGCCTCATCGACGGACTTCGTGAGGATCTCCGCCACCGGGTCGCACAGCCCCGGCGTTGGTTCGGAACGCTTCGGCGGATGACCTTCGCCCGTGCGGTTCAAGGCTCGAACAGCATCGAGGGCTATAACGCCAGCCTCGACGATGTAGCCGCCGCGGTCGAGGGAGAACCGACGCTGGACGCCACCCTGGAGACCCAGTTCGCCCTCGCCGGCTACAGAGACGCGATGACCTACGTCCTGCAAGTGGCCGAAGACGAGAACGCCGAGATCGACGCAGGCATGATCAAGGCTCTGCATTTCATGATGCTCAAGCACGACCTCTCCAAGGGTCCCGGACGCTGGCGTCCGGGCGATATCGGCGTCAGAAACGACGCGAACGGCAAGGTCGTCTACGAGGGGCCCGACGCTGAGAAGGTGGGAGAGCTGGTCAATTCGATGCTGGACGCGCTCCGCCGGGACAACGCTCCCACGCTGGTCCGAGCGGCGATGGCGCATCTCAACCTCGTGATGATCCATCCCTTCCGCGATGGAAACGGACGCATGGCCAGGTGCCTACAGACGCTCGTGATTGCGCGCGATCGAATCGACGCCCCGGTTTTCTCGAGTGTCGAGGAGTACCTCGGACGCAATACCCAGGCCTACTACGACGTCCTCGCCGAGATCGGGCAAGCCGGCTGGCACCCCGAGAACGACTCGCGTCCCTGGATCAGATTCATGCTGACCGCACACTACCGGCAGGCAAAGACCCACCTGCGACGCATCGAGGAGATCGAGCGCCTCTACTCCGAGTGTTCTGAACTGGCGGCTCAACACAAACTCCCGGACCGATGCGCGGCCGGTCTTTCGGACATCGCGCTCGGTCTTCGACTACGCCGCAACTCCTACCTATCGGTCGTAGCGTCCTCAACAGGCGAGGATATATCTGAGCTGACCGCAACGCGGGATCTTCAAGCCATGATGAGAGCCGGCCTGCTGGTACCACGGGGCGAGACCCGCGGGCGCTACTACGTCGGTTCACCGTCGATCCTCGAGGTGCGAGCCGCAATTCGCGCGCGCAGACCCCCGCGAGACGAGCATGACCCGTTTGTCGTGGCAGAGCGAGAGCTTCAACTCTCCCTCGACACGGACTGACCAGATCCGCACGCGAAGCGCAGCCTACGGCTCCAAGCGGTTCGGACCGCGGTAGAGGAACGTCACCTCGCGGACGTTCTCCTGGTTGAGCAGCTGCATCAACAACCGCGTCAACCCGAAGCCGAAGCCGCCGTGCGGGGGCGCGCCGTAGCGGAAGAAGTCGAGGTAGTACTGGATCGGACCCGTCTCGACTCGCTTCTCGCTCGCCTGCTCGAGCAGCCGCTCGTAGCGATGCTCGCGCTGGGCGCCGGTCGTCAGCTCAATGCCCTTCCACAGCAGGTCGAAGCTCTTCGTCACAGTCGGACGATCCTCGTAGCGCATGTGGTAGAAGGGGCGCACCGACGTCGGGTAGTCCGTCACGAACACGAACTCGTGGCCGTACCTCTCCTTCACGATCGCGCTCAACGCGCGCTCGCTCGGGGGGTCCAGGTCGTGCTCGGGGCCCGGCGCCTGGTGGCCCGCCTCGCGCAGCAAATCCTTCGCCTCCTCCAGCGTCACCCGCGGGAAGGGCACCGCCGGCACGATCAACTCAGTCGCGAACGTCGCCTCGATCGCCTCGCCGTGCTCCTCCTTCACCGCGCCCAGCACATGCGCGAGCCACGCCTCCTCGAAGGCCATCACGTCCTCGTGCGAGTCGATCCACGACAGCTCCACGTCGACGCTCGTGAACTCCGTGTCGTGGCGTGAGGTGAACGACGGGTTCGCGCGAAACACGGGCCCGATCTCGAACACCTTCCCGAAGCCCGCCGCCATCGCCATCTGCTTGTAGAACTGCGGCGATTGCGCCAGATACGCCGTCCGCTCGAAGTACTCCACCTTGAACAGCTCCGCGCCCGACTCGCTCGCCGAGCCCATCATCTTCGGCGTGTGGATCTCGGTGAAGCCCTCGCCTCGCCAGAACTCTCGCATCGCGTGCTCGACCGTCGTCTGCACCTCGAAGATCAGCCGCCTGTCGGGCCGCCTCAGGTCCAGGTAGCGCCAGTCGATGCGCTTGTCCAGGGCCGAGTCCTCCGCGATCGGCAGCTCCCCCTCCGCCGGGGAATCGACGGTCAGGCCCTCGAGCCGCAACTCCAGGCCGCCCAACTTCACCCGCTCGTCGGCGACCACAGTTCCCGTCACGCTCACGGCCGACTCGGCGGTGAGGCTCGAGACCTGCTCGTTCAGTGCAGTCGGCGGGTCCTCCTTGCCGAGCACCACCTGGGCCTGCCCCGATTCGTCGCGGACGACGAGGAACTGCACCCGCTTCTGGTCGCGCACGACCTGCACCCAACCACGAATGCTCACCCGCTCGTCGACGTGCGAGAGCAGCTCGTCTATCCGGGTGCGCGTCACGTTCGGCACCCTATCCCACGGCGGGCGAGCGCAGCTTCCGGTCGCGGCTACCCATCTCGGGGTCGCGTGACGATGATCTGAAGCGATGCGATCAGGAGCACCGCGACCGTCACCACCCGATCCGCGACGGCGGAAGTCACCCGCGCCGCGTCTACGTGGGGCAGCCCAGCGTCCAGCTCTTCAGGCCGCTCGTCGACTTCGGGGTGCGGCCGGTGAACTTGAGCGCAAGCTTGTTGTAGACACGCAAGCCCGCCTTGCAGTTGCGCTGGCTGCCGGCCGTCACCGTCACCGGGTAGCTCACGTCTTTGCCCTGCGCGCAGTTCGGTTCGCACGTGTTCATAACCAGCGTGCCGCGCGCCTGGGCGCTCGCGCCCCCGAAGCTCGACCAGCTGAGCCCTTTCAGGACCGTATTCCCGTCTCCGCAGGTGAGCGTCAGCGACTTCGGACGGCTGCTCGCCGTGTTGCAGTTGGTGATCTTCACGGGCGAAGCCGCGGAGGCAGCCATCGCGCCCGAGGCGAGGATGACGGCGGCGAGCGTTCCGCTCGCGAGGAAGTGTCGCTTAGGAATGTGCATCGCATGATCATCCCATAGGCCGGGCACGGACCCGACCGCTATGAGATCGGGGCCACTTCTACTCCGCGATCTCCTCCGCCAACTCGATCTCCACGACGAACTCCTCGGCCTCGAGTAGAAGGTTCTCCAAATTCCGAGATGTCCAATGCCCGTCTGTATCTTGTCGATAATGCGTCTGAGCGCTACCATGTTTGTATGACACCCGCGTACGCCGAAGAGGCCATCCACATACACGACACAGGCCATCTCTCCGACCGCGAGATCGGGCGTGCCACCGGAGCGGCGGCGAGCACCGTGCGCGAGTGGCTTGCACGCCGCAGCGCCCCTAGCGGAGTACGCGCGGAACGACTGGCCGAGCTCTCATCGCTCGTCGAACGCCTCGCAAGGGTGATACGCCCCACCTACATCCCCGTCTGGTTGAACAAGCCCGTGCCCGCCCTCGATGACGACAAGCCGATCGATCGCATCGCCTCAGGCGACTATCGGTCGGTCGCCCGTCTCATTTCAGGCATCGAGGACCCAGGCGCGATCTGACGTGACGCTCGGTGTCACGGCGATCGCCGTACGCGGTCGCTGGATCAAGCACACCTACCCAGGCTCAGCGCCCCTACCTGAGCGTGAGCCACGGCCGGACAACCGCTGGCAACGCGGCGACATAGTCGACGCCCTCTACCTCGCCGACACCGAGGAGACCGCTTGGGCAGAGTGGTACCGCCACCTCGCCGAGCGCATGATCCCCCCGCTCGCGCAGATGCCACGCGAGCTATGGACCTGGCAGGTGGATGTAAAAGTCGCTGACCTCTCCACTCCAGAGCATCTCGCCGAAGTCGGCCTTGGGGTGCCCATCCCCGGCCGCCACTCGTGGGATACCTACCAAGGCATCGGTGAGCAGCTATCTACCGAAGGTTGGGCCGGATTGCTCGCACCAAGTGCAGCTCGTCCGGACGGCAGGATCCTCTGCCTATTCCGCGACGAGCACGGTGTAGACGGAGCTAAGCCGCTCCCTCCGCCACGCCACATCGCCGAACCACCGCCGCCGCCCACCGGACTGCGAACGTAGCGATAAGCCGGAGATAGGGATTAGGCCCAAAGCGGCGCAAACCCGGAGCCCTACCTCATCGTCCAAGACCTCTACTCCACGATCTCCTCCGCCAGCTCGATCTCCACGGCGAACTCCTCGGCCTCACACTGCTCCAGCTGTTCGATCGAGCCCGCCTCCAGCAGGTCGCCCTCCCCCAGCTCCAGCGCGCGCAGTCGCTCCGGGGTGTCGTGGACGACCACCCGCCTGACCGGCGCGCGCATCTTCCGGCGCGCCTGCGACTTCGCCTTGCGCACCTCCCGCAGCACATCCGCCGCCAGCGACAGCGCGATGTCCTGGGAATGTCCGTCGCCGCTATCCGAGTCCAGGTCCGCGCCTCCCGCGGCGGCCTTCAGCTCCGCGGCATCCGGCCACGGGGCGCGGTGGACCGAGCCCTCCTGCCACCACGACCACACCTCCTCGGCGACGAACGGGAGGAACGGCGCGAACAGGCGCTGGAAAGTCGACAGCGAGATGCGCAGCGCACGGCTCACCGAGGCCGCGGCGTCGGGCGCGGGGTCGTAGCGGCGGCCCTTCACGAGCTCCAGATAGAAGTCGCAGAACCACCAGAAGAATGTCTCCGTGCGCTCCAATGCGCGCGCGTAGTCGTAGTCGTCAAAGCTCCGCGTCGCATCCTCCACCACCGCCGTCAGGCGCGCGATCATCGCGCGGTCGAGCGGATGTGAGAGCTCGCCCTCTGCCGGCAGGTCGGCGAGCGCGAACTTCGACGCGTTCAGGAGCTTCACCGCCAGTCGCCTGCCCACCTTCATCTGCTGGGGATCGAACGTCGTGTCCGTGCCCGGGCGGCCGCTCGCCGCCCAGTAGCGCACCGCGTCCGCGCCGTGCTCCTCCAGCAGGTGCATCGGCGTGACCACGTTCCCCTTCGACTTCGACATCTTCTTCCGGTCCGGGTCGAGCACCCAGCCGGAGATCGCGGCGCTTCGCCACGGCAGCTTCCCCTCGTCGAGGTGCGAGCGCAGGATTGTCGAGAACAGCCAGGTCCTGATGATGTCGTGCGCCTGCGGGCGAACGTCCATCGGGAAGACCTTCGCGAACAGCGACTCGCCTGCCTGTGCCCCTTGGAGTGCGCCCTCCTGGGTGTCCTCCTCCGCCTGCCCCGCGATCTGCGGCGTCAGCGAGGAGGTCGCCCACGTGTCCATCACATCCGGATCGCCCGCGAAGCCGTTCGGCGCTCCGCGCTGCTCCGGCAGGAAGCCGTCGGGCACGTCCGTCGAGGGGTCGACCGGGAGCTGCTCCTCACGCGCGGGAATCGGGCGGTCATGCAACACCGCTCCGCTCTCGTCGAGCGGGTACCACACGGGAAACGGCACGCCGAAGAAGCGCTGGCGGCTGATGCACCAGTCGCCCGTCAGGCCGTTCACCCAGTCCTCGAACCTTGCTCTCATGTAGGGCGGGTGCCACTCCAGCTCCCGTCCGCGCGCGAGCAGCTCCTCGCGATGCTCAATCGTGCGGATGAACCACTGGCGGCTCGTCACGATCTCCACCGGGCGCTCACCCTTCTCGAAGAACTTCACCGCCCGCGTCACCGGCGTCGGCTCGCCCACCAGCTCGCCCGACTCCTCCAGCAGCTCCACGATCCGTTTGCGCGCCTGGTTGATGCTCCGGCCGCGCAGCTCCTCATAGCTCCCGCGCGCGCCCTCGAGATCCTCCGACTCCCAGCCGGGCGCCCCCCAGGGGACGTCCGCGAGGCGGCCGTCGGGGGCCAGCACCGAGCGCACCGGCAGCCCCAGCTCGCGCCACCACACCACGTCGGTCAGATCGCCGAAGGTGCACACCATCACCAGACCCGTCCCCTTATCCGGCTCGACCAGCGGATGAGTCAGCACGGGCACGCGCGTCCCGAACAGCGGCGTCAACACCTCCCTGCCCACCAGCCCCTTCTGGCGCTCGTCGTCGGGGTGGGCAAGCAGCGCCACGCACGCGGGGATCAGCTCCGGGCGCGTCGTCTCGATCAGCGCCTCCGCGGCGGGCGCGTCGGATTGGCTCCGGGCGCCATTCGGAGAGTTCGCGCCGCTCGCCTCGCCGTCGGGGGCCAGGGAGAAGCGCACGCGGTGCATCGCGCCCTGGCGCTCGCGGTCCTCGAGCTCGGCCTGGGCGACCGCGGTCTGGAAGTCCACGTCCCACAGCGTCGGCGCCTCCAACTGGTAGGCGCCGCCGCGCTCGAGCAGTCCCAGGAACGAGCGCTGGGAGATGCGCCGGGCGAGGGGACCGATCGTCGTGTAGGTCATCGACCAGTCCACCGACAGCCCCAGCGTGCGCCACAGCGCCTCGAAGACCTGCTCGTCGCTCTCGGTCAGCCGCAGGCACAGCTCGACGAAGTTCGGCCGCGACACCGACACCGGCTCCTTTGCCGATGGCTCCCGCGGCGGGGTGAAAGCCGGGTCGTAGGGAACCGATGGATCGCAGCGCACGCCGAAGTGGTTCTGCACGCGGCGCTCCGTCGGCAGGCCGTTGTCGTCCCAGCCCATCGGGTAGAAGACGGCCTTGCCGCGCATCCGCTGATAGCGCGCCACCGCATCCGTGTGCGTGTAGGAGAAGACATGCCCCACATGCAGCGAGCCGCTGACCGTCGGCGGCGGTGTGTCGATCGAGAAGACCTGCTCGCGTGGAGCATCCCGATCGAAGCGATAGACGCCCTCGCGCTCCCACTCCGCGCTCCACTTCCCCTCGAGCCCGTCAAGCGTCGGGCGCTCCGGGACGGTCGCGCTTGTGTCGGTCTCGGATCTCTGCGGCGGCGGCAAGCCATGGATCGTATCCGCACGGGAGAGGCACTCAGGCGCTCAGCGCAAGCCCCTGCGCCGCACGCTCGTCGCGTTCGGCGGTGTGCGACGGGCAGTAGACGCCGCGCACGCGACCATCCTGCTGGCCGTAGCCGAGCCACACCTCACCGCGCCAGGCGAAGTGAAAGAAGCGCCCATCATCTGCACCGCCCTGCTTACGCTCGACACCCCAGGCGACAGTTGCCACGTCGGAGGGAACGCTCGACCGGCAGGAGCAGCCGTCGGAGAGATATCCGCTCGAGACGCATCGCAGCGGGCGATCCGGCGCGTCCGCCCGCGAGCTTCGCCAGCGACCCCTCCCCAAGAGCACACCCGGCGGCGTGCCACGGTGGATAGACCGCACGGTTGTCAAGCGCTCTGCTCGATTGCCATCCATGTCACGCCTCCTTGCGCTCTGCCCCAAAAGGGACACGATTTGTCGCTCTGAGCTCCCTAAACGGGCAGTTCATGTCGTTCTTTTCGGACGACACGGGCAAAATAGATCGTCGATCGTCGAGATCTGGACAACCGTCTGATGCGTAAGCCCTAAGCTCCTTGAGCGACGCTTCTCCGAGCGCCGGAACGACTGGAGGAACGATGGCCACGTCCGAGTCGCCCGCAGAGGGTTCCACAGCAGCAGCGCAGTTGCCGAGCTGGACGTTCGAGCCCGGCCACACCGAGGCGGGCTTTCGCGCGCGCCACATGATGGTCACCTGGGTACACGGCCTGTTCAAGGACGTACACGGCAAGCTCTACCTCGATTGGGAGGATCCGCTGCGGGCGACCTTCGCCGGGGAGATCGACGCCACGAAGATCTGGACGGGGGAGCCCGAACGTGACGCCCACCTGACGAGCGCCGACTTCTTCGACGTCGAGCAGCACCCGAAGATCGTCTTCGCGGGAGGATTTACCGAGCGCATCGGCGACACCGACTTCAAGGCCGTGGCCGACCTCACCATTCGCGGGACGACTCGCAAGGTGAGCATGGACGTCTCCTACCAGGGCCAGTGGAAGACGCCGTTCTGGGTGGGCGAGGAGAACAAGGGCGAGCTGACCCGGATCGGCTTCGAGGCGAAGACCCGCGTCAACCGCCACGACTTCGGCGTCTCCTGGCAGGACAAGATCCCCGGCGGGGGCGTCGTCGTCAGCAACGAGATCGAGATCACGCTCGACATCGAGGCGATCCTCGACGCCGATCTACTGACCACCGGTGCGATCGAGTACTACCGCGCCGACAACCCCGCGTAGCGATCAGACTTTCCCTCTGCAGGACCGGCTGCTCGGCCTGACCGGGCGCGTGCCGTAGGGCGCGAGCCGTAGGCCGCGGGGCGCAACTCGCCAACTTCCAGGGGGTTTCGGTAGTGATGCGGGTGTATGGCAACCACGTTCCTTCCAGCGTCGAGGACGCCGTGCTCGTGCGACGCATGCAGGCCGGCGACGAGGGTGCCTTCGAGGCGATCTTCAAGCGCCACCACGCGCCGCTGCTCTCCTACTGCCGGCACATGCTCGGTAACCGGGACGAGGGCGAGGACGCGCTCCAGCAGACATTCATCAAATCCCACCAGGCGCTGCTCGGCGGGACCGCTCCGCGCGAGCTGCGGCCGTGGATGTACGCGATCGCACGCAACTGCTGCCTGTCGGCGATCGCGGCCCGACGACCCACCGCGCCGCTGGAGGCCCACACGCCCACGCTCGCGGGACTGTCCGAGGAGGTCCACCAGCGCGAGGATCTGCGCGAGCTGGTGGCGGGCATCGGGCGCCTGCCTGAGGACCAGCGCAGCGCGCTCCTGCTGGCCGAGCTCGATGACCTCAACCACGAGGCGATCGCCGCGATCGTGGGGTGTCCGGTGAGCAAGGTCAAAGCGCTCATCTACCAGGCGCGCAGCGCCTTGATCGCCGACCGCGACGCGCGTAACGCCTCCTGCCAGGACATCCGCGAACAGCTCTCTGTCGCCCATGGCGGCGAGCTTCGCCGTGGGCCACTGCGCCGGCATCTGAAGCTGTGTGTCGGCTGCCGCGACTTCCAGCTTGCGGTCAACGCCCAGCGCCAGTCGTTTGGGGCCCTCCTGCCGGTGCTTCCCAGCGCGGGACTGGCAGCCGCGATCCTCGGCCACGGCGCGGCGCATGCCGCCGGCGCGGCCGGCCTCGGAGGAGCGGGCGCAGGACTCGCGCCCGCTCCTCCGAGG
>DASRKZ010000160.1:0-5583 GCA_035648675.1 Solirubrobacteraceae bacterium
TCCGCTGTCCCTGCTCGGCGGACTCCAACAGGAACGAGGGCCCCACCGGCTCCATCCCGCGCAGCTTCAGAAAGGCCGACACCGGCGTCTCGCAGTCGGCGATGAAGCTGTGGCGCAGCGGGATCAGATTGTGTCCCGCCACCAGCCCACGCGCCTGCTCGAGGCTCGGCTCCACCGCGATGGCGGTCCCCTCGGAAGCCTCTGGGGCTTCGGGAGCCGCGGGAGCCTCACGGGCCGCGGCGGCTCCGGAGGCGCTAGGAGCGGCGCTCATCGAGCACCCGCTCGGCGTCGGCCAGCGCACGTCCGCGGCTGTGCAGGAGCACGAGCAGGTGATAGATCACGTCGGCCGCCTCTTCGTCCACGCGCTCCTCCGACTCCTCGCGCGCGGCGCGCGCGACCTCCTCGGCCTCCTCTCTCACCTTCTCACCGATCCGGAGCGGATCGTCGAGCAGCTCGACCGTGTAGGAGCCCGCCGGGCGCTCTCGCGCACGTGCACGCAACGTCCGCTCCAGGGCCGGCAACGTCTCGTGGGGAGCGGGCGGCTCGAGCTCACCCCGGTGAAAGCACGTCCGCTCGCCCGTATGGCAGGCCGGACCCGCCGGTTCAACCAGCGCCAGCAGCGTGTCGCCGTCGCAGTCCAGCCGCAGCGCCCTCACCGTCTGGGTATTGCCGCTCGTCTCGCCCTTCCGCCACAACTCGTCCCGCGAGCGACTCCACAGGTGCAGCTCACCGGTCTCACGCGTCTTCTCCAGCGCCGGCTTGTTCATGTAGGCCATCGTCAGCACCTCTCCCGTGTGCCAATCCTGGATCACGCACGGCACGAGTCCCCGCTCGTCATAGGAGATCTCCGCGTCGATCATTTCATCACCGGCTGGTGGACTCATCTGCGGGATTGTAGGTTGCATCAGGACGATGGCATCGCTACTCGACCGCAAGCTGCTCGTCCTCACCGGCAAGGGCGGGGTAGGCAAGACCACGGTATCCGCCGCGCTCGGGCTGCTCGCGGCGGATCGCGGCCTGCGCACGATCGTCGTCGAGCTGGGAGACCAGCGCCGGCTGCCCGAGCTGTTCGGGCTCGCCGCCGGGAGGAGGACAGAGGACGGGACCGGAGATGGAACAGGGAACGGAACGGGGGACGCGGGCACCGAGGTCGGGCTCCGGGAGAACCTCTGGAGCATCTCGATCGATCCCGACCGGGCCCTGCTCGAGTGGCTGCAGGCGCTCGGCGGGCGTGTCTCGGGCCGGATACTCGCATCGAGCGGCACCTTCCAGTACTTCACCGCCGCCGCCCCCGGCGCCAAGGAGCTCGTGAGCATGGTCAAGATCTGGCAGCTCACCCAGGGCGGGCGCACAGGACGCGGACGCCCCGGCGGCTATGACCTGGTGATCCTCGACGCCCCCGCGACGGGCCATGCCCTGGGGATGCTCCACTCACCCCAGACCTGCGGCGCGATCGCGCGCGTCGGGCCAATCGCCTCGCAGACGCAGCGCGTGCGCGAGCTGCTTTCCGACCCCGCGCGCTCCTCCTACCTCGCGGTCGCCCAACCGACCGAGATGGCCGTCACCGAGACGCTCGAGCTCCAGGACGGCCTCCACCAGCGACTCGACCGCTCGCTGCACGCCGTCGTCCTCAACGGCACCCTTCCCCGGCGCTTCTCCGCTCCCGAGCTCGCCCGCATCGAGCGGCTCCAGGAGGGCGACGCCGTCGTGCGCTCCGCCGCGCTCGCCGCGCGCGCCGCGCACGACCGCGCAAACTTCCAACACAACCAACTCGCCCGCCTCCGCCGCCGACACTTCGAGGTGCTCCCGATTCCCTTCCTCTTCACCCCCGAACTCGACCTCTCCGCACTCGAGCGGGTCGCCGGGCACCTCTCAAAGCATCTCTAGATGGCTCGAGAGATCGAGAGATCGGGGGAGAGGGCTCGAGATGTATATATAACTCTTTACGCGTGGTGTGTAACTATAGTAGTACACATGCCCTAATATGCACTGTCTCAAAGTCCTAACCGGTCGAGCAGTCCTTCGTCCCCGCGCCAGCCGCGACGGACGCGTACCGACAAATCTAGGTGCACCTGACAGCCCAGCTCGCGCTCCAGTTCCCGGCGCGCCGCCACACCGATCGCCTTGATCATGTGTCCTCTCGCACCGATCAGGATCGCCTTCTGGGATTCGCTCTCCACCCAGATCAGCGCTCTCACCCGCGCGAGGTTGTTGAGATTCCCGCCCACCCACTCGATCTCTTCGACGATCACCTCCACGGCATGGGGCAACTCGTGAAAGGTGCGCTTGATGACCGCCTCCCTGACCAGCTCCGCCAGCAGCACCGCGCGCGACTGATCGGAGATCGCGCCCTTCCCGAACATGAACGGCCCCTCCGGCATTGCCCCCGCCAGATGCTCGACGAGCTCCTCCACCCCATCACCCGTACGCGCCGAGATCGGGAAGATGTCCTCGGACGCCTCCAGCTCGACGGCCTGCTCCAACACAGCGATCGTCTCCGCCCGCGTCAGACGATCCACCTTATTCACCGCGATCGTCGTCGTCGCGCTCGCGCCGAGGAGCGCCTGCGCAATGAAGCGGTCGCCGGGCCCCACCCCCTGCTCGCCGTTGAGCACCAGCAGCGTCGCGTCGCAGCCCTCCAGCTCCTGGCGCACCCGCTGGGCCATCCGCTCGGTGAGCGCGTCTCGAGGACGCTGCACGCCGGGCAGATCCACGAGCACCATCTGGCAGTCGCCGCTGCCGCAGACGCCGCGGATCGCTCTCCTTGTGGTTTGGGGGCGATCGGAGACGATCGCGATCTTCTCTCCCACGAGCGCGTTCACGAGCGTCGACTTGCCCACGTTCGGCCGTCCCGCGAGCGCGACGAAGCCGCTGCGGGTCATCTGCTCTCCCACGCCAGCAGCTCCGCCTGCAGCGCGAGCATCTCGCCGCTGTCTGTCTCGTGATCCATGCCTACCAGATGCAGAACGCCGTGGACGATCGCCTCGCGCAGGTCGATCGTGTGCTCGGGGCAGATCACCACGTCGCCGAGCTCCCGCTCGATGCCGGCCCGGCGAGCGGCGAGATCGGTTGGGCCGGCGGCGCCGCGCGGAGCGAAACCGTCGATCGGCGCGGCGCCATCGATCGGGAAAGACAGCACGTCCGTCGGACCCGCCTGGCCGCGGTGCTCGGCGTTCAGCTGCGCGATCCGCTCCCCATCGACGTACTCGATCGCCAGATGACCGTCCTCGACGCCGGCCGAGGCCGCCGCGAGAACGCACAGGTTCTGCACCGTCACGCGCGGGGGCGCATCGGGAGCAAGCTGCGCGCCAACGACCTCCACCTCGAGCATCGCCCGCCAATCTCAGGCGCGGCGACGATCGGCGGCGCGTAGCTCCGGGGTCTCGCGCTGGGAGTGCTCGTCGTAGGCCTCCACGATCCGCTGCACGAGCTTGTGACGAACCACGTCCTCCCCGCCGAGGCGCAGAAACTCGATGCCCTCGATCTCGCCGAGCACGTCGCCGACCACGATCAACCCCGACTGCTGCTCACGGGGGAGATCCACCTGCGTGACGTCGCCGGTCACCACCATCCTCGACCCGAAGCCCAGCCGTGTCAGGAACATCTTCATCTGCTCGGGCGTCGTATTCTGGGCCTCGTCGAGGATCACGAACGAGTCGTTCAACGTGCGCCCCCGCATAAACGCGAGTGGGGCGATCTCGATCACGCCACGCTCGATGTACTGCGAGACCTTCTCCGGCTCGAGCATGTCGTGAAGCGCGTCGAACAGCGGCCGCAGGTAGGGATCGACCTTCGCCATCAGATCGCCCGGCAGGAAACCCAAGCGCTCGCCGGCCTCCACGGCCGGGCGCGTGAGGATGATGCGATTGACCTCGTGGCGTGCCAGCGCGGCGGCGGCCATCGCCACGGCGAGGAACGTCTTCCCGGTGCCCGCCGGCCCCACCCCGAAGGTGATCGTGCCGGAGCGGATCGAGTCGACGTAGCGCTTCTGGTTGACCGTCTTCGGCGCCACCCGCAGACCGCGGTGCTGCCAGACGACATCCTCCAGTACCCGTGCGGGGGACTCGTGCGCATCCAACGCGCCCGTCACCGCGGCGATCGTCTCGGGGTCCAGCCGGTGGCCGCGCGCAATCAACTCCGAGAGCTCGCGAACCACGCGCTCAGCCGCGCGCGTCTCCGGCTCCTCACCGTCGAAGGTGAGCAGATTTCCCCGTAGGAACACCTTGCACTCCAGCTCCTCCTCCAGCGCGCGCAGGACGGTGTCCTGACTGCCCGCCAGCTCGGCGGCGACCCCATTCGGCAGCTCGATCTGCGACCTCATCCGTTTAGGTTCGTAGGAGAATGGGTTGGGGTTTGAGAGGGTCGGGCCGTGAGTGCCAGACGACGCACGCGAGCGCAGGCGTGCTGCCGATCATCCGGGATCGGCCAGCACGCCGAGCATCGTGGGTGGCGGCTGGTGCCGCGGAACGGCCGTCTCGGGCACCAAGACATTCTTCTACGGACCCTCAAGTGCGCCTCGCACGAGTGCCGATACGCGCTTGCCGTCGGCGCGACCGTCGACGGCCGCCATCGCCTTGCCCATCGCGGGACCCATGTCCTTCACCGACTCCGCCCCGCTGTCGCGCACCGCCTGCTCAACGATCTCTTTCAGCTCCGCCTCCGAGAGCTCCGGCGGCAGGTAGCCGGCGATCAGCTCACCTTCTGCCTCCTCGCCGGCGGCGCGGTCCTGGAGCCCTGCCTCGCGATAGGCCTGGGCCGCCTCCAGACGCCGTTTGCGCTCACGGCGCAGCACCGTCAGCTCATCGTCGGATCCTTCCTTCGCGGCCTTCTGCAACTCGGAGAGCACGAGCCGCAACGCGCCGACTTTCTCCTTCTCGCCGGCGCGCATCGCGTCGTGCAGGTCGGTCTTCACGTCGTCGAGTATCGCCATCTCAGATCAGGATACGCCGGTCAGCCGTCGTCGTCGCCCGTCAGCGGAGTTGGCTTACCCAGACGCCCGGGAGAGGAGGTGTCGCGGCCGAACATCAGCGCGACGTTCCAGTCCACGAGCAGACGCAGCTTTCGGCCCACCCCGGGCATCAGCAGCAGGTGATAGGTGCGGGCGATGAACCACGCCGGCAGGCCACGCCAGCGCACCCCGAGCGTCAGCGCGACCGCCTCGTTGTGCCCAAGCTCGGCGACTACGCCTTTGGTGCGATAGCGGAACGAGCGCACCCTGCCGTTGCCGAGCGTCGCGACCACGTTCTTGGCCACCAGCCGCCCCTGGCGGATCGCGTGTTGCGCGGTCGGAGGACACGGCTGCCCTCGCCGGGCGGGATCGGGAACCGCGGCGCAGTCGCCGATCGCCCACACGTGCTCGTAACCATCCACGCGCATCGTGCGATCAACCGTCACCCGTCCATCCTTATCGACCGGCAGACCCAGCCTGCCGACAGCGGGGCTCGGCTTGACTCCGGCAGTCCACACCACCGTGCGCGTCGGGATCCGCTCGCCGTTGGACAGCGTCGCGTCGCGCTTGGTGATCTCTCTCACCGTGGTCTCGGTGCAAACCTCGATGCCCCGCGCGCGCAGCTCGCGCGCGGC
>DASRKZ010000161.1:0-7357 GCA_035648675.1 Solirubrobacteraceae bacterium
CTCTTGCACCCATCCCGCGATCGCATCCATCAGCGGTGACTGCATCGGCGAGCGGTTGCCCGCGATCCGCTCGGTGAAGTCGATCCGCCAGCCCGCGCCCTCGCCGTCGCCCGCTTCCGGGTGGGCGGGGTAGGCGGGTCCGAGCACTTCGACGATCCCGCGGCGCACCTCCCGCTCGCCCAATCCCGGCGGCACGCGGCAGTCGACCTTGAGCTCGGCGCTACTCGGGATCACGTTGATCTTCTCCGACGCGGAGATCCGCGTCGGCGTGAACGTCACGCCGAGCATCGGCTCGAACATCGTCACCAAGCGCTCGTCCGCCTCGCCCATCCGCGCGACCGCCCCCGCCACGTCGTCCGGGTCCTCGCCGAGCGCCCGCAGGAACGCCTCCGGCTCGGCCGTCAGCTCATAGGCCGGTTGGCGCGCCCCCAGCCGCTCCAGCACCGGCGCCATCTTCAGCAGCGCGTTCTCCCCCATCCGCGGCATCGACGCGTGCCCCGCCACCCCGTCGGTTGTGACCGTGAAGCGGAACACTCCCTTCTCCGCGCAACACACCCCGTAGTGACGCCCGCTTCCGTACTCGAACACGGCCCCGCCGCCCTCGTTCACGAGCAGGTCGCAGCGCACCTTCTCCGGGTGCTCTCTCGTGATCCACTGCGCGCCCAGCTCGCCCCCGGTCTCCTCGTCGACGACCGCGACGATCAGCAGCTCGCCGCTCGCCGGGCGCCACCCGGAGCGCGCCAATCCCGCCGCCGCGGCGATCTCCGCCGCGACCTGCGACTTCATGTCGAGCGCCCCCCGCCCCCAGATGAAGCCCTCGGCCTCCTCGCCCGACCACGGGCCGTATGCACCCCACTCCTCGGCGTTCGCCAGCACCGTGTCGACGTGGCCCAGGTAGCACAGCGTCGGGCCGGCCCCTGCTCCATTCCCAGCCCCATCGCCGGCCCGCAGGCGCGCCACCAGGTTCGGCCGCGCCGGTTCGGCCCCGAGCAGCTCGCACTCGAACCCGGCCTCTGTCAGATAGTCCCTCAGGTACTCCTGTGCCGGACGCTCGTTCCCCGGCGGGTTCACCGTGTCAAAGCGGATCAGCCGCTTGAGCAACTCCGTGGCCTCCGCTGCCGGATCAGGGATCGTCACCCGGTGATCGTACGCCGATCCCGGCGGGGGCCGGGCACAGCCGCGAGGAGTTCCTTTGTATACGGGTGGCGCGGGGAGCCGTAGAGCGCCTCGTTCGCCTCGAGCTCCACGATCTTCCCCTCGTACATCACCGCCACCCGGTCACACATGTGGCGCACCACCGACAGGTCGTGGCTGATCAGCACGAGCGTCAGCCCCATCCTCCGCTGCAACTCGCGCAGCAGGTTCAGCACCTGCGCCTGGATCGACACGTCGAGCGCCGACACCGGCTCGTCGGCGATCAACAGCTTCGGGCTCAGCGCCAGCGCGCGTGCCACGCCGATCCGCTGGCGCTGGCCGCCGGAGAACTCGTGGGGGTAGCGGTTGTAGTGCTCCGGGTTCAACCCGACGGTGTCCATCAACTCCCTCACCGTCCGCCTGCGCTCCGCCCGGTCGCGGTGCAGGCCATGGATCGCGAACGGCTCGCCGACGATCGCGCCGACGGTCTTGCGCGGGTTCAGCGAGGAGTAGGGGTCCTGGAAGATCATCTGCATCTCGCGCCTCGTCGCCTTCAGGCCGGCGCCCTTCAGGTGAGTGATGTCCCGCCCGTCGAAATGCACCGACCCCGAGGTGGGCTCGAGCAGCCGCATCATCAACCGTGCCGTCGTGCTCTTCCCGCAGCCCGTCTCGCCGACGATCCCCAGGGTCTCACCGCGCGTCACCTCGAAGCTCACCCCATCGACCGCCTTCACCGCGCCGATCTTCCGCCGCACCACGATCCCCCCCGTGACCGGGAAGTGCTTCACCAGGTCACGCACCTCCACGAGTGGCTCCCCTGCGCTCATGCCCGTCTCCCCCGGGTGCTCATGCGCGAGGCTCCGCGGTACTCATGCGCGGGACTCCGGCGGTGCGAGGACGACTGGCGGCTCCGGCGGGCCCGCGGCGGCGAGCGCCTGCGTTGGTGCCCGCCCCGCCTCTAGCTCCGTCCACAATCGCCGGCGTGTCTCCGACTCGAGTAGACACGCCACCCGGTGAGCGGGCTGAGCGGGGGGGCCGGGCACCGACTCGAGTGCGGGATCGACGCGCGCGTGCGCGGGCTGGGCGTAGCGGCAGCGCGGGTGGAAGTGACAGCCCGACGGTGGCTCGATCAGGCTCGGTGGACTGCCCGGGATCGACTCCAGCCGCTCTACTCGGGGGCCCTCGATACTCGGGATCGACCGCAGCAGCCCCCACGTGTAAGGGTGCTCGGGGCCGGCCAGGAGCTCCTCGGTGCCGGCCGTCTCGACGATCCGTCCGGCGTACATCACGGCAATCTCGTCGGCCATCTCCGCGACGACGCCGAGGTCGTGCGTGACGATCACGATGCCCATCCCCAGCTCGCCCCGCAGCCGCTCCAGCAGCGCCAGGATCTGCGCCTGCACGGTCACGTCCAGCGCCGTCGTCGGCTCGTCGGCGATCAGCAGCTTCGGCTCGTTCGCGAGCGCCATCGCGATCATCGCGCGCTGACGCATCCCCCCGGAGAACTCGTGCGGGTAGTCATCCACGCGCCGACCGGCTTCGGGGATCCCGACGAGCCCGAGCAGCTCGATCGTGCGCTTGCGGGCCTGTGTCTTGGATATGTCCTGGTGGGCTCGAATCGCCTCCACCAACTGGCTGCCGACCCTGTAGAGGGGATGCAAAGCCGACAGCGGATCCTGGAAGACCATCGCGATCTCGTTGCCCCTGACCCTCCGCAGCTCCTCCTCGGGCAGACTCAACAGGTCGCGGCCCTCGAACAGAACCCGTCCGGAGATGCGCGCGCCCTGGGCGCGGGTCAGCCCCAGGATCGTCATCGCCGCCACCGTCTTCCCCGAGCCCGACTCCCCCACGATCCCGAGCGTGCGCCCGCGCCCCAGCTCGTAGTCGATCCCGTCGACCGCTTTCACGAGCCCGTCTTCGGTCGGGAACTCCACACGCAGGTCTTCGACTCGTAGGAGAGGGTCGCCGAGGGGGTTCACGGTTCCACTGCTCTTTCATTGGGCCGTTTTCGGCGGCCAGATCGTCGTTCCTGGCAAGGACGCAGGAAGCGACGTGTGCTACGCACACGAGCGACCGAGGACACCGCCAGGGGCGTCGAGATGGTCACGAAAACCGGACGCGGGGATCGAGGTATGCATACGCGATGTCCACGAAGATGTTCGCCACGATCACGAACAGCGCGCCCAGCAGGACGGTGCCCTGCACGATCGGGAAGTCCGAATGGGTCAGCGCCGTGTAACTGAGCTGTCCGATCCCGGGGATGTTGAACACCACTTCGACCAGCAGCGCGCTGCCGAGCAGCGTCGCGATGTCGAGCGCGAGGATCGTCAGGATCGGGTTGATCGCGGCCCGCACGCCGTGATGCAGGACCACGCGGCGCTCGCTCAGGCCCTTCGCGCGGGCGGTCCGGATGTAGTCCTCTCCCATCGTCTCGGTGAGGCTGCCGCGCATCAGCCGCGCGTAGATCGCGGCCGAGCCGGCGGCGAGCACCAGCCACGGCAGCAGCAGCGAGGTGAACCATTTCCACGGGCTGCTCGCCAGGGCGACGTAGCTGTCAGCGCCGGGAAACACCTTCACCTTGCCGATGTCATCCGCGAACAGGTACAGCGCGATCAGCGCAAGCCAGTATTCGGGGGCCGACACGAGCACCAGCGCGGTGCCCATGCTCGCGCGATCCAGAAGCGAGCGCCGGCGCAGCGCCGAGATGATCCCGATCGGCAGCCCCGTCCCCAGCCATAGGATGCTCGCCCCGATCATCAGCGACACGGTGGCGCCGAGGCGTTCGCCGATCAGGCTCTTGACGGACGCGCTGCTGTAGTAGCTGTAGCCAAGGTTGAAGTGCAGGAAGACTTCCTTCATGTAGATCCAGAACTGCGCGAGCAGCGATTTGTTCAGGCCGAGGTCGCGGCGAATCGCGGCGATCACCTTCGGGCTCGCGTCGCGACCGGCTCGCAGCCGCGCGGGGTCGCCCGTCGGGAGGATCCGGAACAGGACGAACGTCAGCGCGGTGACCAGGATCAGCAGCAGGACACCCCACAGGATGCGGCGGATGATGTAGCGGGTCATGACGGTGGCTCAGCGGGGCCGGCTCCAACTGGGATGGTGAGGTGAGCTTCGCCGCCGACGCTCACCTCACCTGCATCTCGAACCCGGAGCAAGCTTTACTTCAGCGATGTGAAGCTGTAGTCCCAGGCGCCGCCGTTCCACATGTCGCCGACGCCGGCGACGTTGTTGGACTCGATGTTCGGCTGCTTGTCCCAGTCATAGGGAACGGCGACGGCATCCGCCACCAGTTCCCTGTCGATCTTCGCCCACGCTTCGGCGCGCGCCTTGGTGCCTACGACCAGTTCGGCGGCCGCCATCGCCTTGTTGGTTGTGGGATTGTCGGCCTGGCTCCAGTCCGAGTTGCCGGTCGGTTCGATGTGGTCGCCGTTGAATGCGAGGTCGAGCACCGCCTGACCGTCGCCGAAGTCGGCGAACCAGCCGACGCTGGGACAGACGTCGATCGCTTCCGCGGGAACCGCACAGTACTTCCCATACATGACGGACTGTTCGACGAGGTTGAAGTGCGTTTTGAAACCGAGGCTCTTCAGCGTCTGATTGGCGATTTCGGCGTCTTCCGCGTTGGGGCTGCCGGTCGCACCGACGACCTGGAGCGTCTTTCCGCCCGTGTACTTGCCGCTCGGGTAGCCGGCCAGCTTCATGTACTTTTCGGCAACCTTGACGTTGCCTTCGGGATGTTCGTTGTAGTCGACCTTCGGACCCGTCAGGCCGCCCGCCTCTTCGAAGCCGGGGATTTCCGGGAGGATGAAATGCGTCGCCACGTTCGTGACGAGTTCACCGCCGCGGGCCTTGTCCATCGCGGTGCGATCGAGCGCCGCCCAATAGGCCTTGCGCACGTTGACGTTGGCGAACGGACCCTGTTTGTTGTTGATCGCGACGTAGTGATCGCCGGCGCCGGCCGAGATCTCCAGCTGGCGGCGGAATTTTTCATACGCGAGCTTGACGATCGGCTGTGCGGGCGTGTCGTTCTGGACCATCTCCGAGCCTTCGAGCACCTGCCGTCCGATCACGGTCGTGTCCCCGCCGATGTTGATGTTGATCTGATCGAGGTACGCGGGCCGAAAATCCGTGCTCGCGTTCCAGTTGGGGTTGCGCACGAGCGTTGCCGACTTACCCGGCTGGTAGCCGATCCCGAGCACCTTACCGGCGCTGTTGGACTTGAACATGTACGGCCCCGTGGCGACCTGGTAGTTGCCGTATTCGGTCGGTTTCTTCGCGTCGAAGGGCTTTGCGAATTCCTCCGGCACGGGCGCGCTGATCGGCAGCACGAGCGCATCGGCGACGAGCTGTCCCTTCGGTTCGGTCAGGTGCAGGACGAGCGTGTACTTGCCGGGCGTGGTGATGCCCGGGAACGGTCCGCCGTTCGCCTTTTCGACACCCACGAGCGAGCTGAAGTAGAGGTGGAAGTAGGGGTTCGGGACGTTCGGGTTGGCGCCGCGGTCGAGCGCGTAGGCGACGTCGGCCGAGGTCACTTCGCGGTTCACCGGCGGGCTGAAGTGCACCCCGTGGCGGATCTGAATCGTGACCGTCTTTGAGTCGGCGGATATCTGCGGCGCGGCGGAGGCCATATCCGGCGTGGGAGCGCTGAACGTGTTCGGCTTATACGAGTACAGCGGGCGTTGGGTCGGGTAGAGGACCTCGTAGTCGGCTGAGAAGTACGCCTGCCCTGGATCGATATGTTCGAAGTCCTCGTGATCGAGCACGGTCAACGTGCCGCCGTGTTTGCCCCCGGTCTGGCTCTCGGTCAACGGCGTCTGGATCCCGCCGGCAACCTTGATCCCACTCCCGCCGGAAACCGAACTGCCGCTGGAGCCGCACGCGGCGAGCGCGAGCGCAAGCACTCCGGCGAGCGCCCCCGACGCGAGCATTCTGGTCGAGCTCATTATGGTGTCTCCTCTGTTTGTGCTTGGTGTGCTTGGGACATCGGCGTCACCGCGCGGTCCTTGGATTGAGAGCGTCCTGCAGCCCGTCGCCGAGCAGGTTGAAGGCGAGCACGGTCAGCAGCAGTGCGATGCCTGGGAAGGTCATGTACCACCAGGCGGTGTTAAAGATCGGGGTGGCGGCGGCGATCATCTGCCCCCAGCTGGCCGTGGGCGGGCGGACGCCGACGCCGAGGAACGAGAGGCCGGCCTCGAGCAGGATGTTGAGCGGGATCAGGAGGGTCGAGTAGACGATGATCGGCGCGATCAGGTTGGGGAGGATCTCGTGAAACATGACGCGCGCGTCAGAGGCTCCGAGTGCGCGGGCGGCCTGCACGAACTCGCGCTCGCGCAGCGATAGCACGAGGCCCCGCACGATGCGCGCGATGTACGTCCAGTTGACGAGCGCGATCAGGAAGATGATCACACCCACGCCGGGCTGGATCGTGCCACCCACGCAGCCGCGCACGGCGCACGCCGCGCCGATACCGAGGCCGAGTAAGAGAATCGGGATCGACAGCACGACATCGATCAGGCGCGAGAGCAGCGTGTCCACCCAGCCGCGGTAGAAACCCGCGAGCACCCCGACGATCACGCCGATCACCGTCGCCACAGCCGTCCCGAGGACGCCCACCTCGAGCGAGACCCTGGTCCCGTAGATGACGCGCGAGGCCACGTCCTGGCCGAGCTGGTCGACGCCGAACGGGTGGGCCAGGCTGGGCCCCAGCGGGCTGCCGAACGAGTCGGTCAGATTCGGGTTCTGCACCGACGGCCCCGGCAGGCCCAGCAGCCGCACGATCAGCGGGGCGGCAAACGCCACGAGGATCAGCAGGAGGATGAACCCGAGCGAGGCGAGCGCCACCCTGTCCTGGCGAAAGCGTCGCCAGAACAGCTGCCGCGGGGAGCGCGCCGCGATGCCCTCGACGGGGGTCGGGAAGTCGAAGCCGCCGGGGGATTCGAGCCCAGACCCACCCATCATCTCGGCAGCGCTGAGATTCATCTAATGGACCCCTCTCCATTAGCGGAATTTAAGTTAAAACACGCGGGAAACACTGGCTCTATCTGTTCGACACGCCATCTTCGACAACCTGCTCAGGAACCTAATAGTACTTTGTTAGAGTTTTTGTAGGTGTTGTTCGTCGTGTGGCGAATGCCTCCTGCATCGTTGATACTCGATGCGGGAGGGTGAATATGTCTGCTGTGGCGATGGAGGAGGATGTGCCGGTGTCGCAGGAAGTTGT
>DASRKZ010000162.1:0-6925 GCA_035648675.1 Solirubrobacteraceae bacterium
GCGAGGAGCTATTACGCGAAGTCGGAGCCGTCTTCTGCTCGACCGCGCGCAACCGCTGCTCCAACCGCATCAAGAACTCCACGCACGCCTCACGCCCCGAGTCATAAATCGCCTCAGCCTCAGACCGCTCCACACCAACCACGTTCGCCACCCAGTCGACCGAACCTTGTTATGGAAAGCCCGAAGGACTAAACGCCTACCCAAACGCCGGGCTGAGTCACCTACACCGAGCGCAAGAGAGCCGAAAATCGCGCGGACCATCTCCTTCAGCGCGTAGGCACGGGGAAGCTTGCCGCCGGCGGCGTGAAGCGCAGCGAGCATCTCGATCTGTCGCTCGGTGAGGTCCTCGGGGTTCTTCAGCACCGAGAAGCGGGCGTCCTTGAAGCTCTTGGCGGCCTCGCTCTCGCCGGCGCTGCGCAGCTCGTTCCAGTGCTCTCGGCGGACCTCGTCAAGCGCCTTGGTGGCGAGCTGCACGACGTGAAAATTGTCGATGCAGATCACGGCCTGGGGCGCGTGCTGTCGGGCTGACTTGGCGTAGCCCGGGCCCATGTCCATCGAGATCGCGACGAGCTTTGAGGCGCGCTCGCCGATCTTCTGCTCGGCCTGCTCCTCGGCGGGCGGTTGCGCCTGGATCTCCTGGGATTCGACGGTGTCCTCGGCGTCCTCGAGCGCATCTGGCGGGTCGAGCTCTGCGAAGAACTCATCGGCGGCGGCCTGGCCCTTGCCCTCGGTGCCCCACACAACAGCACGACGGCGATGATCACCGACGAGTGTGAGATAACGATGGCCCTTGCGCCAAGCGACCTCGTCGATCGAGATCTCAAAGAGATCGTCCAGACGATCCTCGTCGAGCAGCTCGTCGCCGACACGCTCGATGATCCGCCCCACGGTCTGCCAGTCGATCCGCACCAGCCGGCAGATCGCGCTCTTGTCGGTCCTAGTGGCCAGCCATGCCACGAGATCCTCGAAGTCGCGTGTGAAGCGCGCGCCGTAGCGGGCGAAGGGGACGCCCTCGACGAGGACGCCGTGCTCGGGACAGCGCAAGCGTCTGAGGTTGGCGTGGATCTCAAGCCGCCAGGAACCGAGATCGAGATGGCGCCAGACCGAGGCATGATGCTGCTCGTTCTCGCGATTGCGCGTGCAGTAGGAGCACTTCGGGCACTGAAGACGACGACGGCGCAAGGCAACCCTGACCACGACACGATCGGGCTCGAAGCTGACCTGCCGGACCCATACCCCGGACAGGTCCAAAAGACGCTTGAATGCTGTGGTGAGGCGCACAGTGATGACCTCCGGTTCGACTGCTTTCAGGAGCCACGAACCTACGGTCCGAACCCGTGCACGCCCCTCAAGCCCCCAGTCGAACCTCGCAACCAGCGAAGAAAGCCTGCTCAGGCCTCGCAATCCAGGCCAATCACCAGGCCCGAATCACCCACGATCACCTTGGAGCCTCATAATTCACCAACAGCGCTTACACAGAAAATCTGACGCCCTCCAAGGTCAGGCTCATCACCCGCCGCGCCTACGGGTTTCACTCAGCCAAAGCCGCGCTCGCCCTCGTCCTACTCACCTGCGGACCAATAACCCTCACACTCCCACACGAGTTTCACCTACATCCATGACAAGAGAGCCAGAAAACCCTCCCACAACCTCTTCTCAAACACGTTCTTAGCGATGACCGACGCCCTCGCCGAGGCCATCTCCCAGCTCCTGAGCGTCAGAAGCTCGTCCTCGCGCTCACCTACTACGAGGGTCTGACGAGAGACGAGATTGCACAGATGCTCGATGTGACCCCAAACCTGGTCTCACAGCTCGCGCAAGATGCGACGGCCGCCCTGGCGATCCCGCTGCCAAAGAACTACGCGAGGAAGATCAAAACACCGTCTGACCGATCGCCATACTGACGAGCAGCCCCCTCGCCACCGGACCACGGACTACGCGCTAAAGCACGTCGTCCGATGGCATCCGACATCCTTGCCTTTATAAACGACGATCGCTTGACGGCGATGTGGGCCTATATGCGCTTGTCGCCGATTGGCACCCGGGCGAGATAGCCGCGCCGACGCCGTTGGTGAGGGCCGACGGGTCGCTGCCCTGGATGGCCGCGGAGTTCGAGCACGAACTGCGCTGGGAGCTTGCCGACAGCGAGATCGAAGTACCTGGCGATCATCTCACGATGATGGAAGAGCACGTCGAGTCAACGGCGCAAGCAGTGCAAGCGTGGCTGGCGATGACATTCGACGAATAGGGCCCCGTCATCCAGCTGGCGCGGGGGCGGCCCCACTACTCGCCGCGCCAGCGCGGCGCACGCTTCTCGGCGAACGCGCTCATGCCCTCGCGCAGGTCATGCGACTCGAAGGAGGCGCGGCGTAGCGCGATCAGCTCTTGCTCCACATCTGTGGGGAGCGCGCTCTGCGCGCGAAGCAACGCCGCGATCACACGCTTATTCCCGGTCTGCGATAGTGGTGCGTTTGCGGCCAGTTCGCTCGCCACGCGCAGCGCTGTGTGCTCCAGGTCCCCGGCGGAAGCTATCTGGTTGACGAGTCCCCATTGCAGTGCAGTACCGGCTTCGATGTAGCTGCCCAGCAGGAACAGCTCGCGGGTGCGGGCGGCCCCGATCGTGTCGATGAAGCGGCGCAAGCCCGTGTGCGAGTAGACCAAACCGAGCTTGGCCGGTGGCATGCCGAGCTTGATCCGCTCGGTGGCTATGCACAGATCGCATGCAAGCGCGAGCTCCAACCCCCCACCGATCGTGTGCCCGGGCAGGGCAGCCAGAGTTGGAAACGGAAAGGCATCCAGTGCCTCGATCGCTTCGGTGAACGGATGCGCGACGAGGCGCTCGGCCTCTTCCTGGACGACCCCGTTGGTGATCTCGCCGATCTCATAGCCGGCCGAGAACATTCCGTGCGAGCCGGTCACGACGAGGCAGCGCGTGCTTGACCGTGGTGATGCCTCTTCGCCGAGCACTGTCGAGATCGCGTCGAGGATCGGGTGATTGAGCGCGTTGCGCTTCCGCGGATTGGAGATCGTCAGACGCACGACTCCGTCGGCCGGACGATCGACCAGCAGCTTGCCGTCGGCGAGCTCGCGTTGGGGGGCGCCCGGGGACACAGGCGCGGAAGGCTACTCCAGTACGACGAGCGTGTCGCCCTCGCTGACCGCCTGGCCCTCCTCGCAGCGGATCTCGCTGACCTTCCCGCCGTCCTCGGCCTCGACGGGCATCTCCATCTTCATCGACTCGAGGATCGCCACCGTGTCGCCCTCCTCGATCGTGTCGCCGACGGCGCACTCGATTTTCCATACGGTGCCGGTGATATGGGCCTCCACCTCAGCCATCTCGCAGCCTCCTCGTTGATCGTCTGACGGCTCCGGAGAATAGCCTCCGTCGCCGATCGATTCCATGAGCACCGACACCGCGGACACTCCCCCCACCCTCGACCCCGGCGTTTCCGTCATCGTCACCGCCTACAACGAGGCCGCGCAAATCGGGGCCACGCTCGACGCGCTCGCCGCCACCTTCCCCGGCGCGCCGGTCTGGGTTGCCGACGACGGCTCCACCGACGCCACCTCCCGCCTCGCCCGTGAAGCCGGCGCGCGGGTCGTTCGCAGCGAGCGCATGATCGGCAAGGGTGGCGCGGCCACGCCCGCCGCCCGTGACGCGTTAAGGGAGGCCGGTGCCGCCGTTCCCGGTCGCAACCAAGAATTAATATTCGTTCTCCTCGACGCCGATCTCGGCGACTCGGCATCCGAGCTGGGCGCGCTCGCGGACGCGGTGCGGCGCGGCGACACCGACATCGCGGTCGCGGCCTTCGCCACGCGCGTCGGCGGAGGGGTCGGTCTCGCGGTCGGCTTCGCGCGCTGGGCGATCCGCCGGCGCTCCGGCCTCTCGCTGCGCGCGCCGATCTCCGGCCAGCGGGCTCTCCGCGCGAGCGCGCTCCAGGACGTCCTCCCGTTCGCGCACGGCTTCGGCATGGAGATCGGGATGACGATCGACGCCGCGCGTGCCGGGCACCGCATCGCCGAGATCGAGCTCCCCCTCTCCCACCGCGCCACCGGCCGCACGCTCTCCGGCTTTCTTCATCGCGGCCGCCAGCTCGTCGATTTCGTGCGGGTCTACCTGGCTCGCTGAGCCCGGCCGGACATAGCTTATAGGTTATAATCATTTGCAATGTCCGAGTCGGCTTCATTGCTCAAAGATGCACGCAACCGTGCCGGTCTCACCCAAACAGAGCTCGGCCGCCGACTGGGGATCACCCAAGCGGCCGTTGCCAAACTGGAGCGCCCAGGAGCCAATCCAACGGTCGCGACCCTCGAAGATGCGCTGCGCGCGACCGGACGGCGACTCGTGCTCACCACCGAGCCGGTGAGCCCAGGCATCGACGAGACGCTCGTGTTCGAGCAACTCGGGCTGAGTCCCGACCAGCGGCTCGCACAGCTGGAAAGCATGTACGAGTGGGGTCGCGAATTGACGCTTGCCGGAGCCCGGTCTCGTGGCGAACTGGCCTGACTCCAATCCCGCGGCGCTGGTGCGAGCACTTGTCGAGGGGGGCGTCGACTTTGTGGTTATCGGCGGTGTGGCGGTCATCCTGCAGGCGATGCCACGCTTCACCAAGGACCTCGATATCTGCTATTCGACCGAGCAGGACAACCTGGACGCGCTTGGCAGAGTACTTGTGGCACTGAAGGCGCGCCTGCGCGGCGTTCCGGAGGAAGTGCCGTTTGTGCCCGATGGGCGCACTCTGCGCCAGACGCAGATCGTGTGTCTGACGACGCCAGAGGGCGATATTGATCTGCTCGTCTCCCCGGACGGAGCGCCCCCTTATAAGGCCTTGCGTCGCCGAGCCGACGTCATGGAACTGGGCGGTCACCAGATCCGGATCGCCTCGATTGAGGACATGCTCGCGATGAAGCGTGCCGCCGGTCGCCCGGTGGACGTAGTGGACGTCGAATCGCTGGAAGCGGCACGTCGACGCTTGCGTCGCAAACCAAAGCGATAACGCGGCGGTAGGCTCGCACGGAGATGATCCTCGCGATCGACCAAGGGACGACGGGCACCACCTGCTTCGTGTTCGACGAGCGGGCCGAGCCGATCGGGCGCGCCTACCGCGAGCTCACCCAGCACTTCCCCCAGCCCGGCTGGGTCGAACACGACGCCGCCGAGATCTGGTCGGTCACGCAGGCCGTCGCCGGCGAGGCGCTCGAGGATGCCGGGGTGCGCCCGGGCGAGCTCGCCGCGGTCGGGGTCGCCAATCAGCGCGAGACGGTCTGCGTCTGGGATCCCTCTTCCGGGGAGCCGCTCCACAACGCGATCGTCTGGCAGGATCGCCGCACGGCCGTGCGCTGCGAGGAGCTGCGGGCCGCCGGGCACGAGCCGCTCCTGCGCGCCCGCACCGGCCTCGTGCTCGACCCCTACTTCTCGGCGACCAAGATCGAGTGGCTCCTGGAACATGTTCCCGGTCTGCGGGAGCGGGCGCGAGACGGGACGGCGGTCTTCGGGACGGTCGACTCGTGGCTGATCTTCAAGCTCACCGGCGAGCACCTCACGGACGCCACGAACGCCTCGCGCACGCTCCTCTACGACATCGCCGCCGGCCGCTGGGATCCGGAGCTGCTCGAGCTGTTCCATGTGCCCCTCCGCGCGCTCCCCGAGGTGCGCCCGAGCGCCGGGGTCCTCGGCGAGACCCTCCCCGCGGCGCTCCACGGCCACGCCGTCCCGGTGGCGGGCGTAGCCGGCGACCAGCAGGCCGCGCTCTTCGGCCAGGCCTGCGTCGATCCCGGCATGGCCAAGGCCACCTTCGGCACCGGCTCGTTCATCCTCCTCCACTCCGGCTTCACCGTGCCCGAGCCCGGACCCGGCCTACTTGCGACGGTCGCCTCGGAGATCGGATCCCCGCCCGCCCCCGCGCGCGCCTACGCGCTGGAGGCGTCGATCTTCGTAACCGGCGCCGCCGTCCAGTGGCTCCGCGACGGGCTCGGCGTGATCGAGCGCGCATCGGACACCGAGGCGTTGGCCGCCTCGCTTCACTCCAACGACGGCGTCTACTTCGTCCCGGCGCTCACCGGTCTCGGCTCGCCCCACTGGGACCCCCTCGCGCGCGGCACGATCGTCGGGCTCACGCGGGGCGCCGGTCGTGCCCACCTGGCGCGCGCCACGCTCGAGGCGATCGCCTACCAGACGCTCGACGCGGTGCGCGCGATGGAGGCGGCCTCCGGACGGCCGCTCAGCGAGCTGCGCGCCGACGGCGGGGCGAGCGCGAACGGCTGGCTGATGCAGTTCCAAGCCGACGTCCTCGGCGTGCCGGTCGTCCTCGGCGAGAGCGCGGAGACGACCGCGCTCGGCGCGGCCTACCTCGCGGGCGTCGGCGTGGGGATGTGGACGGTCGCCGATGTCCGCGACGGCTGGCGCGAGCGCACCCGCTACGAGCCGCGGATGGGCGAGGACGAGCGCGCCGGTCTGCTCGCCGGCTGGGCGGACGCGCTTTCCTGTGCGCGTAACTTTCCGGGCTCCCCGCGGTAGAGCGCTCAGATGAGCGATCTCGCACCGATGCGCGAGCAGGTCTACGTCGACCCCCGGCCGAAGGAGCACTTCGACCGTTTCCACGAGCGCTCGCGCACGCGCGAACCGGACTGGGCGTATGAGCTCACGCGGATACTCACCTCGTTGTACGCCTACACGTTCCTGCGCGCACGCGCGATCTCCACGGAGAAGGTGCCCGGCGCCGGCGCGGTGATCCTTGCGCCCAACCACTTCTCGTTCATGGACCACTTCCTGATGGGCTGCTACATCCGGCGCAAGGTCCGCTTCATGGCCAAGTCGCAGCTGTTCAAACCAGGACCGATGCAGTTCATCTACACCCACGGCGGCGTCTTCCCGGTGCGCCGTGGGGCCCGTGACGAAGAGGTCTTCATCACCGCCGAGACGATC
>DASRKZ010000163.1:0-17007 GCA_035648675.1 Solirubrobacteraceae bacterium
GAATAGTCGCCGCTCGCGTCTATCACGAGGCCGCCACCGGCGGTGACGTGGCGCAGGCAGTGCATCGTGTACGGAGCTCGACCGCCCTAGCCGGGGCCATCGGCAGCGGTAACCCAGGCGGGGCCAGCGCCGCGCTGCAGGCGCTGTTGGCCGGCCAGATCGTCCGCGTGGAGGTCCTGCGCGGTGGGCGCGTCTTCGCCCAAGCGGGGTCCGGGCCGGCGATCGCGCCTGTCTACGGCTCGATTCCCGGCACGTCCGCGACCTTCATCCTCTCGACCCAGCCCGACCATGCCTACCTGCAGGTCGTCCATCAGGTCACCGGCGCACAGGTGCTGTTGAGGACCGGCTCCGTCGGCGGCGCCCCCGGGCACACGCTCGCCGGCACGATCGACGGCGCCCCGCCCGCTGGCACCGGCCCCGTCGAAGGGCCGCTCACGCTCGGCGGCCAGAGCTACGAGTCGTTCACGCTGCCCGGCGCCGTCTACCCCTCCGGGCCACTTCGGATCGTGCTGCTCGTGCCTACCGCTGGGATCTCCTGCCCCGGCTCGCCGGCCCAGACGCGTGTGGAAACGCTCGGCCACGTCGGCGAACGTATCTACCAGGAGGAGCTCCACAGCCCGGACGTCACCGCGACGCTGCACCACTTGGAAAGCTCCACCGACTTTCAGCGCGCGGTCGCCGCCGGCGACGCGACGGCGGCCCGCGCGGCGATCGTCGGCTTCTTCGGCCAGCACATCCACGTCGTGCGAGTACGGGTCACGATCGGCTCGAGGCTGTTGATCGACGAAGGGGGCCCGTTCGTGCTCGCCCCGGTCCACGGCACGCTGCGCAGCGGCGGACGGGTCGTCGGACACTTCACGATGGCGATTCAAGACGACGCCGGCTATCTAAAGCTGGCGCACCTGTTCACCGGCGCCGAAGTGCTGATGAGGACCGGCGCGAAACAGGTGATGGGAACGCTCACTCCCGGGCCGGCGAGCGTGCCCACCGATGGAACATCGGCTAGCGGCGAAGTCACCTACCGCGGACGCGCCTACCAGGCGTATTCGTTCACGGGCGAAGCGTTTCCCGAAGGCCCGCTACGCATCTCGCTGCTGCTCCCCACCGGCTGAGAGCCCCCACTCACAGCAGGCTGGAGGTCATCCGTTCGATCTCCGCGATCGAGGTGAGCCCTTCGCGCACCTTCACCAGCCCGTCGTCGCGGAGACGGAGCATCCCTTCGCCCACGGCGACGGCGACCATCTCGTCGACCGAGGCGCGCTCGAGGATCAGCGCGCGGATCCGCTCGCTGACGGTCATCACCTCGTACAGCCCCACCCGGCCGCGATAGCCCGACCCGCCGCAGCGCGAGCACCCGACCGCCTCGTAGAGCGCCGCGCCCGTCAGGCCGTGCTCAGCGAGTACGGCCTCGGAAACCGTCAGCGGGCGCTTGCAGTGCTTGCAGAGCATCCGCACCAGGCGCTGGGCGACGATGCAGTCGATCGCGGATGACACCAGGAACGGCTCGATGCCCATGTCGATCAGCCGCCCCAGCGCGCTCGGCGCATCGCGCGTGTGGAGGGTGGTGAGAACGAGGTGGCCGGTGAGTGCCGCCTCGATCGCGATATGCGCGGTCTCGCGGTCGCGGATCTCGCCGACCATGATCACATCGGGGTCGGCGCGCAGCATCGAGCGCAGCCCGACATCGAACGTGACCCCAGCCTTCGGGGCGATCTGCATCTGCTTGACGCCCTGCATGCGTTGCTCCACCGGGTCCTCGATCGTGAGGATGCTCCGTTCGCCGTCATTGAGCACGTTCAGCGCCGCATACAAGGTCGTCGACTTGCCCGAGCCGGTCGGCCCGGTGACGAGCACGGCGCCGTTCGGCTTGTTGATCGCGCTCGTGAAGCGGTTGAGCTCGTCCTGCTGCATCCCCAATGACTCGAGCCCTTCGACCGTCACCCCTCTGTCCAAGATGCGCATCACGACGGCCTCGCCATGGACGAGCGGCAGCGTGACCACGCGGATGTCCACGCGCCGCCCGTCGACCGTCAACGCGAACCGGCCGTCCTGCGGTAGGCGCTTCTCGGAGATATCCAGATCGGCCATGATCTTGATGCGAGACACCACGCTCATCGCCATCCTGCGTTTGACCGTGGCGGCCGGAGAGAGAACCCCGTCGACGCGGAACAGCACGCGCGTGTCCCCCTCTTCGGGATTGACGTGGATGTCCGAGGCGCCCTGCTGCACCGCTTGGGCGACGATCGAGTGCACCAGCTTGATCACCGGAGCGTCGCGGTCGGCCTCCTCGGCCAGCAGGTCGGGCTCGGAGTCGGCGTCGTGCTCCTCGTCGACGATGTCCTCGATCGAGTCGTCCATCCGGGCGAGCCGTGTGAGGAGCAGGTTCAGGTCCTCCACCGATGCCGCCGCGACCTTGACGCGCCGGCCGGTTATCATCGCCACGTCGTCGATCGTCAGCACGTTGGTTGGATCGGCCATCGCCAGCAGCAGCATCCCGTCGTCGGTATAGCCGACGGGAACGGCCTGGTAGCGCTTGGCGGTCTCGGAGCGGATCAGGTTGACCGCGCCCATATCGAGGTCGTAGACCGACAGATCGATGTAGTCCAGGCCGAAGCGCTCCGCCACGGCCCGGGCGAGTTGGTCGTGGCGCAGGACGCCCTGCTCGACCAGCACCTGGCCCGTGGGCCTGCCCTGCGAGCGCGCGGACCCTACCGCCTGCTCGACCGTCTCACGATCGGCATAGCCGAGGTCGACGATCACCTCGCCGATCATCCGCGCGGAGCGGCCCGCGTGAAGCGGGGGGAAGAGGCCGTCCCCGATCGTAATCTCCTCCTCAAATCCCGGAGGGGATGTGGCTGTGGGCGTGACGGTATCGCGCATCGCCGGTTTTATCGGCATCGCGAGGGCGCCGCTTGATCGACTAACGAGGCATCCCGTGCTCCAAAGCGCCCTTCACCTGGGCATCGAGCGCATTCAGCCGGTAGAGCGCGAGCGCCTCGCCGGAGGCAAAGCGCGCTCCGGCGGCCGCATCGGCGCCGTGGTGGAGGATCACGCAGTGCTCGAGCGCGAGCCGGCGCTCATCCTGGAGCGTCGACGGGACATGGAGCGCGAGCAGGCGCAGACCCAGCTCGACGTGGCCCAGCAACTGCCCCTCCCTGCTGCGCTCGATCTCAGCGCCGTAGGTGAACTCACGGGTCTTGCCCAGGTCATGCACGATCGCGGCACTCAGCAGCAGATCGCGGTCCAGGCGCGGGTGCAGCGTGCAGAGCTCTAGCGCCATCGTCGCCACCGCGACGGTGTGCTCGAGCAGGCCGCCCAGGTAGGCGTGGTGAGACCCTGAGCGGCCCCCGCCAACTCCCCGTGGGCGAGAGTCCGATCCGAGCGCCGGGAGCGAGCAGGGCGCGCGACGGATCTCCGCGCGCAGCGTCCGGTCACCGAGCAAGGCCGCCAGCAATCCCTTCAATCCGGGGTCATAGACCTCCCGCACGAGATGTTCCAGAAAGCCTTCGAGCTCATCGAGGTCACGGTAGGCGACCGGCAGGAAGCGCGTCGGGTCGGCCTCGGCGTCGCCGGCGCGCGAGATCGTGCCAAGCTCGATCTGGAGCTCGTCGCGGAAGCGTTTCACGCGCCCGTGGACCCGCACGAGCTCGCCCCGCTCGAAGCGCCCCGCGAGCAGATCGGCGTCACGAAACGCGCGAGCGAGGATCGTCCCGGTGCTGTCGCGCAGCTCGACCGTCAGATAGGGCGTTCCGGCGCGAGAGATCTGACGTTCCTTGCGGATGCACGCGAAGACACCGTCGATCTCCTCCTCGGCCCGCAAAGTGACGATCGTCTGGGTTTCCTGCGACGGGAGGCTTGTGGCGGAAGTCATCCGCCCATGATGTACGGTGGTTCGGATGCAGCCCCTCATCTGGGACCGCCGTCCGGATGGCCTCAGGGCCCCAGCGATGGTATGCGCGTTCCAAGGCTGGAACGACGCCGGCGACGCCGCCTCGAGCGCCGTCTCCTTCCTGGCCTCCTCGCTGAACGCCCGCCGTTTTGCGCAGATCGACTCCGAGGAGTTCTACGACTTTCAGGCCAACCGGCCCAACATCCAGCTCACCGAGGGCAACGCGCGCGAGATCGTATGGCCGACGGTGGAGGTCTTCGAGGCGCTCGCACCGCGGGCGCCACGCGACCTGGTGCTCGTCCAGGGCGTCGAGCCGTCGATGCGCTGGCGCGCCTTCAGCGCGCACCTGGTCGAGCTCGCCGAAGTATTGGGCGTGCAGATGGTCGTCACGCTGGGAGCGCTGCTCGCCGACGTGCCCCACACCCGTCCGGTGACGATGACCGGGTTCGCCTCCGATCCCGCGCTCGTGGAGCGTCTGGGATTGGTGCCCTCGAGCTACGAGGGGCCGACCGGGATCGTGGGCGTCCTCCACAGCGCCTGCCTGGATGCCGGGCTGCCCTCGGCGAGCCTGTGGGCGGGCGTACCCCACTACGTCGCCGCCGCCGCCAACCCGAAGGCCGCGCTGGCGTTGGTGCGAAGGGTGGAAGGATTGATCGGCGTCTCCGTGGATGTCTCCGACTTGGAGGTGGCGGCCGGCGACTATGAGCGCCAGGTGGGCCTCGCGGTGCAGAGCGACCCGGACATCCAGGCGTTCGTCGAACGGTTGGAGCAGGCCGCGGAGAGCGAAGAGGCGGAGATCGCGCCCGAGGACGTTCCCTCGGGGGACATCCTCGCGCGTGAATTCCAGCGTTTCCTGCGCCAGCGCGGGCCCGACGGAACGTAGCGCGGGCGCGAGAGGGGCGAGGACGAGAAGTCGGCGATCGTGTGAGCAGGGCGAGCGAGCGGGAGGGTCCTACTTCTCGGCGGCGGGGCAGACGATGCGGTAGTCGCAGATAGAGCAGGCCGCATGGGAGGGGGTTGGCTCGAACCGCTGGCCGAGGATGCCCTCGCCGACGGTGAGCACGGTCTCCTTGATCCACTCCGCGTCGGCGTCGTCGCGGGGAACGGGCACCTTGAGGTCGTCGAGCACGTAGTAGTAGGCCTGCCGCGAAGCCTCGAGCCCCCAGGACTCGCGCGCGGCGAGCGCGTAGAGAGACAGCTGGACGTCGTCTTTCAGCTGCTCGACGGTCTTGGGGCGGGAGGTCTTGTAGTCGATCAGTTCGTGCTCCTCGCCACTGCCGCCCGCCAGACGATCGACGCGGTCGACGCGGCCGCGCAGATGGTGGGGCCCAAGCCGGAAGGCGAACGAGCGCTCGAACCACACCGGCTCCGAGTCCTGGCCGTGCAGCCGCTCGTGATAGCGCGTCAGCGCGACGTGCGCTTTCTCGCGCAGGTGGCGCTCCTGCTCGCTCGAGCCGAAGCCGCTTCTGCGCCAGCTCGCATCGAGCAGCTCCAGCAGTTGCGCGAGCGTCTCCCCGGAGGCGGAGTGGTAGCGCTCGAGCACCTGATGGACGACGATCCCGAAGCGTTGGTGGAGCGTCTGCTCGGTCGGTATGCGTAGGACCCGCGCAAACTTGTATCTGAGCGGGCAGCCACGGTATGTCTCTACATCCGAGGCCGACAACGCCAGGCCAATCCCCTTGCGGGGCAGGAACGGCCCGAGCGAGGACGCTTCGCGCGGTGCGATCGCCTGCGCGCGAACGCGGTCGTCGTGTCCGCCGATCTCCGAACGGTCCGAGAGCAGCGTCTCGTCAAGCGTCGATGTCTGGAAGATCTCGCGCTGGAGCGGGGTCGTGGCGGCGAGCAGACGGGCGTTGATGTCGGCGAGCGCCTCCGCCACCCCTTGCCCCGGCGGGCGCTGTAGGAGGGCCGCGAGCTTCAATAGCTCCAGGTAGCGCACCACCCCGTGGGAGATGTCGAGATCGGTGTCGAGCCGCAGCTCGCCGAGCCGGCCGCCGATCCGGGCGACGCTGGCGAGCACCTCCTCGCGCAGCAGACGCAACGTCTCTGCCAACGCGTCCTCGATGCGCTGCTCGCCGAGCTTCGATCGGTCCTCCTCGCGATCCTGCCCCTCGGCCCCCAGGACCACGCGCGCGAGCAGGTCCGGACGCCCTGCGTCCAGCGCCTCCGCCGCCGCCCTGCGCAACTCGAGGAAACGCTGGATGCGCTCGCGCGCATCGGGCGGGACCTGCGGCGACTCGATCGCGGTCGTAAGCGCCGCGACCATGTCCAGCTTACGTCGACGCGCGAGTGCGATCACACGCGCCAGATCGACCTGGCGCAGCTCGATCGGCGGACGCGTGAGCGCGCGCACCACCGCGGCGGCATCGTGCGGATCGGCCAGCAGGCGCATCCAGGCCAACACGTCGCGCACCTCGGCCCGCTCGCGAAAAGCCGCCGCTCCACGTTCCTCGCCCAGGGAGTCGCCCGGCGGCGCGGCGGGGACGATCTTCGAGGCGGGCACAAACCAAGGATACGAGCGCGGGGGTCGCGTGGCGAGACGGTCAGAGACAGATCTCCCCGGCAGAGGGGATAAGAGGCCCTACGCTCTGAGGATGGGCTCGGAGACAATCGATTGGAGCGCCGCCCAGCGAATCGGAGAGATGATCGCCGGCTCGCCGCCGCGAGGAGGCGTGCTCGCCGGATCCATCGAGCCGCTCGCGCACGACTTCGCCGCGCGCGTCAGCGACTACACGGGCCTCGAGCTGCCCGCGGAGCTGCCCCCCCTGGAGGTGGTCGACCGACCGGCGTGGATCGCGGCCAACCTGAAGACGATGCGCCCGTTGCTGGACCCGCTCACGGCGCGGATGGGAGGTGACGGCAGCGGACTCACCGACCTCGTCATCGGACCGCTGCGCTCGGCCTCGGGCTTTCTGCTCGGCGCGCAGGTCGGGGCGCTGACGGGCGTGCTCTCCCAGCGGGTGCTCGGGCAGTACGACCTCGCGTTGCTCGACGCCACGGTGGCGCCGCGTCTGCTGCTGGTGGCGCCGAACCTGGCGCTGGCCGCGCGCAACCTGGGGGTGGATCGCGACGAGCTCGTCCTGTGGGTGACGATCCACGAGGTCACCCATGCCGTCCAGTTCTCGGGCGCACCGTGGCTGCGCGACCATCTGGGAGGGATGCTGAGGGAGCTGATCGACGGCTTGCAGGTGACGCTCGCCGGGCGATCCGCGGGCGAGGACGCCGCCAAGAATGAGAATGGCGGTGGCGATCGGCAAGGCGGGTGGATTCCCAATCTGAGTGAGCGGGTGGGCGGACTGGTAAGCGGGCGGAGTCTGAATCCGGACGATCTGCGCCGGCTGCTCGAGCGCGCGCGTCGGGGCGAGCTGCTGCGCCTGACCCTCGGCGATGAGCGCTGGCGACTGGTCGAGCGGCTGCAGGCGACGATGTCGCTGGTGGAGGGTCACGCCGAGCATACGATGGACGCCGTCGGCGCCGAGGTCCTGCCGTCGCTGCCGCGCCTGCGCGCCGCGATGAACCGCCGGCGAGAGTCCCGCGGGCTGCCCTGGCGGGTGCTCGAGCGCCTGCTCGGGCTGGAGCTGAAGTTGAAGCAGTACGAGGTGGGCAAGCGCTTCTGCGACGCGGTCGTGCAAGCGGAGGGCCCGCGAGCGCTGACCCGCGCGTGGAGCGGACCGGAGATGCTGCCGAGCATGGCCGAGCTCGAAGCGCCGAGCCTGTGGCTGGCTCGAACACACGTTCCTCCTGTTACAAGCCAGTCCGCCTCAGACGCTTAGTTCACAGGGTCTTTACGCCTAACTGAGGTACGCGTGTAACAATCCCTGACAGGCGGGTTACAAACACATGTTCGGTGGTAGGCTATGCCGAAGCCAGCGAACGAACAGAGAACGAACAAACGTCCCCGTCCTCGCCCAGAGGACAGAACAGGAGACCGCTTCACATGGCAACCGCCAACACCACTTCCCCTCGCACCCGCAGTGCCAAAGCCGCCAAAGCCGCCAAACCGGCCGCCAAAACCTCCGCGGCCCGCCGCGGTGGCTCGTCCGTCGGTGCGCGCAGCCAGAACACCCAGGCCAAGGCCACCAAGGCCAAGTCCACCGATCGGAGATCGGCTAGCACCCGCTCGATCCACCAGACCCAGTCGGCTCTCCGCCAGACGGAGACCGCGACGGGTTGGCCGATCTTTGATCGGTCCGTCGACGTGTTTGGCGACTACACCGAGCGCGCGGTCCTGATTCCCGTCGGCGCCGCCCTGATCGCCCGCGACCGGGTCCTCTCCGGCGTGAACGACGTCGTCACCAGCTACGGGTCCACGACCAAGGCCCAGGCCCAGCTGCGCCGCTTCGAGCGCCGCGGCAACACGGCTCGCAACCGGCTCGAGCGCGAGGTCCGCAAAGCCCGCGTCCGCGTCGAGCGCGAATTGCGTCAGCGCCGGCGTGAGCTGGAGCAGACGGTGAGCAGCCTGGAGGATCGGCGTGACGCCGTCGCGAAGAACGTCACCGAGCTGCCGAATCGCGTTCAGGAGCGCATCCTGAGTCTCGTCTGAGTACACCTTCCCCTTCCCCCGCCCGGACCTGGAGAGGCCGGATCAGCGGGAGAGTCTGTCGGCCTCATATCCCGCCGGCAGTAGTAGCACCCTCTCCTCCCTCGACCCGCGGGGCGGTCCCCACCGCCCCGCGGGTCATTTTTGGGACGGGTCATTTTTGGGACGGGACACTGTGAGGCCGGGACGTATGGGCGCCGAACAGAGACGTATGGGCGCCGAACATATGCCTACGTTTAGAAGAGTCGTATAACTATCGCTATACACCACGCGTAAAGAGTAACGTCCATAACGGCCTAGACACAAAGTCGTCACACCTCGGGTGCGATGCGGCCCACGGCACCGGTAGTTCGGCGCGGGTTTGCCACAATGAGCCATGTGACGAACAAGGAAGAGATCCTCAAGAGCCTCGAGGTCGTGATCGACCCCGAGCTGCACCGCTCGATCGTGGAGCTCGACATGGTGCGCTCGATCGAGATCGGCGCGAGCGGAGTGGTCGATGTGACCGTGTCGCTGACCACCCCGGGCTGTCCGATCAAGGGCCACTTCCAGAGCGCCGTCGCCGAGGCCGTGGCGGCACTGGAGGGGGTGACGCACTGCAACGTGTACTTCGACGTGCTGAACGACACGCAGAAGGCGGCGCTGCAGCAGAAGCTCGGCCGCGGCAGCCTGCCTGAAGGAGCGCTCGCGCAAGTCGCGAACGTGCTGTGCATCGGCTCCGGCAAGGGCGGCGTCGGCAAGTCGACGCTGACCGCGAACCTGGCGGCGGCACTCGTGGGCGAGGGCAAGCGCGTGGGCGTGCTCGACGCCGACGTGTGGGGCTACTCGATTCCGCGTATGTATGGGCTCGGCTCGACCCGTCCCCCGGTCTCCGCGGAGCGCAAAATCCTGCCGCTGGACGCGCACGGCGTGAAGGTGATGTCGATCGGCTTCTTCCTGGAGGAGGACGCCGCCGTGGTGTGGCGTGGGCCGATGCTGCACAAGGCGCTGACCCAGTTCCTACAGGACGTTGACTGGGGCGCGCTGGACTACCTGCTGATCGATCTGCCTCCCGGCACCGGCGACGTGTCGATGACGCTCGCCCAGCTGCTGCCGCAGGCGCAGTTCGTGATCGTCACCACCCCGCAGGCCACGGCCCAGAAGGTCGCGCGCCGCTCCGCCGAGATGGCGCACAAGGTCTCGTTGGAGATCTGCGGGGTAATCGAGAATATGTCCGGCTTCACGACACCGAGCGGCGAGCGCTTTGCGATCTTCGGCGAGGGCGGCGGCAAGGAGCTGGCGGACGAGCTCGACGTTCCCCTGCTGGGCAAGGTTCCGCTGACGATGCCGTTGCGCGAACACGCCGACAGCGGCACGCCACTCGTGATCGAAGACCCAGGTGACCCGGCAGCCCAGGCGATTCACCAGGCCGCACGCGGCCTGATCGCGATGGGTCGCCCGGCGGTGCTGCCGGTGCTGCCCCTGGTCGATCTCCCCGCCGCGGCGCCCGCGCCTCCGCCGAGCCGAAAACCGGCGGGCATGTCGCTGCCGATGGCTTAGTCGGCGATCGCGGGGTGGGTGGGGTCCATCTAAGAAACATCCTGCTCGATCGCTTGACAAGCACAACCCACTTGAGAGGATCGTCGTTATGCCCGTACAGGACGAGCAGGAGGAGCAGCAGGAGACGCCCAAGGACGATGTGACGCCCAAGGACGGCGTCGTGGAGATCGACGAACGGCGCGCGAAGATGGAACGGCTGCGCGCCGAAGGCATCGACCCCTATCCACCGGTAAGCCTGCCCGACCGCGCGCTGATCGCGACGGTCAACGCCGCGCACGACCCCGCCGCGCTCGAACAGGGCGAGCATCCCGAGCTGCGCTACCTTCTCGCCGGACGTCTGATCTCCCGGCGGGGGCACGGCAAGACGTCGTTCCTCGACCTCCGCGACCTATCCGGATCGATTCAGATCGTCGCGCGGTTCGATGCGCTCGGCGAGGAGAAGTACAACCGCATCATGAGCCTCGACATCGGCGACATCGTCGGAGTCGAGGGCTGCGTGTATGTGACCCAGCGCGGGCAGCTGGCGCTCGCGGCGGTGGAGTGCACGTTGCTGACCAAGACGTTGCGTCCGCCGCCGGACAAGCATCACGGGATGGGCGACACGGGCGCCAGGTATCGCTACCGCGAGCTCGATCTGATCGCCAACGAGGAGACGCGCGAGCTGTTCGTGACGAGGGCGAAGATCGTCGCGGCGATCAGGGGGTGGCTGGACGAGCGGAACTTCGTCGAAGTCGAAACCCCCGCGCTCCAGTCGCTCGCGGGCGGCGCCGGGTCGCGGCCGTTCACGACCCACCACAACGCGCTGGACCGCGACCTCTACCTGCGGATCTCGGTCGAGCTGTTCCTGAACCGCTGCATCGTGGGGGGACTGGAGAACGTCTACGACATGGGCAAGGTGTTCCGTAACGAGGGCATCTCGCCGAAGCACAGCCCCGAGTTCACGATCATCGAGTTCATGATGGCCTACGCGGACTACAACGATGTGGCGACGGCCACCGAAGAGATGTTCGCGGCGGTCGCCCAGAAGGTGCTCGGAAGGACGGAGATCAAAAGGAACGGCGAGACGATCGACCTGGCAAAGCCGTGGCGGCGGATCACGATGCGCGAGGCGATCATCGACGCGGCCGGGATCGACTTCATGGGCGAGGACCGCGCGGCGGTGACCGAGCGGTTGAAGGAGGCGCTGCAGGAGCGCATCCACCCCGCGAGCACCTGGGCCGAGCTCGTACTTGCCGTGTACACAAAGCTGATCGAGCCGAACATCAACCAGCCGACGCACGTCTTCGACTTTCCCCTGGAGCCGTTCCCGATCACCAAGCGCCACTCCGAGCACCCCGAGTTGGGCGAGCACTTCGACGCGGTCATCGGCGGGGTCGAGCTCGTCAGCGGCGACACCGAGCTGAACGATCCCGTGGATCAGTGGCAGCGGTTTGTCGACCAACGCAAGCGGCGGATGGTGGACGACGAGGATGTGCCCCATCCAAATGACGAGGAGTACGCACGCGCGATCGAGTACGGCTACTCGCCGACAGCGGGCGGCGGAATGGGGGTGGACCGCCTGATCATGATCCTCACCGAACGCGACACGCTGCGCGAGGTGATCCCGTTCCCGATCGTGAGGGAGATCAGGTGAGCTCGAAGAAGCTCGACCTCGACCCCGGCGTGATCGCGTCCTGCAAGGAGGCCGCGACCGAGATAGCGAGGCAGGTGGGCGAGGAGATCGCCGGCAAGACGACCGTCTCGGTCGAGCGTACGGTCGCGCGGCTGCTGGGCGTGGACGGGGTCAACGAGCTGGACGCACCGTTGCCGAATGTGCTCGTCGACCACGTCGCGGACCGCGGCGAGCTTGGTCAGGGCATCGGTTACTGGCTGGGCAACGCGCTGCTCGACGACGAGCGCCGCTCACCGCAGCGGATCGCCGAGGCTGTGGACGCTGGGGTCCTCGACCTGTGCGCGCTGCCACGCGCGCAGGACGGCGCGATCAAGGCCCGGATCACGAGCGAGTGCGAGACCCGCCTCGCGGAGACGAGCAGGCGGATGGAGGAGCGCCGCGAGCTGAGGGAGCGTCTCGGCGAGAGCCCGCCACCGCTGCGCTACGTCCTCACCGCCACGGGCAACGTCTATGAGGACGTCGTCCACGGTCTGGCGGTGGCGGAGGCGGGCGGAGACATCGTCGCGGTGATCAGATCGACCGCGCAGAGCCTGCTCGACTACGTGCCCTACGGCCCGACGACCGAGGGCTACGGCGGGACGTTCGCCACCCAGGCGAACTTTCGGATCATGCGCGAGGCGCTCGACGAGTTCTCACGGGCGAACGGCCGCTATGTGCGGTTGTCGAGCTTCTGCTCGGGCCTCTGCATGCCTGAGATCGCGGCGATGGGTGCGATCGAGGGCTTCGACAACATGGTCAACGACGCGCTCTACGGGATCCTCTACCGCGACATCAACCCGATCCGTGGCCTGATCGACCAGCGGGTCTCGCGGATGGTGAACGGCTACTTCGGGGTCGTGATCAACACCGGCGAGGACAACTACCTGCGCACCGCGGACGCGATCGAGGCGGCG
Source organism: Solirubrobacteraceae bacterium (assembly GCA_035648675.1). Taxonomy (GTDB): domain Bacteria; phylum Actinomycetota; class Thermoleophilia; order Solirubrobacterales; family Solirubrobacteraceae; genus Palsa-744. The sequence continues at coordinate 12,534 of DASRKZ010000163.1, forward strand.
CCGTCGGTGACGGCCTCGCAGTTCATCAACCGCCAGCTCGCGCTCGACTCGGGCGTGCCCGACGAGCAGATCGCGATCGGGGACGCGTTCGAGATCGACACGCCGGTGGTGAACAGCCTGCTGCTCGAGTGGGCCCAGGCACAGCTCACGCGGGAGCTGTTCCCGGACTGCCCGGTCAAGTACATGCCGCCGACACGCCATATGGACGGCAACCTCTACCGCACGCACGCCACCGACTCGCTGTTCAACCTCGTGACGATCGCGACCGGACAGGGCATCCAGACGATCGGGGTGCCGACCGAGGGGATCTTCACGCCCCACGTCCACGACCGCGTGATCGGGCTTGAAAACGTCAACTACGTATTCGACGCCGCGCGTGACCTGGGCGATGAGATCGAATTCAAGCCCGGAGGCATCATCCAGACGCGTGCCCGGGAGGTCCTCGAGAGAGCGCACGAGCTACTGGCGCGCATCGCCCATGTCGGCCTGTTCGCGGCGCTCGGCGACGGAGTCTTCGGCGATGTTCGCCGCGACGTCGGGGAGGGCCGTGGGGTCGAGGGGATCGTCGCGACGGAGGAGGGCTACCTGAACCCGGTGGCCGAGCTGATGCGGGGAGCGCCGAGCGGTGTCTGACAAGCAATCCACGTCGTCGTCGGCAGCGTCCGCGCCGCCCGCGCCCGCGGGAGCCTCGGGGCGGGAGATCGACCTCGAGCGCGTGAAGCCCTACGCCGACCATCTCGGCGACGGGATCGTGCAGTTCAGCTTCACGCTGCCCGTCCCCTATGGCCTGGCCGCGCGGAAGGCCGCGCAGGAGCTCGCGGGGAAGATGGGCTTCGAGCATCCCGAGGTCGTCCACTACCAGCGGTTGACCGACGGCTACACGTACTTCGTGATGTTCGGCGAGTGCACGCAGACGGTCGACTACTCCTCGCTCAACGAGGAGGGCTTCGACATCGAGTACATGAACGAGGAGGAGATCGAGGCATTCGCGAGCGAGCGCATCGGCCGCCCGATCGTGATCGTCGGCGCGGCCACCGGCACTGATACGCACAGCGTCGGGATCGACGCGATGCTCAACCTGAAGGGCTTCCATGGGCATCACGGCCTCGAGGGATATAAGGCCTTCGAGACGCACAACCTCGGCAGCCAGGTGCCGAACAGCGTGCTGATCGCAAGAGCGATCGAGCTGAACGCCGATGCGATCCTCATCTCGCAGACCGTGACGCAGCAGAACCTGCACGTCTCGAACCTGACGGAGCTCGTCGAGATCGTCGAAGCGGAGGGGCGGCGCAAGCAGATGATCCTCACGTGCGGCGGACCGCGCGTCTCGAACGAGCTTGCGAAGGAGCTCGGCTATGACGCGGGGTTCTCGAAGGGCACCTACCCGCATCACGTGGCGAGCTTCATCGTGCGCGAGCTGGCCGCGCGCACCGCCTCCGCCTGAGCCTCACCCTCTAGGCTGAGGCGGTGCGAGCGCTCTCCGACCTGATCGCCCCGGTGGGGCGCCTGGCATTGGTCGGGTTGGCGAAGAACACCGGTAAGACAGAGACGCTGGCCGCCATATTGAGAGAGCTCGCGGAGCAGGACAGGTGCGTCGGCGTTACCTCGGTCGGCAGAGACGGCGAGGAGCACGACGTGATCGACACGCGCATCGAGAAGCCGCGGATCCTGCTTCAGGCGGGCAGCCTCGTGGCGAGCACCGGCGCGCTCCTACGCTCTAGCGGTGTCGCACACGAGCGGCTGGCGCGAACCGGCGTGAGAACCCCGCTCGGTGAAGTCCTCATCGCCAGGTTCTCGGAGGCGGGCGCCGTCGAAGTCGCCGGTCCGAGCGCCGCCGAGGATGTGCGAGAGGTGAGCGAGACGATGATCTCCTTCGGCGCCGAGCAGGTGTTGATCGATGGCGCGATCGACCGCCGTGCAGCGTCCTCTCCGGCGATCGCCGACGGGCTCGTGATGGCCACTGGCGCGGTCCTCAGCGAGGCCATCGAGGGTGTCGTCGCGGCCACCAAGGACGCGGTCGATCTGGTCAGGCTGCCCCCATTCGACAACGCGCCCGCGGAGGGGCCGAGCGAAGGAGGTGAGGAGCAGCTCACACTGAAGCGAGGGCTCGTGCTGAACGCCGAGCCCGCGGAGATCGCGGCGCTCCTGCGGAGGTATCCAAAAGCGAGCACGTTCCTAGTCGAGGGTGCCCTGAGCGAGCGGTTCCTCGAAGGCCTGCTGGCGGCGCGGACTGAGCGGGCAGGACGCGCGCTGAGGGTCGTCGTGGGCGACCCGACGAAGGTCTTCCTATCGCGCCGCGGGCCAGAGTGGTACCGCCGTCAGGGCCTCGAGATCGAAGCCCTGAGGACGATCGATCTGAAGGCGATCACGGTCAACCCGACGGCGCCGCAGTCGCACCGCTTCGACTCGCGGCGACTACGCGAGCTGATCGAGGCGGCCGTGGCGGACGTGCCCGTCCTGGACGTGCTCGACCCGGGCTACTTGGCGTTGGCGAAGTAGTCGGCGTTGATCTGCGTGAACTTCTGCCATTCGTCGGGCAGCTGGTCCTCGGCGAAGCAGGCGTCCACCGGGCAGGCCTCGACACAGGCGTCGCAGTCGATGCACTCCTCGGGGTCGATGTAGAGCATCTCGGCCGCGTCGTAGCCGGGCTCGTCGGGCGTCGGGTGGATGCAGTCCACGGGGCAAACCTCGACACAGGAGTTGTCCTTGGTGCCAATGCACGGCTCGGCGATTACGTAGGCCATTCGCTTCTTTCTTGGGTCGGTTTGCGGGGGTTCCCCTCGGGAGACGCATATTGTACGAAGCATGCTGCTGCTTACCGGCGCGACCGGTCTGGTGGGCTCCGCGCTGCTCCGCCGCCTGGTGGCCGAAGGAGCCCAAGTCCGCTGCCTCGTCCGCGATCCCCGGCGCCTGGGCGCCCAGCGTGTGCGCGTCCAGATCGCGCTCGGCGACCTGACCGACCCACCCTCGTTCCGCAACGCCCTGCGCGGCGTCCATACCGTGGTGCATCTCGCCGCCTCGATCCGCGATCAGCCGCGCGGCTCGATCGAGGAGCTGAACGGCATCGCCACCTGGCGCATGGTGCAGGCGGCACAGCGCTCGGGGGTGAAGCGCTTCGTGTTCTTCTCCGTGCTCGGCGCCTCCACCCACCACCGCGCGCGCTTCTTCCGCGCGAAGGCGCTCGCCGAGCAGGCGGTGCGCGAGGCGAGCCTGGATACGACCGTGTTCGCCCCCTCGATCGTCTACGCCCCCGGGGATCGGTGGCTGACCCTGCTGGAGCGGATGGCGCTGCTCCCGGCGATGCCCGTCTCCGGGCGGGGGCGCGCCGGCTATCAGCCGATTTGGGCCGAGGACGTGGCCGACTGCGTGATGGCTGCACTAAATGCGCCTGCGGGCGAGGGGGCAACCGACAAGCCCCGTCATACGCGTTATGAGCTCGCCGGCCCGGAGACCCTCAGTCAGAACGACATCGTGCGACTCGTGTTGCATGCGCAGGGCCGCAACCGGCCGCTGCTGCACGTCCCCACGCCGATCGTCTCACGCGGCCTGCGCCTGCTCGAGGCGACGATGGGACAACGTGCCTTCGCCACCTGGGACGAGGCCGAGCTGATGGAGGTCCCGATGCTCTCCAGCCGGGGCGCGGACGACGCGGAGAGCTTGGGAGTCGCACCCCAGATGATGCGCGCCGTGCTCGGCGCCGGCTGAGGGAGGCCGTGCCGGAACCGGCTGATAGGCATAATTTGTGGAGCGCGTAGAACTATAGTTACACACACCTAAAAAAGTACAACACCTTCCGCACTCCCTTTATAAAAAGAGCTATCCCGCCCTATCTCGCCCCTATCCCGCCGGAAAAGAGGCCGCCACCGGTGCGCGCCGATCGGCCCAGGGATGGGCCTCCTCGAGCTGGGCGGCGAGCGCGAGCAGCGCAGCCTCGCCCGCCGGGCGCCCGACGATCTGCACCCCCAGCGGCAGGCCATCCTCGCCGTGGAATAGAGGCAGGGAGATGCCGGGCTGGCCGCTCGCGTTGAAGACGGGGGTGAACGGTGTGAAGAAGCCGGAGCGCGTGAACGTCGACATCGGATCGGGCGCGGCCGTGTCGAGCGTCCCCAGCGGTAGCGGGCGCTCGGCGAGCGCGGGCGTGAGCAGCGCGTCGTAGGGGGCGAGAAACGAGACCAGCCGACGGGCGAAGGCCTGCAGCTGCACATTCACCCCCATCCCCTGCACCGCATCGAGATGCTTGACCATCGAGTAGATCGCCCAGCTCATCGGCTCCATGTCCTCGGCCGTGGGCTCGTGACCAGCGACGATCCCGGCATAGGCGACCGACAGCGCGATGTGGGTCGAGAAGACCGCGCCGAACAGATCGCCCAGACCCTCCACGCGCCACGGCGGCTCCACCTCCTCGACCTCGTGACCGAGCCCGCGCAGCAGCTCCGTGGCCTGGAGGACGGCCCCGGCGCAGATCGGGTCCACG
>DASRKZ010000164.1:0-9292 GCA_035648675.1 Solirubrobacteraceae bacterium
GGCGGGTTCAAGTCCCACTGGGGCGTGATCGGGATCGCGCGTGAGCAGTGGATGCTCGTCGCCGCGGCGCTGACGCTCGGCGGCTCGATCAGGGTCGGGCTGGAGGACAACCTGTATCTGCCCGATGGAAAAATGGCGCGCTCCAACGGCGAGCTGATCGCGAAGGCGCGCCAGATGACCGAGGACATCGGGCGCCGCCCGGCGAGCGTGGAGGAGGCCCGGGCGATGCTGGGTGTTCCCAGCCGAGGGGCGTAAATGAGCCTGCCGCTGGAGGGCATCCGCGTGCTCGACCTCTCTCGCCTGCTGCCGGGCGGGTTCTGCTCGCTGCTGCTGGCGGACTTCGGCGCCGACGTGCTGAAGGTCGAGGACACCGGCATGGGCGACTACATCCGCTGGTCGGGGGGGGCGGGCCAGCAATACGACGGCGCGCACGAGAGCGCGAAGTCGGCGCTCTTCCTGTCGCTCAATCGCAACAAGCGCTCGATCCGCCTCGACCTCAAGACAGAGCCCGCCCGCGAGGCGCTGCTGCGGCTCGTGCGCGAATACGACGTCGTGCTCGAGTCCTTCCGCCCCGGGGTGCTCGACCGGCTGGGGGTCGGGTACGAGCGGATGCGCGAGGAGAACCCGGGGCTCGTCTACTGCGCGATCTCCGGTTACGGCCAGACCGGCCCCAAGCGCGAGGCCTCCGGCCACGACATGAACTACCTCGGCCTCGTCGGCCTGCTCGGCCTCACGGGCGAGCAGGGGGGCGGGGGTCCCATTCAATCGGCCGGCCAGATCGCGGACCTCGGCGGCGGCGCGCTGATGGCGGCATTCGGGATCATGGCCGCGCTGCATGAGCGCGACGGCGCTCCCGCCCGCGACGGGCGACCGGGACGCGCGGGCTCGGGCGAGGGGCAGGTCGTGGACGTGTCGATGGCCGACGGGGCGCTGTCGTGGCTGGCGATGGTCGCGGCCGGCTACTTCGCCGAGGGGACGGTGCCGCGCAGGGGCGATCTGCCGTTGGCGGGCTCGCTGGTCTGTTACCGGCCATACGAGTGCGCCGACGGCTGGGTGACGCTGGGGGCGCTCGAGCCGAAGTTCTGGCAGGCGTGGTGCCGGGGTGTCGGGCGCGAGGATCTGATCGCCAAGCAGTTCGAGCGCCCGGGCTCCGAGGCGCACGTGGAGGTTCAGGAGATCTTCAAGGCACGCTCTCGCGCCGAGTGGGAGGCGTTCGCGCGCAAGCACGACTGTTGTCTGGAGCCGGTCCTGGAGCTGGACGAGGCACTCGCCTCCGAGCTCGTGCGGGAGCGAGAGATGGTGGTCGAGATCGAGCAGCCGGGCGCCGAGCGGCCTGTACGCCAGCTGGGGATTCCGATCAAGCTCGGGCGCACCCCGGGCGAGCATGCGCGGCTGCCCGGCCCGGCGCTGGGTGAGCACACCGAGGAGGTGCTGCTCGCGGCCGGCTACACCGCGGCGGAGGTGGCCGAGTTGCTGCAGGCAGGCGCGGTTGCGGGTCCCACCCACCCGGCCGACCCGGCCGACGCGACGGATAGATCCCCACCCGCCCCGACGTTCCGGGTGTAGGCGGAGGTCGAAGGACATGGGCACGACGGTACGCGCAGCTACGGAGGTTTCGCGCGATCGCCCCGCGGAAGATCGGCCCCTATTGAAGATCAGCGAGCTCGCCGAGCGCTCGGGGGTGAGCACCGGGACGATCAGGCACTACCTGCGCGAAGGCCTGCTCGGCGGCGACGAGGAGATCGTCAGGACGAGTCGCAACATGGCCTACTACCCGGCGGAGCTCGTGCAGCGGATCGCGCTGATCAAGCGCCTGCAAGAGGAGCGATTCATGCCGCTGCGGATGATCCGGGTGGTGCTCGAGGAGGATCCCGAGCACGTGCTCGCGCTGGTGGAGCTCGAGGACCGCATCCTCGAGCGGGCGCTCGCGGGCGCCGAGGAGCGCTCGCGCACCCCGGCGAAGGAGGTGCGCGAGCGCTACGAGATCCCGCGCAACGTGCTGGAGCGCCTGGCGGAGATCGGGGTGCTGAGCCCCAACCGCAGCGGTTACGAGCAGGACGACGTGAAGATCATCGAGGCGATCGCGAGCTTCCGTGCCGGTGGCTACGAGGAGGCGCTGGGCTTCACCGTGTACGACACGCTGCGCTACCGCGAGGCGCTGGAGCCGCTCGTCAAGGAGGAGGTGCGCGCGTTGCTCGACCGGCTGGCAGGCGAGGTCGAGACCGAGCGGGCACTGGAGATCCTCGCCGCCGGTGCGGAGCCGCTGCGCGAGCTGATCGGCGCGATGCACTCGAAGCTGCTCCTCGCGGAGCTGCGGCGCCAGCGCAAGGGGTAGCTACCAGTGTGCGCGGTGGTGCTCGACGACACCGAGGCCGTGGGCGAGCTCGACGTGGCCGGGGAGCGTGCCCGAGAAGATCCCGAAAGGCGCCCGGTAGTCGCTGCGGACCACCAATAGGTTCTCGCGGCGGCGGCGCTCGGCCTCGGGGGCGAAGCGCAGGCGCGAGCCGTCCTCGGCGAGGATCGAGCCGAGGTCGGGGGCGAAGGTCACCGGCGCCGTCTCGCTGGGCTCGCCGGCGACCCACACTGCGCGCTCGGAGCCCGTGGGCGGGTCGTTGACTCCGGCCACCAGGTTCCATGCGAGCGCCGTCCCGTCGGGACCAGCTCCCACTCCGGCGCTCCACCACCACTCGGTGAAGCGGGCGTGGTAGCCGGCCGTGTCGTCGATCACCGCCAGCGCCTCGAGCTGCCGCGGGGGACCCTCGTCGAGGGTGAGCGTGCCGCGGGCCGGGATGCCGGCCTGCTTGCGCGTCCACACGTGCTCCCCTCCGTGCGGGCAGAGGGCCTGGATTCCCTCGTCTTCCTCGAGTCCTAAGTCGAGCAGCACACCGCCGTCGCTGATCCACAGCCTCCCCGGCTGTAGTTCGACGACCCCGCGACGTAGGAGCGTGCGGGTGCGCTCCCGCAGGCGCCCGTCGCGGCGCGAGAGCACCGCCCAGAAGCTCTGGCGTGCCGGTCCGAGCTGGATCTGGGCGGCGCACGCCATGAATTGCTCGTCGAAGACGGCGACGTAGCGCCAGCGCTTCAGCGGCCGTGAGCCACGAAACATGGGCATGTGGAGTAGCGGCCCGGCTGGGGCGGGCGCTATGCTTTGAGATGTTGACTGACTAGTCAATCTAGTCTGTGGGTCTCGAGGCTCACGGAAGGGGAAATGCGCCAGATGAGGGTCGCGGCAGTCCAGCTGAACTCCACCGCCGACACGGCCGCGAACCTCGCCGCGGCCGATCGCCTCACGCGCGCGGCCGCGACGGACGGGGCACGGTTGATCGTACTCCCCGAGAAGTGGACGGTGATCGGCACCGACGAGCAGCTGCGCGACGGGGCGGAGGCGCTCGACGGGCCGGCGATCTCCTGGGCGCGCGCCACCGCGCGCGAGCTGGGGGTGGATCTGGTGGCCGGCTCGATCGCCGAGCGCCTGGCGGGTGGTGCAGGCGGCCGGGAGGAGAAGCTGGCGAACACCTCCGTGCACGTGGACCCCGCGGGCGAGCTGCGGGCGGTGTATCGGAAGGTGCACATGTTCGACGTCGAGATCGACGGCCACACCTACCGCGAGTCCGACGTCGAGCAGGCGGGCGAGGAGATCGTCCTGAGCGAGACCGCCGACGGCGTCGAGCTGGGCCTGTCGATCTGCTACGACCTGCGCTTTCCCGAGCTGTTCCGGATCCTCGCCGTGCGCGGCGCGCGCGTGATCGCGTTGCCCTCCGCGTTCACGCTGCCGACGACGCGCGACCACTGGGAGACGCTTCTGCGGGCGCGCGCGATCGAGAACCAGACGTTCGTGATCGCGGCCAACCAGATCGGTCGCCATCCGGGCGGTCAACGCTCCGGCGGGCGCTCGATGATCGTCGACCCCTGGGGCGTGGTCCTGGCGCAGGCCGCCGACCGCGAGGGGTACGCCATCGCCGAGCTGGATCTCGAGTACCAGCGTGAGCTCCGCGCGCGACTTCCCTCCTTGGCAAACCGCCGACCCGCCGCCTACCGCTGGCCGGAGGAGACCGAGGAGCAGGGAGTGCCCACGCGCGAGCCCATGCTCGGCGGCGCGAGGAGCGTGCTCGGCGGCGCGAGGAGCGAGCGATGAGCGCGACGAGGACGACGACGCCGGACAAGCGCCGCCTGATCCTGAACGCGGCCGTGCGGGTGTTCGCGCGCCAGGGCTTCCATGCCTGCCGGGTGTCGGACATCGCCGACGAGGCGGGTGTCGCCTATGGGCTGGTCTACCACTACTTCGCCTCCAAGGATGAGATCCTCGACACGCTGTTCCTCGAGCGCTGGAACGTGATGCTCGAGCTGATCCGTGAAGTAGACGGCCAGCCACTCCCCGTACGCGAGAAGCTGGGGGCGATCGCGTCGTTCATCGTCGACAGCTACCGCCACGACCCGGATCTGATGAAGGTGATCATCGTCGAGGTCACGCGCGCCGCGAACTCGTTTGGACAGACCCACCTCGGTCAGATCCGCGAGGCGTATGAGCTGATCGGCGAGATCGTCACGAAGGCCCAGGCCGAAGGCGTGTTCAAGGAGGAGATCGAGGCGCAGTTCGCCGCGATGGCCTTCTACGGGGCGATCGAGCAGATGCTCACGGGCTGGATCTTCGGGCTGCTGCCACAGAGCGAGGAGCACTTCGAGCGGGCCAAGTGGCTGGTGGTCGAAACCGTGTGCGGAGGCCTCGAGACGAGCGCCGTCGGCGAGGCCCGGGTCGGTTGAGCGGCGAACGCCGCGCCGCGCGCGGCGGGCCCGGGCAGGAGATGCCGAGGCCGACCGCAGAGTGAATAGACTGCGGGGATGGAAAACGAGATGGTCAAGCGGTTGATCTGGTCGGGTCTGGTGGCAGGTCTGACCGCGCTATCCAGCATCGTCGCTCACCGCGCCGCAGGGCTGGTGTGGCGGCGCATGTTCGAAGAGGAGCCGCCGGAGTGAGCGAGGTGCCTCCGAAGGACTCGCGCGAGGACGATCCGTCCGTACGTCCCGTCCGTCCCGGAGCCTCGCCGGCGGGCGCTCAGGGCATCGCGACGGCGATCACCGAGGTCTCAGAACGCGCCTCGCTGTTGATCCGCGAGGAGATCGAGCTGGCCAAGACGGAGGTGACCGAGAAGGCGACCAAGCTCGTGAAGGGCGCGATCGTCGGAATCGCGGCCGGGGTGTTCCTGCTCACGGCCCTCTTCTTTGTGCTGATCGGCTTTGCCTGGCTGCTCTACTACCTCCTGCCAGGCAATGACTACACCTACTTCTGGGGCTTCTTCGCGATGGCCGCGATCCTGGTTGTGCTGGGCGCGATCGCGAGCCTGATCGCCGCGAAAGTCGTCAAAAAAGGATCCCCGCCGGTGCCGAGCATGGCGATCGAGGAGGCGCGGCTGATTCGCGAGACGGTCTCCGCCGGCGCCGAGGCGGGCGCGCACGCGGATACCGGCACCGGGGGGAAGATCTGATGGCGGGACGCAGCGCAACCGAGATTCGCAGCTCGATCGAGGCCAACCGCCAGGAGCTGGCGGTCTCGCTGGTGCAGCTGCGCGGCGAGGTCACGCATCTGACCGACTGGCGCGGTCACATCGAGCGCCACCAGCGTGAGATCATGATCGGCGCCGCCGTCGTGGGTCTGGCGTTCACCGGCCGTCTGCTGCGACGTCGCCGTAAGCGCTGAGCGCGCCCCGCTTGAGTCAGGGCCGCCGGGAGGGTCACGCAGACGAGCGCGAGCAGCGGAGCCGGAGCGCGGACGGCGGGTTCAGGCGACGAACTTGCGCGGGATTCCGCCCACGCCGATCATGCCGGGCCCGGCGTAGGTGCCGAGCACCGGTCCGACTTCAGAGGTGAAGAGCGGCTCGGAGTCGAAGATCTCGCGGCAGCGATCGATCAGACGCTGCGCCTGCTCGGGCGCCTGGATGTTCTGCACGACCCAGCCGTCGGCGCCCGCGTCGTGGAGCTCCTGCGCGTACTGGACCATGCGCTCGAAGGCGCGCCCGGCGGTGCGCACGCGCTCGACCGGCGTGATTTCGTAGGCGAGCGAGAGGATCGGCTTGATCTTCAATGTGCCCCCCAGCCAGGCCTGCGCTTTACCGACGCGTCCGCCGCGCCGCAGGTACTCGAGCGTGTCGAGGCAGAACCAGATTCGCAGCGCCTCTCGTGCTTCGCGCACGTGCTCTGTGACGGCCCGCAGGTCACCGCCCGTACGGGCGCCGGCGCAGGCGGCGAGCACCAGCAGAGCGTGGCCGCCGGCGGCCGTTTCGCTGTCGATCACCTCGACGCGCTCACCGAGGCCGCGCTCGGTGAGCAGCCCATGTGCTTGGCTGGCTGCCTCGAAGGTGCCGGAGATGCCTCCGGAGAGGTGGACCGAGATGATGTCCCGGCCTTCCTCGAGCAGGGGCTCCCAGACGGCCAGGAAGTCACCGATCGAGGGTTGTGAGGTCGTGGGCAGCTCGGAATCGTCGCGCAGCCGCTCGTAGAAGGCCTCGAAGCCGTCCATCTCGAGCTCACGCTCGGGCTGACCCTGCCAGCCGACGTACAGGCTGACCTGATGGATCCCTTCGCTGTCCGCGAGCGCGCGCGGCAGGTAGTGCGTGCTGTCGGTGGCGACCGCGACGGAGGGCACGCGCGAGGACCCTACAGCAACGCCTCCGCCAACTCACCGGACTCGTACATCTCGGTGACGATGTCGCAGCCCCCGACGAGCTCACCGTTCGCGAACAGCTGCGGAATCGTGGGCCACGCCGAGATCGCCGACAGCTCCTGGCGGATGCGCGGGTCGGGGAGGATGTCGACGGCGGCGAACGGCACGTCGAGGGACTGCAGCGCGGCGACCGTGCGAGCCGAGAAGCCACAGGCGGGCGCCTCGGGGGTGCCCTTCATGAAGAGGATCACCTTGTGCTCGGCGATCGCCTCAGTGATCGCCTCACGGATCGGGTTGGACTCGCCGCCGGCTGGGGGAGCCTCGACGGGACTGGGCTGCGTGCTGGACATCGGAAGGTCGCGGGTCGTGCTGGGCTGGCTGCTGGACATGGAGGGCTCCTGGCTCTTGGCTGTCGGTGGGGCTGAAGGCGGGTCTGCTGGGGGATGAAACGTGTCTGCCGGGTTCTGGGTCAGTGGGTTGGGGTCTTCTGGGGAGTCTGGGTCTTCAACGAGAGGGCGTGGATCGCGCCGCCGATCTCCGCGCCGAAGACCTCGTAGACGAGCCGGTGCTGCTCGATCCGGCTGCGTCCCTCGAACGCCGCGGCGGTGACGGTCGCGCGGAAGTGATCGCCCCCGCCGGTGTAGTCCTCGACCTCCGCGTGGGCTCCCGGGATCGAGTTCTCGATGCGCTGCTTTAGATCATCTGGAGAGGGCATTTCAGCTCCAGCTTAGCCGCTATACTTTGGAAAGCGATGATCACCATTAGCGACAAGGGTGCCGAGAAGGTCGAGGAGTTCCTCGCCGCGCAGGACGCCGACGTGAACATGGCGGGCCTGCGCGTAGGTGTGCGCGGGGGCGGCTGCTCGGGCTTTCAGTATCAGCTCGCGTTCGACGAGCAGCGCGACGGCGACATCGTGTTCGAGAGCCACGGGCTGAAGCTGCTCGTCGACGACGAGAGCCTGCCGTTCGTAAGTGGCTCGGTGATCGACTACGAGGAGAGCCTCCAAGGCGCGGGCTTCAAGGTCTCGAACCCCAACGTCGTCGCTGCCTGCGGCTGCGGCTCTTCCTTCCGCGTGGCCGACGAGGAGCAGGTCTCCGCGGTCTGAGTCTTGGTAAGACGTTGAAGTAATACCCGACCGTCTTACCTGTGGTAGTCTCTGGCCATGCGTGTGACGAGCAAGGGACAAGTGACGATCCCCCGCGATGTGCGTAAGCGACTTGGGATCACACCGGGCAGCGAGGTGGACTTCCAGATGGATAGCGGGGGTGCGCGTTTGGTGCGAGCCCGGACCGGCAAGGGCAAGGAAGTAGCGGCGCGGATGGTCGGACAGGGGACAGTCAAGATGACCACCGACGAGATCATGGCGCTCACCCGCGGTGAGAACTGAGAGCTCGCCCGGCGGTACCGTCGTCGACGCCAACGTACTGCTCGACCTCTTCACCGAAGACCCCGTTTGGATGTCGTGGTCGGAGGCCGCGCTCATCGAGGCGGTAGATGTGGGACCAGTGATTATCAACCCGATCATCTATGCGGAGATCTCGGTTCGCTTTGAGCGCATTGAGGAACTGGAGAACGCGCTGCCCGAGCAGATCGAGCGTGAGGACCTGCCGTGGGAGGCCGCATTCGTTGCGGGGAAGTGCTTTCGCGAGTATCGCCGGCGTGGTGGAAAGAAGCGCTCTCCGCTGCCCGACCTCTATATCGGAGCGCACGCCCTCGTGACTGGTCGGGTCCTGCTGACACGTGACCCGGCGCGCTACCGAACGGCGCTTCCCGCCCTCGCGCTGGTGAGTCCGCGGTCGTGAGCCTCCTGCCCGCGCCCATTCGCGGGATCACGCCCGATCGTCTGCGTGATGACGTGCGCCTGCGGGCCGCGGCGGTGGGGCTCGGGGTGATACCACCACGTACGATGCACTCCGCGGAGGACGCGCGGGTGCTGCTGGAGGCCGCACGGGGAGCGCGGCGGGTGGTCGAGATCGGGGTCTACGAGGGCTCCTCGGCGTTGGCGCTGTGCGACGCGCTTGGGGCGGACGCGGAGCTGCATCTGGTCGATCCCTTCGGGCGCCATCCCGACGCGCTGCCGAACGGATGGGGCGCCACCGAGTGGGCGACGCGCCGCGTGGTCGAGCGGGCGGCGCGTCGGCGCGGCGCGGCGGCTCCCTCGGTGCGGTGGCACGTGGCGCTCTCCCACGAGGTGGCCGAGCGCTGGCGGGGAGAGGCCGACCTGGTGTTCATCGACGGCGACCACTCCGAGGCGGGCTGTGAGCTTGACTGGTCCTCCTGGCGCACGTTCGTGCCCGTCGGCGGGCGCGTGGTGTTCCACGACGCCCGGGCCGACCGGCCCGGAGGGCGCGGGCTGCCGGGGCCGACGGCGGTCGTGGTAGGCCATTTCCGCTCGGCTGACGCCACTCCCGGCTGGGAGATTGCCGCTGAAGCCGACCGCACCGTTGTCGTGCGGCGGGTGGCCTGAGGCTCGTATCGCGAGGAGTGTCTTGTGCAGGTGTCACGTGGGCGCCTGCGTGGCGCCGGCTCACTGCACGACGAGCGTGGCTTTCATGCCTTTGGCCTCGTGGTCGGGGAGCGAGCAGAAGAAGGTGTAGCTGCCGGGGTGGAGGTTGAGCGAGAGGGTGGGATGGG
>DASRKZ010000165.1:0-2109 GCA_035648675.1 Solirubrobacteraceae bacterium
GACCGAACCCCCGCCTCACCCCAACCCGAGCCGCCCGACGGCATCCGGCACCCCGAGGCGCGCGGAGGGGAACCGCGGCGCCCAGGAGAGCTCCCGCTTGATCTTGGCGTTGGAGGACCGCGCGGAGCGCACGACGGCCGCGACGGCGGCGCGCCCGGCGACGACCCGCGCGAGCGCGGCGGGAATCCGCCGCGGGGGACCGACGTGGAGCGAGAGGGCGGTGAGGGCCATGAAGTCGTAGAAGCTGAGGGGCTGGTCGTCGGCGACGTGGTAGATCGATCCGGCGGGCGCCTGCTCGACGGCGAGGAGGAGGGCGGCGGCGACGTCATCGACGTGGACGACGTCCCAGAGGTTCGTGCCGCGCCCGATCACCGCGAAGCGCCCGGGCTGGCGGAGGCGGGGGATGAGCTCCTCGGCGTACCAGCCGCCGGGCCCGTAGACGTGCGATGGGCGAATCACGACGGCGGGTAGTCCGGATGCGAGCACGAGCCGCTCCCCTTCCTGCTTGGAGCGCCCGTAGGGCGTCTCGACCGGCAGCGGGGTGTCCTCGGAGAGGAGCGCGCCGTGGGCGTCGCCGGTGACGACGGATGAGGCGAACACCAGCCGCGGCGCGGCGCTCGGGGAGGCGCCGGCGAGCCCGAGGCAGGCCTCGACCAGATGCGCGGTCCCGGAGACGTTGACGGCGTGGATCTTCTGGGCATCGCGCTGGGAGGCGATCTCGGCGGCGAGGTGGATCACGCAGTCGGGGCGCGCGGCGGCGAGCGCTTCGCTGAGGCGTGGGCCGTCGGAGAGATCGCCCGCGACTGGGTGCGTCCCGGCGGGCTGGGAGCCGGGCCGCCGCACGAGCGCGCTGACATGGTGCCCGCCCGCGAGCAACTGGGCGGAGAGAACCCGGCCGACGAAGCCGCTGGCGCCGGTGAGGAAGATCCGCATCTCCGGGACCCGGTCTATGCCGCGCTGCTGTAGGTGAGGGTCTCGTGGATGCGGACGCCGAGAGCGTCGGCGATGGTCTGGAGTCGGTCGAGGTTCACACCGCCGTACTCGTTGGCCTCCCAGCGTTGGATCTGCTGCTCGGCGACGTCGATTCGTTTGGCGAGCTGGCGTTGGGTGAGTCTCGCGGCGATCCGGGCTTCGATCAGTGCGGTTGGCAGCTCGCGTAGGGAGGTGATCTCGCGGCTGGTGATGTGTCCGTCGCGCAGCTTCTCGTAGTGCTCTATCTGTCCGCGCAGCACTTCGATCTCGCTGCCGAGCGCGTCGTGCATCACCTGCTTCATGCCTGGGTCGACGTTGGGGCCGAGCTCGCGTGCGGCATAGCCGATCTGACTGCCTTCGAAACGGGCAATCCAGGACTTGGTGATGCGGTATTCGCGCTGGTTGGTGATCATGAGAGTCCTGTCAGATCGATGGCGATGATGCCCTTGGGTCGCTTGGTGATGCGCTCGCGTTGGAAGTACTCGAGAAAGGTTGGGCCGTCTGGCTCGGCGGCGGCCTCGGCCGGGAACAGCTCCCCACCGTAGCGGGCCTTCTGTGCGGCACGTTCGTCGCTGAAGTCCAGCAGCTCGGGGTCGAGGCGGTCAAGCACTACACACGTGGACTCCCAGCAGGCGTCGAAGTCGTCGGGGTGCTCCTTGACCGTGACGAGGCTGCCGTCGAGGTAGGCAGTGGTGCAGCCGGCGGCCTTCAGCGAGAGCAGTGCGTCCAAGAGCCCATTGAGTAGCTCTCGGCGGCGAGCGCTGGTGGCGTAGCGGGTCACGATCTGCGTCCAGGTCGCGTGGTGAATACCGGGTGGGAGATTCCCACGGTCATCGAAGTCGAGAATCATAACACAACTCTCTTGTTGGGTTGAGCGGTATAGCGATATGGCGATGCGCTCAAATCAATTGAGTGAGCAACTTACGCCGCGCTTGTGATGCTTCTCTCGATCGAGCCCAAGCGCAGTCCGCCGAGGAGCTCATGTCGCCGGATCAGAGTGTGGCGGCCCGTCGGCGAAGCTGTCTGGGGCTTCAGTCGTTGAGCATCCAGGCGATGAGGGGCGCCGGGATGGCCCATACGTCGCCGCTGGTGTCGAGTAGGCCCCGGGTTGCCAGTATTCCGGCGCCGAAGGCGGAG
>DASRKZ010000166.1:0-2567 GCA_035648675.1 Solirubrobacteraceae bacterium
GGTGGTCTGCTCGAGCGGGATCACAGCATCTGCACCGGTCGGTATCACCCCACCGGTCGAGATCGCGATGGCCTGCCCGGCCTCCAGGCTGGATGTCGCCGGATGACCGGCGCGCGACTCATCAACGACGCTCAATATCAACGGTGACTCGAGCCCCGCGCCGTGGGTCTCAGCGGCACGAACGGCGAAGCCGTCCATCGCGGAGTTCTCGAATGCGGGCACGTCCTCGCCGCTGGCCACATCCTCCGCGAGTACGCGTCCGAGCGACTCCCGCAGCGCCAGCCTCTCACTCGGCAGCGAGGAAACCCCCTCAAGTACTAGGCGCCGGGCCTCCTCGATCTCGATCATGTGCACCGCCACCTCTAGCGACCAGTCTAATAGCGGCCCACTCCCGGGGCGAGTGACGGGCTGCCATGACGCCACGGGTACGCTGAGAGGCAACGTCATGATCGCGACTCTCGATCAGCACGCGCGCCCGCTGCGCGACTTGCGCCTCTCGGTCACCGATCGCTGCAACTTCCGCTGCGGCTACTGCATGCCGAAGGAGCTCTTCGGCGGCGACTTCGCGTTCCTGCCCCGCGCCGAGCTGCTCTCCTTCGAGGAGATCCTCCGCTTGGCCCGCCTGTTCGCCGATCAGGGCGTCACGAAGGTGCGTCTCACCGGTGGCGAGCCGCTGCTGCGCCGCGACCTGCAGCGGCTGGTCGAGATGCTCGCCGGCCTCGACGACATCAGCGACATCGCCCTGACCACAAACGGCTCGATGCTCGCCGCCAAGGCTCGCGCTCTAGCGGACGCTGGTTTGACTCGTATAACGGTCAGCCTCGACGCGCTCGACGACGAGGTCTTCTGTGCGATGAACGACGTCGGTTTCCCCGTCGCCCGGGTCCTTGAGGGCATCGACGCCGCCGCGGACGCCGGGCTGGCTCCCCTGAAGGTCAACATGGTCGTCAAGCGCGGCGTCAACGACCACTGCCTACTGCCGATGGCCGACTACTTCCGCCGCCGTGGCCACACCCTGCGCTTCATCGAGTACATGGATGTCGGAACGAGCAACCACTGGACGCTTGATGAGGTTGTCCCGGCCGCGGAGATCTTGAGCACGATCGATGCTTCCTGGCCGCTGGAGCCGCTGCAGCCAAGCTACCCGGGCGAGGTTGCCCGGCGTCACAGCTACCGCGACGGCGCCGGGGAGATCGGTCTGATCGCGTCGGTCACCCAGCCCTTCTGTGGAAACTGCACCCGCGCGAGGCTCTCCGCCGAGGGCAAGCTCTACACCTGCCTGTTCGCCTCCAACGGGCACGACCTGCGTGCCCTGCTGCGCGGCGGAGCCTCTGACCAAGACATCGCCCGACAGCTCACCTCGATCTGGAGTGACCGGGCTGACCGCTACTCCGAGGCGCGCCCGCCCGCGAGCACTCGCCAACCGAAGGTCGAGATGTCCTACATCGGCGGCTGACTCGAGCTCGTTCTGCGTGATCTTCTTCAGGAGGCGCGGCTGGCCGTGGGCAGCGCATCGTCCGGCGCCGCATCGCCCGCCAGCGGCCAGACGCTGACGTCCGCGGGCGCCAGCTCCAGGCGCAAGGTCTGCCCGATCGTCAGTGGCCGCGCGTCCGCGGTACGCAGGGTGAGCTCCAACGTCCCCGCGAGGGAGATCGCCAGCTCGCGCACGGAGCCGAGGTCGATATCGTCCTGCAGGACGGCCGTATATCGGCCCCCGGGCCGCAGGGAGATGTGCTCGGGGCGCACGCACCAGACGACCTCCGTCCCCTCGTGCAGCTCGCACTTACAGACCTGTATCTCAGCCCCATTGCTGCTGATGCGGTCCGGGGCGACGAGCACGCCACGATGCGTGTTGGCGATACCCAGTAGAGCGGCTACCTGAGGGGAGCCCGGCGCGCGAAAGACCGACTCGCGCGTGCCGGCCTGCAGCACGCGACCGTGGTCGAGGACGATGATCTCATCAGCCAGCAGCGCGGCCTCTTCGGGATCGTGCGTGACGATCACGGTGCTCAGACCAGTCTGGAGCTGCAGCCGGCGCAGCTCGCGGCGCAGCCGGTCGCGCACCGGGGCGTCGAGCCCCGTGAACGGCTCGTCGAGCAGCAGCACGCGTGGTGCCACGGCCAGGGCCCGTGCGAGCGCGACCCGCCGCTGCTGTCCTCCCGAGAGCTCGTCCGGGTAGCGGTCCTCCAGCCCTCCCAGGCCCAGGCGCTCAAGCCACCAGGCGGCGAGACCCGGTTGTGCCCGCGCGCCGAAGGTGGCCTGGCGCCAGACCGTGCGCCGCGGCAGCAGCGCCGGCTGCTGGGGCACATAGCCGATTCCCCGCCGCTCGGCGGGGAGGGGATCCAGCGCTTGCGTGCCGGTCCGGACGTGTCCGCCTTCGGTGGAGGCCAGCCCGGCGAGTAGGCGCAGGGTGAGCGTCTTACCCGCCCCGGAGGGGCCGAGCAGGGCCAACCGCGGGCTGCGCGCGTGGTGGGCGACGTCGAGCGAAAATGTCCCTAGGCGCTTGACCAAGGCGAAGTCCAGGGTCGCCGCCCTGTTGGTTCTGCTGCTCGTACAGCTGCCGACTC